>NZ_CAIZIZ010000265.1 GCF_903933125.1 uncultured Lamprocystis sp. | reverse complement strand
GTCAAGAACAAGTTAAACACCATCGTTGTTTAAGGTGATTTCCGGAACACCGGATACCACCCACCATCGGCTCGGATGTAGGTGCGACGTCAGTCGCACCGATTCGGACGCAGGTGCGACTGAAGTCGCACCTACATTGACCGGTATCTAAATTGTCGGAAATCACCTAACTTGTTTCTGACGCGGTCCTAGGGCGAGACGCGCAGCTTGCCCGACGGATGATCGGCGACCCCTCGGCCTCGCGCGCGGCCATGCGCAACAGGTTCGCCGCTACCGCCGCCTCGGCGGGGCGGGCGAACCAATAGCCCTGGCCCAGATCGCAATTCAATGTACGGAGGACCGCCAACTGATCCGCCGTCTCGACCCCCTCGGCGATGACCCGCAGGTGCAGGGCATGGGCCAGGGTGATCATGGCGGTCACCAGTGTGCGATCTCCATCCACCGTGCACAGTCGGGCGACGAAGCTGCGGTCGATCTTGATGCAGTCCACGGACAATTGCTGCAGGTAGCCCAGTGAGGAGTAACCGGTGCCGAAGTCATCGATGTGGATGGCCAGTCCCAGCGCACGCAGGGCCTGAAGCCGGCCAGTGTCGTGCAGGGTCTGTTCCATCAACACCGACTCGGTAATCTCGAGATGGATGTCCGCGGCCGATAACCCATGCTCCGCCAGCAGGGTACTGACCGTCTCCGCCAGCGATTCCCGCTGAATCTGACCGCCGGAGACATTGACCGAGACCGGGACCGTCACCAGCCCGGCCAGGCGCCAGGCGGCGAGTTGACGACAGACCTCGGCCAGCACCCAGCGCCCGATCTCCCGGATCAGCCCGGTCTCCTCCGCCACCGGGATGAACTCCCCGGGCGGAACCCAACCTAAAACCTGGTTGTGCCAGCGCAGCAGGGCTTCGAAACCGGCCAGGCGCCCGTGCTCCAGGTGGACGATGGGCTGATAGTGCAGGGTGAGTTCACCGCGGCCCAGCGCCTGGCGCAACTGACTCTCCATCTGCAGGCGGGCGGCGACCCGGTGGTCCAACTCGGCGGAGAAGAAGTGCAGGGTGTTGCGACCCATGGCCTTGGCCCCGTACATGGCGAGATCCGCGCAGCGAATCAGCCCATCGGCGTCGGCGGCGTCACGCGGATAGAGGGTGATGCCGATGCTCGCGGTGACGATGTACTCGGCGCCGCCCAGGTCGCTGGGCTGCACGGCCGCGTCCAGCATAGCCTGCGCCAAATCCGCGGCTTGATCGGGGCTGCTCAGCCGGTCGGCGATGATCAGAAATTCATCGCCGCCGAAGCGGCTGAGGTGGACCCTGGACGCGGGGGGCGCCGACACGCTTTCCAGGCGCTGTGCTACGCCTCGCAACAGTTCGTCGCCTTGGTCGTGACCAAGTGCATCGTTGATCTGCTTGAAGTTATCCAGATCGAGGAACAAGACGGCCAGATACCCGTCAGCGCCCGCGGCGGCCGCGACACAGGCACCGAGCAGTTCCCGGATCAGGCGGCGATTGGGCAGGCCCGTGAGCGGGTCGTGGAAGGCGAGCAACTCGATCTGCTCCCGGCGATCCGCCAAGTCTTCACCCATGGCCCGCACCGCCGCGGCCAGGGCGCCGATCTCGTCGGCCGAGTAAACATCGATCGGTGTGCGCAGTTCGCCCGCGCCGATGCGGCCGGCCGCGTCGCGCAGGACGGCCAATGGGCGCAACACCAGACGCCGCAGCCAGGCGATCAGGACCGTGGTCAACAGCAGGACGGCAAACCCTGTCATGGTCAGGGTTGCCAGCCCCAGGCGGCGCAGGGGTGTCGCCAGGCTGTGCTCCGGCAGGGCGGCCAGGGCCAGGACGCCGGGTTCGCTGAAGCGGACCCTGACCAGCCAGGGACTGTCGTCCCAGGTCCTGATCCCCGCGGCCCGGGACCCGCTCCGATCGGAGTGCGCGGACACCGGGTCAGAATGCAGCAGTGCCGACGGCAGTTGGCGGCCGGCCCAGATGCCGCTGGAGTCGAACAGGACCTCGCCGCCGGGAAATGCCAGGATCAGGCGGCCGGACGCGGCGACGGGGAGCGCACTCAGCCGCTCGAAAAGTGGCGCCAATGCGACGCGCAGGACCAGATAGCCGCGGGTACGCAGGGTGTCGTCCGCCCGCGTCAGGTAGTGATCGGCCAACGCGATACGGCGGTAGACATGCAGCGCACCGCCGCCCCCGGCCTCCAGGCTCAGCGTCACTTTGATCGGTTCGGGGTCAGCCTGGACCAACGCAAACCCCGGCTCCTGGCCCGCCGCCAACTGATCGGGCAGGTCGCTCGCCGCCACCCGGATGTCCGTGGTCCCGTCCGGACGCAGCAAGCGAATCTCCTGATACTCCGGATAGGCAGCACGGTATTGATAGAAGAGCTTGAGCAGCGGGGCCTGCAACAGCTCGGTCCGCTCCTGATCGTCCGCGGCGCGGACATACCGCTCCACCGGGCCGGCGGCGGCGAACAGTGCGCTGTTGGCCTGTGCCGCATCCATCAGGTCGTGCAGACCTTGGGTTGCCATGTCCAGAGCCGTATCCAGGGATTGGACCGCCGTGTCTTCCAGATCCTGACGCAGTGCGTCATAGGACACCCAGCCCAGTGCCAGCACCGGCCCCGCCACCAGGGGAACCAGCACCAGGGCGAGTTTGAGCTGGAGGCGCACCGCCCTCAGCCCCCGTGCACCAGGGCCGCATAGGCCCGCATTCGTGCGCTCACCGCCGGTGCCGGCAGCCGGGCATAGGACTCACAACGCGCGAGTGTGCCAGGGTTCGGATACACCAGCGGATCCTGAAGGAATGCCGGCGGCAGCAGGCCCTCGGCGGCCAGGTTGGGCGTGGCATAGTTGAGGTCGCGGGCGTTGCGGGCCGCGATCTCGGGGCGATTGAGAAAGTCAAGGAAGGCCGCGGCCAGCGCCGGGTGAGCGCTCCGGGCGGCCACCGCCAGGAAGTCCAGCCACAGGGCGCCGCCTTCGCGCGGAACCACGTAGGCGACCTGATCGTTGCGGTCGATCAGCGCGGCGGCATCACCGTTGAAGGAAACAGCGGCGGCGACCTGCCCGGTCAACAGCTCGGATTGGGCGTCCGCGGCCAGGGCGCCGTAGCGGAGCACCGCGGGCCGCTGCGCTCTCAGCAGATCAGCCGCGGCCTGGATCTGGGCGGCGTCGCTGGTGTTCATCGAGAACCCCAGGGCCTTGAGCGCGACCGCGAACAGGTCGAAATGATCGGCGATCATCAGGATACGCCCGCGCAACGCCGGATCGGGACGCAACAGGTCGAGCCAGGAGTCCAACTCGCGGCCCACCAGATCGCGGCGATAGACGATCCCCATGGTCCCCCACAGGTAGGGGAGCCCGTAATCGCGACTGCCGGGATAGGCGCTCTCCCAGCGCGGGTCGATGTGGCGCCGATGGGGGATCGCGGTCGGGTCCAGCGGTTTGAGCCAACCGTGTTCACGATAAATCTCCAGGGCGTTGCTGTCGACCAGCAGGACGTCGAAGCCCGCCCCGTCCGTCCCGCTCAGCACCTGGTCGCGGGCATCATCGGTTTCAAAATAGACCTGACGGACCCGGGCGCCGGACGCGGCCTCGAATGCCTCGATGACTGCCGGCGAAAGATAGTCGGGCCAATTGAAGACGACCAGCTCCGGACCCGCGGCAGCACCCTCCGCGGCGACGACCGAGGGTCCGGTCAGAGCGGTGAATACCAGCAGCAGGACGAGCAAAGGCAGGGCGGACCGTCGCATGGGTGTTCTCGGGGAGCGGGCGGCTACATCAGTGGGCGCGCTTGCGCGGTAAACTCCTGGCGGCAGGACATGGCCGGCGGAACGACCGCCGCGGGCACGAATCCGGATCGGGACGCGGTGACGGCATCGGCCCGGCTCCCCGACGCCCGCGCGTCGGGTCCGGCGACAACAGCGATGCCGATCGACAGCGTCCCATCGTGCCGATCATAGCACCCCGCAAAAACCGGAACTGCGGCCCGCGTTCCAGTGATCGCAAACAGGAAGGCGCGCGATTTTGCCGGTGCTATGACATAATGCATGGCTGATTTTATCCGGGTTTGTGCTGCCCGCCCAAGCCATTCAATCTTCTGCAACCACAGGGATACCCTTAGATGAGCCTCTTGATCTCCGACGCCATGGCCCAGGATGCGGCAACCGCCGCCTCCGCCGTGACCGACCCGCTGCTGAGCCTGCTGCCGCTCGTCCTCTTCGGTGTCGTCTTCTATTTTCTGCTGATCCGGCCCCAGGCCAAGCGCCAGAAAGAACACAAACGCATGATCGATGCCCTGACCAAGGGTGACGAGGTGGTGACCATGGGCGGCATCGCCGGACGGATCACCGATTTGGGCGACAACTTCGTCCAGGTGGAGATCGCCGACGGCGTCCCCAACGGCGTCCAAGTTAAAGTCCGCCGCGCCGCGATCGAGGCGGTGCTGCCCAAGGGTTCACTCAAGGACCTCTAACCGGAGTCTCGCGGACGCGTGGAGGCCCGTTGCGTGCTTCCACCGTTCATCAGCTGCTGCCGGCCAGTTCCAGTTTCAGCGTCGGTACGGCGCAACCCCGGCCCGGCGCCGCGCGACCCTCCCCCGCCGCGCAAGCGATTGGAAATGCGATGAACCAATATCCCCTGTGGAAAAACCTGCTGATCCTGGGAACCCTCCTGGCCGGCCTGGTGCTGGCCCTGCCGAACCTGTTCTCTCAGGACCCATCCATCGAGATCTCGGCCGCCCGTAAGGCGACGATGACCGCCGCCGGCAGCGATGAGATCCGTGCCGCCCTGGAGAACGCCAAGGTCCCGTTCAAGCGGATCGACACGCTGGAAGGCGGCAAACTCCTGGTCCGATTCAACGCCTCCGGCGACCAGTTGCGCGGCCAGGAGGTGATCGAAAACACCCTCTCGGACCGCTACCGCGGCGCCCTGACGATCTCCGCCGACCTGCCTGGCGTGGTTCGCGCGCTGGGCCTCAAGCCCATGAATCTGGGGCTTGATCTGCGCGGCGGCATCTATGTGCTGATCGACGTGGACATGGAGTCCGCGGTGGATCAGTCGCTGGAACGCTATGTCGAGGACATCCGCACCCAGTTGCGCGACGCCAAGGTGCGCTATCTGACAGTCGGCCGCGAACAGGGCAAGGTCGTCGTCAAGTTCGCCGAAGCCGCGGCGCGTGACGCGGGCCAGAAAGTGATTGCCAAGGAATTCCGCGACCTCGTCATGGCCTCGGTGGATGAAGGCGGGGCTTTCCTGATCACCTTGGCCCTGACGCCGGTCCAGCAGAAAGAGATCCAGGACTTCGCACTCCAGCAGAACGTCACGACCCTGCGTAACCGGGTGAACGCCCTGGGTGTGGCCGAGCCCAACATCGCCCGCCAGGGTGACCGGCGCATCGTCGTCCAGTTGCCGGGAGCCCAGGACCCGGGTCGGCTGAAGGAGATTCTCGGCGCCACCGCCACCCTGGAGTATCGCCTGGTCGATACGGAAGGCAGCGCAACGGATGCGGAGGCCGGGCGGGTCCCGGTCGGCAGCCGGCTCTACCACGACCGCGAAGGCCGCCCCGTGCTCCTGAAACGGCGGGTGATCGTCACCGGTGATCAGATCACCGATGCCGCCTCGGGGTTCGACGCACAGAGCGGCACGCCGATGGTCTCGGTCAATCTGGACGGACCCGGCGGGCGGCGCATGCGGGATGTGACCACCGAGAACGTGGGTAAGCCCATGGCCGTGGTGTTCATCGAGAACCGCACCACCACCCAACAGGTGGACGGCAAGCCGGTGAAGCGTACCGAGAAGGTCGAGGAGGTGATCAGCGTTGCCAACATCCGCGAGCCCTTCGGCAAGCGCTTCCAGACCACCGGCCTCGACTCGTCCGAAGAGGCCCACAACCTGGCCCTGTTGCTGCGCGCCGGCGCGCTGGCCGCGCCGATCCAAATCGTGGAGGAGCGCACCGTGGGTCCCAGCCTGGGCCAGGACAATATCGATCAGGGCATGCTGTCGGTGGCCATCGGCTTTCTCGCCGTGGTGGTCTTCATGGCCTTCTATTACAGTTGGTTCGGGGTGGTCGCCAATGTGGTGCTACTGCTGAATCTGGTGCTGATCGTGGCGGTCATGGGCCTGCTGGGAGCCACCCTGACCATGCCCGGCATCGCCGGCATGGTCCTCACCATCGGTATGGCGGTGGACGCCAACGTGCTGATCTTCGAGCGGATGCGCGAGGAGATTCGCAACGGCAACTCGCCCCAGGCAAGCATCGCGGCGGGCTACGACAAGGCCCTGTCTTCCATCATCGACGCCAATGTCACCACCCTGATCGCCGCGGTGGTCCTGTTCAGCTTCGGTACCGGCCCCATCAAGGGTTTCGCGGTCACCCTCACCGTGGGTCTGATCGCTTCCATGTTTACCGCCATCACCTGCTCGCGCGCCATGATCAATTGGTACTGGGGCGGCCGGCGGTTGAAGAGCTTGCCCGTCTGAGGGATCTACCATGCGTCAGATCAACTTCCCCAATCTCGACTACATGTCCCAGCGCTGGAAGGCGCTGGTTTTCTCGGGTGTGCTCATCGGCATCACCTTCATCTCGCTGGCGGTGCAGGGGCTGAACCTCGGGCTGGACTTCACCGGCGGTACCGTCATCGAGGTGGGGTTTCAGGAACCGACCGTCATCGCCGATCTCAGCGGCGCCCTGGAAGCGGGCGGACTGACCGGCATCACGGTGCAGCACTTCGGCAGCACGCGCGACGTGCTGCTGCGCATTCCCCCCAGCGGCGAGACCAATAACGCGGCCTTGAGCCAGAAGGTCTTCGATACGCTCTCGGCGGCCGCGGACGGGAAGGCGGAACTGCGGCGGGTAGAGTTCGTCGGCCCTCAGGTCGGCGAGGAATTGACCGAACAGGGCGGGCTTGCCGTGCTGTATTCGGTCTTCGGTATCCTGATCTATGTCGCGCTGCGCTTCGAGTGGCGCTTCTCGTTAGGCGCCGTGGCCGCGACCGTCCATGACGCGATCGTCACGCTCGGCTTCTTCTCACTTTTTCAGCTTGAGTTCGATCTCAATGTGTTGGCCTCGATCCTGACCGTCATCGGCTATTCGCTGAATGACACCATCGTGGTGTTCGACCGGGTGCGCGAGAACTTCCGCAAGGTGCGTAAGGGCACCCCGCTCGAGATCATGAATCAGTCGGTCAACGAGACCATGTCGCGTACCGTCATCACTGCCGGCACCGTCTTCCTGGTGGTCGTGGCGCTCTATCTGTTCGGCGGCGAGACCTTGCGCGGGTTCTCCTTAGCGCTGATCGTGGGCGTCATCTCGGGTACCTATTCCACCATCTATATCGCGAGCAACGTGGCGGTCCTGCTCGGTGTGAGTCGCCAGGATCTGATGCCGACACCTAAGGAAGGACCTGAGGTGGATGCCCGGCCCTGAACACTATTTAGACAACCTTTCGCCTCTCGGTCGTTGTCGTTGTCGTTGTCGTTGTCGTTGTCGTTGTCGTTGTCGTTGTCGTAATCGGAGAGGGCGTAGAAAGCCGCCAGGCGTTGGGTGTGGGAGAGTGCGGGGCGCTAGGCCTCGATCAAGATTCCGGTCACTTGGGCTCGCCGGGTGCGTAGTCAGGCCATCCTGGCCTGACACCGTCAGGGCTGGAAGCCCTGACTACGCGTGGCCGGGCGTTAAGGTGATTTCCGGAACACCGGATACCACCAACCATCGGCTCGGATGTAGGTGCGACTTCAGTCGCACCGATTCAGATGCATAAGAGAAACGAAGCCCACCGGAGGTACCTGGTTGTGAATTCAGCAACATCCGGTAAGCCCGCCAAGTTCTTCGGTCGTCGCGGAGCTAGACGGCGGCTGATCCAGGGAGGGATGGCGCTGCTGTGCAGCGCGCTCGCTGCCTGTGGTCCGACGCCGGCGCCCCAGATCGAAGTGACCGGCCCCACGATGGGGACCTACTACGCGGTCAAGGTGGTGCAGCCCCCGGCGGGGTTGGACGCGGCGGCACTGCGCGCCGGGGTCGAGCAGGTGCTCGCCGCGGTCATCGCCGAGATCTCGACCTATGAGTCGGAGTCCGAGCTGTCACGCTTGAACCGCAACTCCAGTACCGACTGGGTTCCGGTCTCCGCCAACCTCTACCTGGTGATCGCCGCCGGCCAGCGGATCAGTGCGCTGAGCGGCGGCGCCTTCGACGTGACGGTGGGGCCGCTGGTAAACCTCTGGGGTTTCGGACCCGAGGAGCGGCTGGACGCGATACCAGCGCCCGAACAGGTCCGGGCGGCGTTGGAGCGGGTCGGCTACGGCAAGCTTGAACTGCGCGCCGACCCGCCGGCCCTGCGCAAGCAGCGCGGGGATATCTACATCGACCTCTCGGCCTTGGGTGAAGGTTACGGGGCGGATCGGCTCGCGGCCTATCTGGATGGCGTGGGGGCGACCCACTACATGGCGGCTATCGCCGGGACCATGCGGGTGCGCGGGACCAACGCCAAGGGGCAGCCCTGGGGCATCGCCGTCGAGCAGCCGACTCCTGGACAACAAAGGGTTCAACGCATCCTGCCGATCACGGATCAAGCCGTCTCGACCTCAGGAGACTACCGCAATTTCTTTGAGGTCGACGGTCAGCGTTTCTCGCATCATATCGACCCCAAGACCGGTGCTCCAGTCGCCCAGCGATTGGCGTCGACCACCGTGATCCATCCTGCCGGGGCGGACAGCGCCATGATGGCCGACGGGTTCGCCACCGCCCTGCTGGTGCTGGGCGAACAGCGCGGACCGGCCCTGGCGGAGTCGCAGCGCATTGCCGCCTATTTCATCATCCGTGAAGAGGCGGGTTTCCGCGAAGCGACCAGCACGGCATTCGAGCGGTTGCGAGCACCCTGAACCAGGTGCTCCGTCGATGCAGCCCTGGGTTCCTCTGAGCCTGTCCCCATGTTGCCGGCCACGATCGCCGTTCCGGCCAAAGCGATCCGCGGAATATTGTCCACAGATGTCACAGATGAACACAGATGAAGAAGAACATCTGTGTTCATCTGTGACATCTGTGGATAGAATTTCCGCCCCAAAGCCTCAGCGGACGCTGGCTGGAGCGATCACGGCCATTTTCCGGCAGATCCATTCTGCGATTGCGCGCGACCTGCCTTGAGGGCATGGTATGCGTGCCTTTGTAATCACCCCATGGGAGTCTCGACCATGATGCGTATTCTCTTGTTTCTCGGTACCAACATCGCCGTGCTGATCGTCATCAGCCTGGTTTTCCGACTGTTTGGCCTGGACAGCGCGCTTCAGGCCGGCGGCGGTATCAACATGACGTCGCTGCTGGTGATGGCGGCGATCATCGGCTTTTCAGGTTCTTTGATCTCGCTCTTCCTGTCCAAGTTCATGGCGAAGCGCAGCATGGGGGTCCAGATCATCGATCAGCCGACGACCCCCTTCGAGCACTGGCTGCTGGACACGGTCGCCCGCCAGGCGCAGCAGGCGGGAATCCAGATGCCCGAGGTCGGCATCTTCGACACACCGGACCCCAATGCCTTCGCTACCGGCTGGAACCGCAATGCGGCTCTGGTCGCCGTCAGCACCGGGCTTCTGCAGACCATGACCAAGGACGAGGTGGAAGCCGTCGTCGGTCACGAGATCAGCCATGTGGCCAATGGCGACATGGTGACCCTGGCCCTGATTCAGGGGGTGGTGAACACCTTCGTGGTGTTCCTGTCACGCATCATCGGAAGCCTGGTGGACTCGGCCTTGCGCGGCCCGAATGACGATCGCTCGGGACCCGGTATCGGCTACTTTATCACCTCGATCATCGCCGAAATCCTGCTGTCCTTCCTCGCGACCATGATTGTGATGTGGTTCTCCCGCTATCGCGAGTTCCATGCCGATGCGGGTGGGGCACGTTTGACCAGCCGGCACCAGATGGCGGATGCCCTGCGTGCCCTGCAACGCATCCACGAGCCACGCGACTTGCCGGCCGGGGAATTTGCCGCGTTCGGGATCTCCGGACGCATCGGCGGGGGTCTTCAGGCCCTGTTCATGAGCCACCCGCCGCTGGAGCAGCGGATCGCGGCCCTGGAGTCGGGCGTCTGACCAGACTCTTGATGTAGGGGCGGGTTTGAAACCCGCCCCTACCTCCCTCCGGTTTTCACGTTCGACGGCAATGTCAGACGGGACTTTCGCCGCTGTTACTTCTTATCCTTCTTCTCCTCGTCCTTCTTGGCAGGCGCAGCGGCCTCATCGGTCTTGGGCGCAACCTTCACGACTTGTTCGTTGAGGTCGACCATGGCCCCATCGCGCAGCTTACTCATCTCTTGCCCGAGTTTCTGGCGCTGTACCAGGGCGGTGAGTTGGGGCTTGGCGTCTTCGAATTTCGGTGGCTCGGCGGTACGGGTCTCCTGAAGGTTGATGACATGCCAGCCGAACTGGGTTTGCACCGGCTCCTTCGTGTAGGTTCCCGCCTTCATCTTGGCCACTGCTTCGGCAAACGGCTTGACCATCTGGTCGGCATTGAACCAGTCGAGGTCGCCGCCATTCTTACCCGTCGGACCCTCTGATTTCTTTTTGGCCAACTCACCGAAATCCGCGCCCTTGTCCAATTCCTTGATGACCTTTTTGGCCTCAGCCTCCTCCTTGACCAGGATATGGCGGGCCTTGTACTCGGTGCGGGTGGCGTTCTTCTTGACCTCGTCGTAGGCCTTCTTCAACTCGTCATCCGTCACCTGAATGCCACGCGCCATATCAGCCAGGGCCGCGTTCGACAGGACCTTCAGGCGCTGGACTTCGAGCGCGGCGGTCACGTCCGGGGCATCCTGGAGCTTGCGCTTCTGCGCTTCCTGGGCCGCGACCACCATGGTCATGAATTCATTGAACGCCTGTTGCTGAAAGGCCGGGTCGTTTTCACCCTGAGCCTCCTGTAGCCGCTCCATGAAGAACATGCGAAACACGTCCAGCGGATAGGCCACACCGTTGACGGTGGCGATGGTGACGTTTGCCGGGAGCGCCGCCGCATCAGCGGCCGGGGCCTTGTCTTCCGCCAAGCAGAGACCAGAAGCCAGCAGGGCACTGATCAGCAGAGATACGCGAGTCTTGAGCATTGCTTGAAGTTCCATCAGTTGATAGCGATTGGTGATTGGAGCCAGGTCCGTGGAACCTGCGTCCACAAGTTCTACGGGTCCGTCGTCAGTCGGGAAATGAAGATCCGGCTCAGGCCGGAAAGACCTGTTTGAACGGCTTGACCTGGACCTGCGCATAGACGCCGGCAGCGACATAGGGATCAGCGCCGGCCCAGGCTTCGGCCGCCTGCACGTCGGGAAACTCGGCGACGATCAGTGAGCCGGTGAATCCGGCCGGTCCTGGGTCAGGGCTGTCGATCGCCGGATGAGGGCCAGCAAGAATCAGGCGACCCGCGTCCTGCAGGGCGTGCAGCCGCTCCAGATGGGCCGGGCGGGCTTGCAGGCGGGCCGCAAGACTTTCGGGATGATCAGCAGCGATGATGGCATAGAGCACGTTAGTCGGCCTCCGCGGCCGTGGGTTCGTCCTTCATATGGCGCGCCAGATAAAGGGCCTGGGCAATGACGAAGAGGATGGTCATCCCCATCATACCGAACAGTTTGAAGTTGACCCAGACCTCTTCCCGGCCCTGGGCATCGTTACAGAGTGCCAGCAGGTCGCCCGCGTACTGGGCAGCGCAGGTGCTCAGATCAATGGATGTGCTGCCGGTTGCCTGGATCAAGGCCTGCTGGGCCTGATAGAAACCGCTGGCCCAATAGACCACGAGCAGATTGGCGATCCCCGACACGAGAAAGAACAGCACCCAGGCCCAGTTCAATCGCGTCCAGATGGAGGACGGCACCACGACCGCGTGCCCCATCATGCGTTCGGTCAGCGGTCGCCCGCCGATCCACTGGCTGCCCAGGAAAACGGCGGCGAACAGCCAATTGACAATCGTCGGTTTCCACATGACGAAGATCGGGTCATGCAGAGCAATGGTCAAGCCGCCAAAGACCACCAGCAGGCCCAGAGTCGCCAGGTGCATCCGCTCCACGCGGCGGCGGCGCAGCCAGACCCAGCCGACCTGAATGGCGGCAGCACCGATCGCCACACCGGTGGCCCAGTAGATGCCGGCGAACTTGTAGGCGACGAAGAAGAGAATGATCGGGAGCAGATCGAATACGAACTTCATATTCCGGGTTCTGATAGGGTTACGGTCGTGCCAAGCTTCCGGCACCGTGTCGGGATGCGGAGCATAAGACCTTGGGAAAAATTGGTAAAGTCGGGATTTCGCGCCCCGCTGAGCGGTGCTCAGGCACCGAGATACGCGGCACGGACCCTGGGACTGGCAAGCAGGGCCGCCGCGTCGTCCTGGTGGACGATGCACCCGCCCTCCAGAACGTAACCGCGACGGCTGGATTCCAGGGCCAGACGGGCGTTCTGTTCGACCAGGAGCAGCGTCATGCCCGCAGCGGCGATCAAGCGAATCGTCTCGAAAATCTTCTGCACCGCCAGCGGGGCGAGCCCCATGCTGGGCTCATCGAGCAGCAACAGGCGCGGCCGACTCATCAGCGCGCGGCCCAGACTGAGCATCTGTTGCTCACCCCCGGATAGAGTTCCCCCGGTCTGAGAGCGACGCTCGTAGAGGCGCGGAAAGAGACCGTAGACGTGCTCCAGGTCGGCGCTGATCTCCGCCCGGTCCCGGCGGCTGTAAGCCCCCATGTCCAGGTTCTCGGCGACCGTGAGGCGGGGGAAGACGCCGCGACCCTCGGGGACCAGGCTGATCCCGATTCGCGCCCGCGCGTGCACCGGCAGGTCGGTGACCTCGGAGCCCGCGTAACGGATTGACCCGGACGCCGCGGGCAGCAGGCCGGCCAGCGCCCGCAACGTGGTGGTCTTGCCGGCCCCATTGGCGCCGATCAGGCAGACCACTTCCCCTTCCTCGACCTGCAGGTCGATCCCCTTGACGGCGCGAATACCGCCGTAGTGCACCGCGAGTCCCTGGACCTCGAGCAAGCTCATGCCGCACCGGCTCCCAGGTAAGCCTCGATCACGGCCGGATCACGCTGCACCTGCGCCGGCGGACCGTCGGCGATCTTACGACCGTAATCGAGCACCGCCACCCGGTCGCACAAGCCCATCATCAGCCGGACATCGTGCTCGATCAGCAGCAGTGTCACACCGCGCTCGCGGATTGTCTCCAGCAGGCCCTTCAGCGCCGCGGTCTCGGTATGGTTCATGCCTGCCGCGGGCTCATCGAGCGCCAGAAGTTTCGGTTCGGTGGCCAGTGCGCGCGCAATCTCCAGGCGCCGCTGGTCACCGTAGGGGAGATGGCGGGCGAGCTGGTCGGCGCGTCCGGCGAGCCCCACACGCTCCAGCAGGTCCAGTGAACGCTCGCGGATGGACCGCTCCTCGGCCCGTGTCCGCGGGCCGCGCAATACCGCGCCCAGAACCCCGGCATGGGTGCGGACATGCCGCCCGACCATCACGTTCTCCAGCACGCTCATGTTGGCGAACAGCCGGATATTCTGAAAAGTACGGGCCAGCCCCAAGGCCGCCACCGCGTGTGGTTTGAGCCCGGCCAGCGGCCGGCCCTCCAGGTGAACAGTCCCGGCACTGGGGTGATAGAGCCCGGTGAAACAGTTGAACAGAGTGGTCTTACCCGCCCCATTGGGGCCGATCAGACCGACGATCTCGCCGACCTGGACGTTGATTGACACCTCGCTGAGCGCGGTCAGGCCGCCAAAGCGTTTGGTCACCGCCCGCGCGGCGAGCAGCGGCTCCCCGCCCCCGCCCCCGCCGCGGTCCTGATCAGCGCTCGGCGTCATAGAGCGACTCCTGTTCCTGCCGGACCTGGTCGGGATTGTCCGGCCGCAGTTCCCGCGCCCGCATCGGCGACGGCCACAACCCCTGGGGCCGGAACAGCATGACCAGCACCAGGGCCACACCAAAGAGCAGCATGCGCAGATCCGCGGGGTCGACCGCCACGCGTCCGATCAGCTCCTGTTGCAGCGGCCCCACGTAACGCAACGCTTCCGGCAGCATGGTCAGCAGGACCGCCCCCAGGATCACCCCCGGAATATGACCCATGCCCCCCAGCACCACCATGCACAGGATCATGATGGATTCCATCAGGGTGAATGACTCGGGACTCACAAATCCCTGGAAGGCCGCGAAGAGCCCGCCGCCCAGGCCACCGAAGGTCGCTCCCATGGCGAACGCCAGCAGTTTGACGTTGCGGGTATGGATGCCCATGGCCTCGGCCGCCACCTCATCCTCGCGAATCGCCGCCCAGGCGCGCCCGATCCGCGAGTGCTGGAGCCGGATCGCCGCGAAGATCACGAACAGCGTCAGCCCCAGGAACAGATAGTAATGGGCGTGGGGGCCGGAGAGCTGGACACCGAGAATCTCGATCGGACGGGTGAGCGCATGGCCGCCGATGCGCACCGGGTCGATCATGTTGATGCCCTGGGGGCCGTTGGTCACGTTCACCGGGGCATTGAGGTTATTGAGAAAAATCCGAATGATCTCACCGAAACCCAGGGTCACGATAGCCAGATAGTCGCCGCGCAGGCGCAGGGTGGGAGTGCCCAGCAGAACGCCGAAGAAACAGGCGATCCCGGCACCCATCGGCAGCAGGGCCCAGAAGGGCAGATGCAGTCCGAACTGCGGCGACGCGAGGATGGCATAGAAATAGGCGCCCACCGCATAGAACGCGACATAGCCCAGATCCAGCAGCCCGGCGAAACCCACCACAATGTTGAGACCCAGCGCCAACATCACATAGAGCATCGCGAAATCGAGGATGCGCACCCAGGTCCGCCCCAGGCCCGCCTCGACCAGGAACGGCAGGGCGATCAGCAGCACCGCCAGGACGCCAAAGGCGGCCCAGGCCATGCGCCGGTCCCGGTACAGTGGGTCAGGCAGTAATCCGATCATGCTGAATCAAGCACGATCCGCCACGCGCTCGCCCAGGAGCCCGGAGGGCCGGAAGGTGAGCACCAGGATCAGGATCAGAAACGCGAAGATGTCCTGGTAGTGGCTGCCCAGAAAGCCCCCGGTCAAGTCGCCGATATAACCCGCCCCCAGGCTTTCGATCACCCCCAGCAGCAAACCGCCAAGCAGGGCGCCGGGAATATTGCCGATCCCCCCGAGCACGGCCGCGCTGAAGGCTTTCAGCCCCAGGATGAACCCCATGTTGTAATGGGCAATGCCGTAATAGGAGGCGATCAGCAGCCCGGCCACCGCCGCCAGCGCCGACCCCACGATGAAGGTGGCGGCGATCACCCGATTGACATCCACGCCCATCAGCCCCGCCACCTCGCGGTTCTGGGCGGTCGCACGCATGGCGCGGCCGAGACGGGTCCGGTTCACCAGCAACAGCAACCCGCCCATGGTCAGCGCGGCCACGACGAAAATGAGGATCTGCACATTGCTCACCGTGGCCCCAAGCACATCGTAGACCTGGACCTCGATCACCGGCGGGAACGACAAATACTGCCGACCCCAAAAGATCATGGCCAGATTCTGAAGGACAATGGAGACCCCGATCGCCGTGATCAACGGGGCCAGTCGCGGGGCATTGCGCAGGGGCCGGTAGGCGACCCGCTCCACCAGAACGCCGGTCACCACGCACACCACCACCGCCGCGGCCAGCGCCAGCGGCAGCGCCAGCGCGACCGGCACCCCGGCGGCGGTGAGCGCGGCGAGCACACTCACCGACACCATGGCCCCGACCATTACGATCTCGCCATGGGCGAAATTGATCAGTTCCAGGATGCCGTAGACCATGGTGTACCCCAGGGCCACCAAGGCATAGAGGCTGCCCAGGATCAATCCGTTGATGAGTTGCTGCAGCAGGACGTCCATCGGTGATCGGCCGGGGCTGGCGTGCGCGCGCCGGCTACTTTGCCGCGGGTCCGCCGATGGTCTCGACCGGCTGCCATTGGCCGCTCTTCACTTGATAGAGCGTCACCGGACCGTCGCGCAGATCGCCCTTCGCGTCGAAGGCGATCGGGCCGATCACCCCATCGAGTTGGGTCTTGGCGAGTTCCGGCAGGTACTGCTTGGGCTCGGCCGAGCCGGCACGCAGCATGGCCTGGATCAGCACCACCGCGGAATCGTGCGAGAAGGGAGCGTAAATCTGCACCTTGCCGAAGCGCTCACCGAAACGTTTGGTGAAATCGGCACCGCCCGGCATCTGTTCGAGCGGCAGACCGGGCGAGGACCCGATGGCGCCCTGCGCGGCCGGCCCGGCGAGCTTGATGAACTCGGCCGACTGCATCCCGTCACCGCCCATGAACGGCGTTTTCATGCCGAGGGTGCGCATCTGGCGCACCATGGGGGCGGCCTGGGGGTCCATGCCGCCGAAGACCACCACATCGGGCCGCTTGGACTTCAGCGAGGTCAGGATGGCGGTGAAATCGGTGGACTTGTCGGTCGTATATTCGCGTCCGACGACCTTGCCGCCGGAGGCCTCGACGCTTTTCACCACCTCATCGATCAGCCCCTGACCGTAGGCGGTGCGGTCGTCGACCACCACCACCCGCTTGCCCAACCGCGTCGCATACTGACCCAGGGCCTTACCCTGCTGGGAATCGTTGGCCATGAGCCGGTAAGTGGTGTCGAACCCTTGATTGGTATAGGCGACCGCGGTGGAGGCCGGCGACACTTGCGGTACGCCGTTTTCGGCATAGATGCGGGACGCCGGGATGCTGGCTCCTGAATTCAGGTGTCCGACCACCCCCTTGACGCCCTCGTCCACCAGTTTCTGGGCGACCACGGTCGCCGTCTTCGGGTCCGCCTGATCATCTTCCACCAAGAGCACGAACTGTACCGGCTGGCCGCCGATGGTCGGCGTGGACGCGTTGATGGTGTCCACCGCGAGGCGCGCACCGTTTTCAATATCCTTGCCGAGGTGTGCCTGAGGCCCGGTCAAGGGGGCCACACACCCGATCTCGATCGTCTCGGCGGCGGTCAACCACGCCGGCATCGACCAGGATGCGGCGCCGAGAACTAAAGTGATCAATAACTTGGAAGTCATGGGTCTACTCCGGATGGCAGTCGGCAAGGTTGACAAAGGCGGGCCACGGCAGCGCATCCGACGATCGCCGCCGCACGGGGATCCTGCTGGACGGGCATATTACCAATAGAACGCCTGCAACACCTTGGTGATGTGGGTCAGGCCGCGGACGCGCTCTTGGACCCGCCGAGACACAGGGGTGATTCCGGAGCCGCACCGCCCTTGGCTAGCCACTCATCCGGGGTCCAGGCATGCAGGGCCAAGGCGTGCAGCCCTTGGTCGAACTCGTCGCGCAGCAGTCGGTTCAGCGTCCGGTGACGGGCGACCAGTCCCTGACCGGCAAACTGATCGCTGACCACCAGAAGTTTGAAGTGCGACTCGGCCCCCGCGGGCACCGCGTGCATGTGACTCTCATCCACCACCTCCAGATGCAGCGGGGTCAGGGCCGTGGTTACAGCGGACTCGATACGGTCGTGTCGATTCATGGGGGTACTCTCGGTGGGTCGGCATGACAGCGGTGCATGACCGGCAAGGTTCGGTGAAGCGGGGTTTCCGGGGCGCGCACTGGTGGGTCGGCGCGGCGCTGCACCCGGTTGGGCGAAACGTGAGGCCGACACGGCCACTCGGCAAGCCGTCGCTTGGCAGCCCCGAAACTAGTCGGGTGCCCTCTCGCTGCACGCCGCTGGTACCGGTACTGCCTGGTTGACCGGTGGCCAAACGGTGGCGATTGGCACTGATCGCCCGCAGGTTGCCAGCGCTCGACTTTGGCCATTTTAGGCGATCTCGATCATCGTGCCAGCCGCGACCGGCAATCGCGGGGCGCGGGTCCGCACGACGGACCCTGGGGGGACCACGGAACCAACCCGTCAGGCCCGCGGGCGGCCCCGGCGCGGCGGCG
>NZ_CAIZIZ010000264.1 GCF_903933125.1 uncultured Lamprocystis sp. | reverse complement strand
TTGGGCCTTGAGCACCGTTGCGACGAACCAGGTGAGCCAGTCATCGATCTGAAGCCCCGCACGCTGGCTGCGCTCCAACAGCGCATAGTAGGTCTTCTTGTCGGCCTCGATGCAGGTGGCGAGGCTGGACAGTGGCGGGTACCCGAGGTCTTGGGCAATGGCGTGATCGGCGATAGCCCGCCCGACTCGGCCGTTGCCGTCGTCGAACGGATGGATCGATTCAAACCACAGATGCGCAATGCCGGCTCGCAGCGGTCCGGGAAGCGGGTTCTTGTTGATGGCAGGGTCGGTCGCGTTGTACCAAGCCAAAAATCGGGCCATCTCCTGCGGCACCTGTGATGACGGTGGTGCTTCATAATGCACCCGCCGTTTGCCGATGTAACCGGAGACGATCAGCATCGGCGCGTCGCCGCGACGAAAGACGCCCCGCTCCAACGCATGGGACGGGCGCTCCGGGATCACCATGGTCTGCCAGGTTCCGAGCAAAGCGGCGTCCAGCGGCCGGGCAAAACTGTCGCGGACGGACACCATGAGGGCCGCGATCCCGTCCGCCCGCGGGTCTCGGGACAGGGTGTCTTTCGGAGTCAGTCCGATGTAGGCTTTGATTGAGGAGCGTACCGACGCACGATCCAATTGCTCGCCTTCGATGGCACTGGTCTTGATTGCCTCGGAAACGAGCAGGTCCACCAGGGCTTCCCAGCGATCATCGACGGCCAATCGCGACACGGCACCCGCGAGTGCCTCGGCCCGGCACCGAAACTCGGTGACGGCCGAAGCCAGGCGGCTCGCATCAAAACTGAAGGTCGGCCAGTCAGGCCGTTGCCAGATCCACATGAGCCGATTATAGGCCCTATTCGGCTCAGCTCGGCGCAACGGCACCCCGCGCCCCACGGCGCGTTGGCCTTGGTCATAAACCTGGCCGCTTTGCGATGCGCACGCTCTTCCCATCCGACGTTCTCCAACGCGTCGTCAATGCCTCGCCGCTTATCTTTCTGTCCAATATCACCGCGCCGGATTGATCCCATACCGCTTCATCCGCCGATACAGTGTGTTGCGGCTCAGCCCCAGGTTTTTGGCGACCAGACTGACGTTCCAGTGCAGGTCTTCGAGCATCCGCAGCAGGGCGTCGCGCTCGGCGAGTCCCAACGCATTGAACGCCTCGTCCGGGACGGCGGGGGCGTCGATCGCCCGCGGCGGGTGGCGGACCTCGTCGGGCAGGTCGTTGAGGGTAATACGGTTGTCGTCACAGAGTGCGGTGACCGCCCGCAAGACGTTACGCAGTTGCCGCAGGTTGCCGGGCCAGGGATAGTTGACCAGCCGCTCCATGGCCGCGGGTTCCCAGTCGAGCGTCACGGCGGGGCCGACCTGCGCTTGGGCGACCTTGAGGATCAGTTCGCGCCGGTCGGTGCGCTCGCGCAAGGGGGGGATGGTGATGGAGATGCCGTGGATACGGTAATAAAGATCCTCGCGGAACAGGCCGGTGCTGATCAGCGCGCGGATATCACGGTGCGTCGCGCTGATGAGTTGGATGGAGACGGGGATGGGCTTGTCGCCGCCTAAGGGGACGACCATGCGGTCCTCCAGGACACGCAGCAGCCGGGCCTGGAGTTGGACCGGCATATCGCCGATCTCGTCTAAAAACAGGGTGCCGCCGTCGGCCTGGACGATCTTGCCGCGGCTGCCCTCGCGGTTGGCGCCGGTGAAGGCGCCGGACTTGTAGCCGAACAGTTCACTTTCGATCAGCGACTCGGGGAGCGAGGCGCAGTTGAGCGCCACGAAGGGCTTGTCCCGGCGCGGGCTGGCCTGGTGGATGGCGCGCGCAAAGACGTCCTTGCCGACGCCGGTTTCACCGAACAACATGCAGGGGATGTCGCGATCCAGCACCTTCTTGATGGTTGCGACGTTGCGTTGCATCCGCGGGTCGCCGAAGTGCATGGCCTCGAAGGGACCGGGGATCAGCGGCAGGGCGGGCGCATTCGACGCCGGGTGGGGGCGCAGCACTGGGGCCAGGGCGGGTCGACCGGTATTCTCCGGGGCCTGGATCTTGGCGAAGAAACGCCGCTCGCAACGGGTCTCGTGGATGGGGAAGGCGGGTCCGCCTTGGGCGCGCTTGAGCAGCATCGGCAGGGACATGGAGAAGAGGTCGGACAGCGCGCGCCCGACGATCTGTTCCGGCCCCTTGATCTCCAGTTGGAACATGGCGCTGCGGTTGACCGCCAGGATGCGTCCGTCCGGGGTGAAGGCGATCAGCCCCTCCCCCAGGGTGCCGATGAACTCGGCGCGGCTGTGACAGCGGAAGATATAGGCTTCGCGCATGCCGCAGAAAAAGACCCGGTTCTCGACCACCTGGGCGGACATGTTGAGCAGCACCATAGTGTGCTGCTGGGCCAGGGTCGCCTCGCTGGAGGCGTCGAGGATGGCCAGGACGTTGCCGTTGGGGTCGAAGATCGGCGCGGCGGCGCAGGTGAGTCCCGCGTTGCGCATAAAGAAGTGCGAGGACTTGTGGATCACCAGCGGCTTCTGCTCAATGAGGCAGGTACCCATGCCGTTGGTACCCTGCACCGCTTCGCTCCACACCGCCCCGGTCTTGATGCCGACCGCCGCGGCGGTGTCGGTGAAGATCGGATCGCCAATATAGTTGAGCAGGACCCCGTCCCGGTCGGTCAGCATGATGGCGTGGCCGGAGCCGGCCAATTGCTGATAGAGGTTGGTCATCTCGGGGCGGGCGATCTCGAGCAGCCGCCCGTAGCGTTCCTGCCGGTCACGCAGGTCGGCGCGTGGGATGATCACCGGGTCGGGGGCGGCGCCCGGGTCGAGTCCATGGTCACGGTAGCAGCGCTGCCAGGAGGCCAGGGTCACCGTGTCAAGACCAGGATTTGTGAGGTCGTTGCCGGCAAGCACGCCGCGCACACGCGATACATGATCGGCCGTGCCGGCCGTGAGGGAGAGGGTACCCAAGGCGTTGTCCTCCAGCGGTAGTTGGGCCGCCGCAGCGGTCCGCCCCCCGTCGTTCTGCAATGAGGCGCGGGGGTGTTGTCTTCATGGGGTTATTCACCCGGATGTCGACAGTACGACACGCGGCACCCTCGGCACAACAGAAATGCGACTAGCGGGGGTTAGACGCTGACCACTGAGAACGATGTGGTGGCGTGGGCCGCCGTCAAGGACGGCCCAGCGACGGAAAGGAAAAACGCGGAGGTTCAGTTCCTATTGCCCGGCATGGTCTCGCCGATTTCCCAATACTCGTGGTTGACCGGACCAATGCGGCCGTCGGTCGCGTCGACATAGACATTGAACTCGCCATTGCCGCCGGGAATTTCGATATCCACCTCAAAGGCGGCCCCACCGGATGCCAACAGCAGCCGTTTGACCCCCTCCACGTCGCCCGGGTAAAGACCCGTCGCGAGGGCCGCTGCCTGCTCCTCGGTCACCTTGGCGACCGCGGTCCAGCGCGGGTCGTCGGCCTGGACCACGACGTCCACCTGGGATACCAGGCCGCTGTGCCCGCTGCATCCCACGTAATAGGTGGCGCCCTGCGCGTTGACAATGAACTCGTAGGTCGGGTCGCCCTGGCGGGACTCGAACTCCACGCTGGAGATGGCGGCGCCGATCTGTTCGGCGACCAGGTCCATACAGGTGGTGAACGAGACCTGGGTCCGCGCGGCCGCGTCGGCGATGGGGCCGGCCGTTGCCTCGGCGGATGCCAGGGCCGCTGCCACTGATACGCAAAACATCAATCGTTTCATGTCGAACTCCTTGTGCAGATCTAATGATCTCGCCGCAGCGAGGGCTTGGCCGTGCCTGGACGGCCGGGTTTAGAGGGTCATGCGTAGACCAATCCAGCCGCCCAAGGGCGCGCCTGGTCCTGCGAAACGGGGATCGAGGTACGCGTCGCCCAGGACTTCGTCCGCCTGCCCCAGGAGTCCAAAACTCGAATACTCCGTGTCGAACAGATTGGCGACCTTGACCAGGATCGCAAAACGGTCGGTGACACGATACTCCCCGCGCAGATTAACCATGGCATATCCAGGGATTTTCGGCAACTGGTTGGATTCGTCCCCACGGTAAAATTGTCCGGACTGGTAGACGACCGTCAGTCCGGCACTGAGTTTGGGGGTGATCTGCCAGTCCAAGCCGGTCTTGAAGTTGTCTACGGGGATCCCCGGGAGACGGTCGCCGGATTCCACGTAGATGTTCCCTTCGTCGTTGGCCGTCGGGTGGTTGGGACTGTGAGAGTAGAAGTTGTCCTGAAAGCTGGCCTGCAGGTAGGTGTAATTCAAGAACCGGTAAAATAGCTCACCCCCAGGATGAATTGATTGCTGAGGCCGAACAGATCCTGCAGCAAGGTGGCCTGCAGGATCCCGCCCCCGGTCTCCTGTTGACGGCTGGAACGGTTGTTGATCGCGTCGTAGGGGTTGCCATCGGCGTCCTGTGCAAGGATGGGGTTGCCGGCCCGGTCCATCAGTACCTCCCCGTCCTCGTCACACAGGTAGGTCGGCTCCTGGTGCACCGGCGTGGCCCCCTCCTCTTCGCCGTTCCCGGTCTCGGCGGCCGCTTCCATGCCGTCCTCCGTCTCATCCGCTGTCTCGTTCGGCGGTGCACAAGTTCCAAAATCACCCGCATCGCCGTTGAATGACTTGGTATCCAGGTTGCGGTAGAACAGGTTGCCCGAGATCAGCACCTGCTTGCCGAACCAGTGCTCGCCATTGAGGTTGACCGAGAACAGTTCGTTTTTGGTGGTATCCGGGAAGGTGAAGACCGCGCTGCGGTCCTGCGCCATCAGCTCCGCCGGGATGGCACCGTTGCCGGTCAGATCGGTATTCGCATAGGCCAGATCCAGGTCCACGGCGGAGTCCGGGGCACGCCAGCCGAATGAGCTGAACAGGTTCACGGCGGTTGTTCTGCGCCTCGTTGATCGAGACGCTGCCCAGGCGCTGATTCATGAAGTCCGCCAGGCTGCCGCTCAGTGAGTCCCTGATCTGGCCGCCGGTGGCGTCCTGGACCGGATAGGGCAAGCGATCCTTGGGCAGGCCGACCCCGTGGACCGGGGTAACGCCGATCACAGTCACCTCGGCGAGCGTGCTCGGCTCGGCTGCCAGGAGCGGGGCGGCGAGCACGACGCCCGGCATACCAGCAAGCAAAGTGCGGGTCAGCGCTGGAAGGGGCCGACCCGGTTGCGGTGGATGGCGGGAAGCGCCTAGTTTCACGGGTGCCATCTCCTCGGGCTCATGCATGTGAAGTAAAGTTCTGTCCGGAAACGTCAATCGGATCACTACGGCGGATGGTAATCTACGGGGGGGGGGCGTCTAGGGCGACCGTGCCGCAGGTGTGCCGGCGGGTCGCCCTGACCCAGTCGGTACCGGCCCGCCGGGCACGGGTCGACCGCTCAGGGCATCATTGGTCTGCTGCGCGAGTCGGGCGGCGGCGCGCCGGGTCACCTGTTCGGAGGGCCCCTTGGCCTCCACCACCAGATTGGCGGCGACCTGCCCGGTGTCGGTATTCACCAGTCGCCCCAGCAGGTACGCGAACAAGAAACTCGGCTTGTGCAGGCGGCCGACCAGCACCCAGTCGGCTCCGTGGGCGCGTCCCAGCGCGGCGGCGGCTTCCGGGTGGTCGTAGACATAGCCGAAACCGACGTTGGCCTGGGTGAGCGCCGCCGCCGGGATCGGCATGAGTTGATAGGGCCCCAGGCCCGCGAGCGCCTGTTCCACCAAGGGCCGGATGGAAGCGGTGCGCGCGATCTCCTCCGGGGTGGCCGGCAGGGGCGTCAAATCGTTGAGTTCGAAGTCCAGGACCGCGATGGCGGTCGCGGCCCACAGGGGCGGAGTCCAGAGCAGCCAGAACAGGGCACAGATCAGGGCCGGGATCGACTTGGGGTGACTGGGGGTCCGGGGCGTGCGCATGGCGGGTGTGCGGTTGGCGAATGTCGGCAGCGGCTCTTCAATCGCCGCCGTGGGTGATCGGCGCCACGCCGGCCCACTCCTCGTCGGTGAACAGACGCGAGCGGGTCAGGAAGCGCAGTCCCTCGGGGCCTTCCAGTGAGAACATGCCGCCGCGACCAGGAACCACGTCGATGATCAACTGGGTGTGTTGCCAATACGCGAACTGGGATTCGCTCATCCAGAAGGGGCAGCCGCCGATCTCGCCCAAGCGTACATCGCTGCCTCCGGTGCGGAATTCACCCGCCGACCAGCACATGGGGGCGCTGCCGTCGCAGCAGCCGCCGGACTGGTGAAACATCAGCGCCCCGTGCATTGCCTGGAGCCGCTCGATGAGGGCCAGCGCGGCCTCGGTGGCAACGACCCGCGGTGTTGGTTCGTTCATGGCTGGTCATCCATTGCAATGCGCAGGAGCGGACGCGCCGGGGCGGTCGGCCCCGGTGCGTGCGGGGCGCCGGCTAGAAGAAGCCCATGGCATTCGGGCTATAGCTCACCAGCAGGTTCTTGGTCTGCTGGTAGTGGTCGAGCATCATCTTGTGAGTCTCGCGCCCGATGCCCGACTGCTTGTAGCCGCCGAACGCCGCGTGGGCCGGATAGAGGTGGTAGCAGTTGGTCCAGACCCGGCCGGCCTGGATGGCGCGGCCCATGACGATGGCGCGCCGCCCATCGCGGCTCCAGACACCGGCCCCGAGCCCGTAGAGCGAATCGTTGGCGATCGCCAGGGCCTCGGCCTCGTCCTTGAAGGTGGTCACCGAGACGACGGGGCCGAAAATCTCCTCCTGGAAGATGCGCATCTTGTTATGGCCCTTGAAGATGGTCGGCTGCACATAGTAGCCGCCGGCCAGGTCGCCCTCCATGACCTTACGCGCCCCGCCGGTCAGGCACTGGGCGCCTTCCTGGCGGCCGATGTCGATGTAGGAGAGAATCTTATCGAGCTGCTCGGACGACGCCTGGGCGCCAAGCATGGTCTCGGTATCCAGCGGGTTGCCCTGGCGGACCTTGCCGACCCGCTCCACCGCCCGCGCGATGAAGGCGTCCGCGATCGACTCCTGGATCAGGGCGCGCGAGGGGCAGGTGCAGACCTCGCCCTGATTCAGCGCAAACATGGCGAAGCCTTCCAGCGACTTGTCGAAAAAGGCGTCTTCCTGGTCCATGACGTCCGCGAAGAAGATGTTCGGCGACTTGCCGCCCAACTCCAGGGTGACCGGGATGATGTTCTCCGCGGCGTACTGCATGATCAGGCGGCCGGTGCTGGTCTCGCCGGTGAAGGCGACCTTGGCGATGCGCTTGTTGGTGGCCAGCGGCTTGCCGGCCTCCACCCCGAAACCGTTGACGATGTTGAGCACGCCGGGCGGCAACAGGTCCGCGATCAGCTCCGCGACCACCAGGATGCCGACCGGGGTCTGCTCGGCGGGTTTGAGGACCACGCAATTACCGGCGGCGAGTGCCGGGGCCAGTTTCCAGGTCGCCATCAGGATGGGGAAGTTCCAGGGGATGATCTGGCCGACCACGCCCAGGGGCTCATGGAAATGATAAGCGACCGTATCCTTGTCGATCTCGCAGATGGACCCCTCCTGGGCGCGGATACAGCCGGCGAAATAGCGGAAGTGGTCGATCGCCAGGGGGATATCGGCGGCCAGGGTCTCGCGGATCGGCTTGCCGTTGTCCCAGGTCTCGGCCAGGGCGATCAGCTCCAGGTTCTGCTCCATCCGGTCCGCAATCTTCAGCAGCACGTTGGAGCGTTCCGCGGGGGAGGTCTTGCCCCAGGCCTCCTTGGCGCGGTGAGCGGCGTCCAGGGCCAGCTCGATATCGGCGGCGGAGGAGCGCGGTATCTCACAGAAGACCCGGCCATCCACCGGGGAGACATTCTCGAAATAGCGGCCCTCCACCGGGGCGACCCAGTCGCCGCCGATGAAGTTGCCGTAGCGGGGCTTGAAGCTGAACTTGGAATCGGGCTGACCAGGCTTGGCGTAAATCATGGGTGTTCTCCTGATGTCCTCGTTGTTGTGATAGGGGCGGCCGGTGGTCCGGAGCGAACCAGATCGACTTGCGCGTTGGAGGATGCAAAGTTCGTGCTACCGGCGGTGATCCTGGTGTCCAGCCGGGGGCGTCGCGCGGCCAGGAGCCGGACTGGTGCTGCCTCGACGGCTACCGCGCGACACGGATTGCTCCAGAGATGCAACACTCTGTCGCAGAGCCGGCTAGCGGCGGTCGCGTTCACTTGCGGCGGGTTCACCCTGGCTTCAGCGGTTGGTACAGATCTTGGAAGAGTGTGTTGAGCACGGCGTGGCGGGCGGCGACCAGGGGCTCGTCCCGCCGCTGTGCGCGCGGGATGCCGACCTCCGCCATGCCGATGATCCGGCTGGGCGGGGCGCAGAGGAACAGTACCCGGTCGGCAAGCAGGGTCGCCTCGCGCAGGTCATGGGTAACGAAGATCACGGTGGGGCGTTGCGCCGCGCACAGGTCGAGCAGAAGGCCGCGCAGTTGCGCGGCGGTGGGGGCGTCCAGCGAGACGAAGGGTTCGTCCATCAGCAGCAGCCGGGGTGCGGGGGCGAAGGCACGGGCCAGGGCGGCGCGGCGCTGCATCCCGACCGAGAGTCGGTTGGCGGGGAAATGACCGACCTCAATGAGGCCCATGGTCCGCAATAACCCGTCGATACGCTCGGCTTGGGCGGCCGGGTCGTCCAGTACCAAGTCGATGTTGGCGCGCAGGCTGAGCCAGGGCAGCAGCCGCGGGTTCTGAAAGCAATAGCCCAGACTCGGGTGGCCGCCATCGCGGGTTCCGGGCCAGTGGATACCTCCGCTAAAGACGGGGTCCAGCCCGGCGACGATCTGCAGTAGGGTGCTCTTGCCGCAGCCGGAGGGGCCGACCAGGGCGACGAATTCGGCCGGGCGCAAGTCAAATTCCACCCGATCCAGGATCAGGCGCTCGCGGCCTGTGGCGGGGTCCGCGAAGGCTTTGCGGTCGATGCGGACCTTCACCACCGGTGGGGGCGCCGGCGCACCCTCCGGCCTTGCGGCGGCGGTCGCCGACCAGCGCTCAGCGGCGCCAGCGGTTGGCAGCGCGTTCAAGGGGTTGCAGCAGGCCATACTCGATCGCCAGCATCACCAGGATGAAGGCCAGGCTATAGGCCAGGATCCCGGTCACGTCGAAGAGTTGAAAGAACAGATGCAGCTCGAAGCCGATCCCGTCGTTGCGTCCCAGCAGTTCCACCACCAGCACTACCTTCCAGATCAGGGCCAGCCCGGAGCGGGCGGCCACCGCGAAATACGGCAGCAACTGGGGCAGCGTGACATAGATGAAGGTCTTGCGCCGGCCGATGCGGAAGCTGCGCGCCATCTCCAGATAGTCCTGGTCCAGGGTGCGTGCCCCCTCGCGCAGGGTCACCGCCACGTTGGGGATCTTGTTCAGCGCAATGGCGAACACCGCGGTGGACTCCGCCAGTCCGAACCAGACATAGGCGAGGATGATCACCACCAGGGCCGGGACGTTCAGGAACAACATCAGCCAGGGGTCGAGCAGCAGGTCGGCGGTGCGCCGTCGGCCCATGAGGATGCCGATCATACTGCCTACCAGCATGGCGATGACGAAGGCCAGCCCCACTCGCCGCAGGGTCGCCCCCAGATCGTGCAGCAACCCGCCGGCCAGGGTGTCGCGCAGTATTAACCCGATGACCGCGGCCGGCGTCGGCAGCAGGCTGCTCGCCCACCACCAGGCCGCCAGTTGCCACGCGAGCAGCAGGCTCAGTGCGGAGACCAGCCGCAGCAGGAGCGGGTGATAAGGCCTCACGTCGCGGCTGGAGTCGCTGTTCCGGCCGGACGCTCAGTCGGACCGCCCGTCCCAGAAGGTCCCGGCCGGGAGCGTCATGGCATCACCCACCAACTGGCTGCCGCCGACCTCCCGCAGGATCTGGAACACCTGTTCCGCGCCGGTGCGCTCCGCCGGCCCCCACTGGCTGGGGATGCCGGCGCGGAAGCCGTCGCGCAGGGCGATGAAGGTCGCCTCATCGGGGGCGGCCATCAGCGGGCGCAGCGCCGCCCACTCCGCATCGGAGTCGCGCAGCAGGGTGCGCGCCTGATCGACCGCCCGGAAGAACCCCAGCAGGGACTGTCGATGACTGGTCGCCCAGGTCTCATCGAAGCAGAAACCGACCATCGGTACGGCGGCCGTGACCCCCAGGTCCTTGATGACCGACTGGATCTGCACCACCGGCGTATAACCGGCTGCAGTGAGGCGGGCGGCGTAGTGCCAGTAGGTGATCGCCGCCTCGATCCGGCCCTGCTTCAGTTGCTCGCTGATCAGCGGCGGGGCACCGTAGACCGGCTCTACCGCCCCCGCGAGGTCGACGCCTTGCTTGGCCGCGAGTGCGCGCAGCAGGAGCCAGTTCTTGTCCAGGGGGCCCCCGGCGATGCCGAATGACCGGCCTTTGAGGTCCGCGATCCCATGGATCCCGGACCCCTGAGGGACCACCAATGCGCCGGTGGCGGTGGAGTAGGGGACGAAAGTGAAAGGTCGGCCCGCGGTGCGTTGGCGGGCGACCCAGATCCAGTCGTCGATCGCCAGGTCGGTGTCGCCGGCCTGGAGGGCGACCAGGGTCGCCTGGGTGCCGGCGTATTCCTTGATCGCCAGCGTCACGCCCTCGGCCTGATCCAGTCGATGCCGCTGGATCACGTCCAGCAGCCAGTTGGCCGTACCGTACTTGAGCACCGCCAGGCGGATTGTCGCAGCGGGCGCAGTGGATTCGGCTTGCGCCGACAGTGGGGCGGTCAGGGTTAGCGCCATGAGGCAAACCGAGAGGGCCAGCGGCCAGCGGTGCCGGCGGGTGTCCGGGCTGGCCTTCGTCAACCCCCACGGCAGCAGATTGTCGGCAAATGAACGCAAGTGAGTGCGAATGAATTGCATGGGCCCTCCAATAGTTGATCTAGGGTTTATCGGCCCCCGGTGATGTCGTTGCCGACCGGGCGACGCCGCTTGGTCCGGCAGTTGCTGTCCGGGAAGGTGCGCTGCCCGCTTGCGCGAAGCGGTAAAGCAAAATAAGGGCCATTTGCCCGGCGACGGCCGTTGAAGCGCGGCATACAGGGACGCCGCTGGTGTTTATCGGCGCTCAGTTGCGGATTGACCGTCTGGTCTTTCGATGTCGCTGATTTCCATCCATGACTCGGGAGGATCGAACCTTGAGACTGAGCACACCCCGCGGCCCCTTGCTGATCGCGCTTTGCTGCGTCGGCTTGCTCGGCTGGCGCCCGGCCTGGGCTGACGCCTTACCCATGACCGAGGCCGCACCTGGGGTCTACCTCGACCAGGGTGTCCAGGAAGTGGCCGCACCGGAAAACCAGGGCCATATCGCCAATATCGGCTTCATCGTCGGGAACGAGCGGGTCGCCGTGATCGACACCGGCGGCACCTATGCGGAGGGTCTCGCCCTGCGCGCGGCGGTACGTCGGGTCACTGACTTGCCCATCGCCTATGTGATCCTGACCCATGTGCACCCGGACCATGTGCTGGGAGCCGCCGCCTTCGAGCAGGACCGACCGGAGTTCATCGGTCACGCCAACCTCGCCGACGCTCTGGCGCGGCGGGGCGAGCACTATCGTGAACGCGCCCTGGCGGACTTGGGGGAGGCGGCGGAGGGGACGCGCCTGGTGGTCCCAGGGTCCAGCGTTGCCGGCACGCGGGAGTTGGATCTCGGCGGGCGCACCCTGGAACTGCGTGCTCATCCCACGGCTCACACCAACAATGATCTCAGTATCCTTGATCGCCAGACCGGCACCTGGTGGCTGTCCGACTTACTCTTCGTGGATCGCATCCCGGTCATCGACGGCAGCCTCTTGGGCTGGTTGCGGGAATTGGATACGATCGATCAAGGGCCTGCGCTGCGTCTGGTGCCCGGCCATGGCGGCGTACCGGCCGATCGGTACGCCGCAGTCGCCGCGCAACGGCGCTATCTGCAGGCCGTGGCCGCGGGGGTGCGGGCAGTGCTGCGCCGACAAGGAACCATCGAGGAGGCAGTGGACTCGGTGGGGCTGGCCGAGTCAGGCAACTGGCTCTTGTTCGACGACTACCACCGGCGCAACGTCACCGCGGCCTTTGTCGAGTTGGAGTGGGAATGAGCGTCCCACTGAAGATTCACTCAGGCGCAGGCGCGAAGAGCGCAAAAACATAAAACAAAAGAGCGATTTTTTGGCACCGAATATGGATCTAACCAGGTGACGCGCGGTCGCTTCCCCGCACGGCGTTGACCATCGGCTTCGTCCCCTGCCGCCGTGCTGGTGACGGTGCGTCGGTTACCGGTAGCACGGTGTCCCCCTGATGCCGCTGTCGCCATGGGCCTGTCGTCTGTTTCAACTCTGAGTGATGCGTATGACAACTGTCTCGGAATCGGCACACCCTGACGCCTGTGCCTGGCCCGGTGCCTGGGCACTGTTGCTTGCCATGGTCCTGCTCGGCGGCTTGTGGCCGGTGCTGGCCGGGCCGGTCTTAGCCAACCCGGACGAGGCGCGTTGGGAAGAAATCCGTACTGCTTTGTTCGGTGACCGGCTGCCGGCTGACGGCCGTGACCTGCTGCAACTCAACACGCCCTACCGCGCCGAGGACGCGGCGGTGGTGCCGGTCAGCATCAAACCGCTCGCGGACCAGGCCGCAGGCCGCCGCATCCAGGACCTGTACCTGATCATCGACATGAATCCGGTACCGCTCGCCACCGTCTTTCACTTCCCCGGCACCCAAGCCTGGGACGAGATCGCCACGCGCATCCGCGTCAATGCCTATTCGAACGTGCGCGCCGTCGCGCGCACAGAGGATGGACAACTCTACATGGTCGTCAATTATGTGAAGGCATCCGGCGGCTGCTCGGCCCCCTCGCTCAAGGACCCGGCCGCCGCCGCGGCGCAGATCGGCCGGATGAAGCTGGTGCTGCCGGAGCGCGTGAGCCCAGGCGAGCGGCTCGCCGCCCAGTTTCTGATCAAACACCCCAACAACTCCGGCCTACAGTTCGATCAGGTCTCCCGCCAGTTCATCCCCGCCGACTATGTCAAACACATCGCGGTCAGCTATCAGGGCCAACCACTGTTCACCGCCGATACCAACATCTCCATCAGCGAGAACCCGAGCGTTCGCTTCGGCCTCATCCCCGCCGCCGCGGCGGGGGAGTTGAGTGTCCAGGTTCAGGACTCCACCGGCCGTGCCTTTGAGCAGACCTTTCCGGTCGTGCCGAGCGGGGGTTAGGGCAATCAGAACAACGCGGCGAGTTGCACCGCGCAGCCCGGCAGTCCGGGCAGGGCGATCGGGGCCTTGAGGTTGATCGGTCCTTGTTCCAGATAGGCGCCGTTAGCGGGTTGGCTGAAACGCAGCACCTGACGGTGGGCAATGTCCACCACCCACACCTCGGGGATGCCGTGGCGGGCATAGAGCGGGACCTTGACGTTCAGGTCGTACTGGAGGCTGCTGTCGGCGACCTCGATCAGCAGCAGCACGTCGGCGGCCACCGGGTGGGCGTCGGCATAAAAGTCCGGGCGCGGGCGCAGGACTGCGATGTCGGGCTCGGGCTCGGAGCGGATGCCCAGCACGACCGGGTCCTGCACCGCGACGATGGCGTACTCGCCGACCGCGCTGGCGAGTATCCGATTCAAGTGCTTCACACGGCCCCCGTGGGGGCTGCCGATGGGTGGCAACGCGACAATCTCCCCTTCGATCAGTTCGACCCGGTCGTCCTCGTGCAAGATGCCGGTCTCGCCCATGCGTTGATAGTCGTCGACGGTGAAGCGCCAGTGGTGAATCCGGGCGTGCGCGGTGACAGACATGATCGGCTCCTGGCGGTCGGGTCGATGCCTGGGGTGACCGTCCAGGGACCATCCTAGGCGGGACTGGTGGATTCGGCAAGCCGATCAGAAGCAGCGTAAGGTAAACTCCGCCTGGACCTCCTTGTAGTGGGTGACGGTCTCCTTGGCCCAGGGGGCGCTCTTGTCGGCGGGTTGTTGCAGGCGCATCAGGGTTTCGACCTGCTCATAATCCGCATAGGGGGCGGCGGCGATGAAATCCAGACTGCACGCGCACTTGCGCAGGGTGTCGGGATTCGGACCGTTGGTGATTATGATGATGCTCAAGAGCGTGTCGTCGTCGATACCGAGGCCGAACAGGGCGAGCCCGGTCATGCCGTAGCGCCGGAGCCTTTTGTGCTGTGCCTGGTCCGGTGACGATCGCGAGTGGTGCCCGGTCCATGGTCTGCCGCGACGGGATCAGGTCAGTGCCCCAGGCTGAAGACCGCTCACGACCCGGAGCTGTCAGTCGCGGCTGGTCTCGGGCTGGCCGCTATCAGAGGTCGAACCGCCATCCGTACCAACAAGTCGCTGGGCAAGCTATCAGCAGATTCACGACAGTCCCAGAAAGTCCCTGCTGATTTGGTCATGCCCGCCTCCGGGTCTACGACCCTGCAGCCACCACAGCCCCAAAGAGACGCCCGGCCTTTCGGATAGCGGACGCGCAACGCGGATGGTGGCTCTGCGCGGGCGCCGAAGTTCTCGGACAGCCTGTTCAGCTTCAAGCAGCACAACGACGTGGACAAGGTCGATTTCCTGCCCCTCGAAGACGGCGCACCCAAGGCGAAATGACGGTGAAGGGCGGTGTCGAGGACTATAATGCCATGTGGCGGCGTCTATGACCGCGAGGCGTTTCAAGGCAACAACCCTGTCTCCGTGGTTCAGCGGCCGTCAGCCAGGATTGCACCGGACCATGAGTGGAGGTAACGCGATGAGCAAGAGACGAAACAAGTTGGGGCACATCCTAGCCGTTGGCGCAGCGCTTGCTGCCCTATCGGGGGTGCTGGATGCGCGCGACCCAGGCATCAACCAGCCCGGCGTAAGGGGAGGAACTGCCGGCGTCGGGGCGCCCGGAGTCGGCGTCAGGGATCCCGGCATCAATCAGCCCGGTGCAGCAGGCAACGTTGGAGCGGCCGGGGTCGGCGTGGGGGCACGCGGAGTCGGCGTCAGACCTGGCGTTGGTGCGCCGGGCGTGGGTGTTGCTCCCGGGGTGGGCGTCGGGGCTCCTGGTGTCGGCGTCGAACCCGGCAACAGA
>NZ_CAIZIZ010000263.1 GCF_903933125.1 uncultured Lamprocystis sp. | reverse complement strand
GCCAAAGCGCGGGAATCAAATCGGCCGGTTCGGCATCGGCTTCAAATCCCTGCTGCGACTCGGCGGAAGCATCGACATCCTGAGCCGCAGCGTTTCGCTGCGCTTCGACCCGCCCCGATGTCAGCAAGAAGTCCGTAACGCTTGCAAGCTGCCAGCGGACGCGCCCGCCCCGTCGCTGCGGCTGGCCTGGGCGCTGGACCGGCAGACGGAGGCGCAGCAAGACCAGCGGTTGCGCGCCTTCGACTGGGCGACGACCGTGGTTCGGGCCGAGGTCAAGAACCCGACGATGGGGGAGCATCTGACAAAAGAGATCGAGGCGTTTCCGGCGCGATTCTTGTTGTTCATCACCACCGCCGTCGACCTTACGCTGGAAGCACCTGACCTTAAGCCCCGCCGGATCAATCAGACGCCCGAAAGCGATGCCGTCATCCTTCACGACGGGCAGGCTCCATCCCGCTGGCGTCTGATCAAGCGCGTGATCCAAGTTACCGAGCCGGCGGCCATGGACGATGCCACCCACATCCATCAACGGGACGAAATTCCGTTGACCTGGGCTATACCCCTGGATGCAAGGCGCGAGGAGGGTAGTTTTTGGGTTGCCTTCCCGACCCAGTCATTGACCAATATCCCCGGCATTTTGAACGCGCCGTGGAAGGTCCATAGCGACCGACAGTCCATCATCGACGGCGAATGGAACCGGGCCTTGATGCGGGAGGCCGCCAGCATGATTGCGGAGGCGCTGCCGACCCTGGCCGGTGCGGACGATCCAGCCGGAGCGCTGGATTATCTGCCTCGGCAGGACCGCAACGCGCTGGCGGCGACGCTGGTTGACGAATTATGGAAATTAGCAGGCACGGTCAAGATAGTGCCCGACGCCACGGGCACCTTACGGGCTCCCGCGGACCTGCACCGCCACGCGAGCGACGACAAGGCACTGGTGGACCGCTGGTGCGACCTTGCCAACGAGGCAAAGCAGGCCGGTTGGGTGCATCCCGACTGTCTGCGCGACCGCGACCGGCGCGCTCGATTGGAGCGTTTGGCGAAAGCGCCTGTCGTGGAGAAGCCTGGGCTTGCGCAAGCCAAGCCGGCGGACTGGTTTGCGCAGATCGCGAGTGCCGACACGGAACAGGCCAAGGCGGTCATCCGGCTTGCCGCGGAGTACGCGAGCAGCCTCAAGAGAAGCGAATGGACCGCAGATCGGAACTCTTACGTCTATGGTCGCGAGTACATCCGTCCAACGCTCAAGATCATTCCTGATCGTGATGGCGAACTTCGCTGCCCAGATGACATCTGGCTCGCCCGCCCCGACCAGTCCGCGCCGAACCAACACTTCGTCGCCGATGAACTGGTGAACGATTCCGAGATCCAGCGGATTCTATTGAAGACCTTGGAGGTGCGGGATCTACTGGAAGGCAACTTACTGGAGCTACTCGAACAGTCAATCAAAGAGTATATCGAGCGGGAAAGTAATGGTCGCAGTGCTCGTCGGGACTGGAGTGGACTCTGGCAGATCTTGCGTAGTGCCCGACCCGAGCACCAGAAGGCGTTTGCCGATGAGCACAAGGGCCAGGTCCGCATACGCCGCCAAGACGGCACCTGGCAGTATCCCTATGCGGTGCTACTGCCCGGTGAAATCGTGCCGACCACAGACCCAGACCAGAAAAACCGCAAAATGCTGGTCGATCTGGACTTCCATCGCGATGAGGAGGCGCTTCTGCGACTGCTCGGTGCCGTCAGCAAGCCCGAAGGCAAAGATAACATCTTCCGGGATTCCGAACATTGGCGGTACACATGCTCCGTGAATGAGAATTTTGCGGACTGGAGAGATGTAGCGTCTGAGGCAATTCGCCAACAGATTCGGGGGGTACAGGCACATAGCTTCATTCCAGGAGACATCAAGGCGCCCACCGGCTGTTCACTGCTGCCTCACCTGAAGGCAAGTGCGAACGCGCGCCTGACCCGCTTGCTGCTGTCCGGTGCAGAGGGCATTGAGCCGACACTCACCCTAAGTCATCGCAGGAAGCCCACCGATCACCCGCATATACCGGTCGAGCACCCCTTCCGCTGGCTGTTGCGCCATGTCGGGTCGGTGGCCATTGGCGAGGTGACAGTTTCATTTTCAATCATTCTGGCACGCTGCGACGTGCCTGTACTGGAACGTCTGTCGGAGTTGGCGCCGCTGTTGCCGACCATTCGGGCACTTGCGGGGTCTCCACGTCCGCAGCCTACCGTCCCCGAGGCACTGCACAGTTTCTGGCAAGCCCTGACCGATCACCTGGCGACCCGCGAGGCCATCGCCAGCGACATCCTGGCCGACCTCTGGCGCAGCGCCGCCGCGGATCGATGGGTGCCGGACCAACTGCCCAGTGCGGACGGCAAAATCGTGCTCGGCAAGATCTACGTTACCGGCTCCGCTGACCTGGCGCGGCGCGCCCGCGCCCGTGGCTGGACCGTGGTGGAACTCGACGAGGAAACCCGCGCACTTTGGCGACAGAAGGGCGCCTTGGACCTGGATGCGCAGTTCAGCCGAGGCTGGGACGCGGCGGTCGCGAGCTTCGGCAGCTTGGCGGATGCCCTGCCCGACGTGGCTGCGGTGCTGTCGCGGGAGGGCAAGGCGCAGAGCTACACGCAGGTGGTCCAGGGGTTGCACCTGCGCATCGGCGAGGCGCGCGAGCCGGTCCCCTGTCTGCATTGGGAAGGCGTGTTGTACCTGGACCAGGCGCAACTCGAAGCCCTGCCGCACCGGGAGCGTTTGCGGCTGGTCCTGACGGAGGCCGCCGCGGCGGGCTGGCTCGACCGCACGCCGGCAGATGCGCTGGCACACATCGCCGATGTCACGCTGGAAGACCGACGCCGCGCGGTCGCAGCCGGCGCGGACCTGACCGAGCGCCTTCTGCGCGCCGTTGGCGGCAATGTGACAGCGCTGCATGCCGCCTTGGGGGATGCGGCGTGTCGCGCGCTACCCGCCGACGGCCCGCCAACGCAGGTCGCGGCGCTGACGCTGGACCTGTTGGGACCTGCGGTACTGCAAGATTCCAATGTCTCCGAAGCGATGAAGGACGCCGATCTGCGGCCACCGTCGCGTTGGGGAACTGACGAGGCCCGCGCTTTCGTCGCGGCGCTTGGGTTTCCCGAGACATTTGCCCAGTCGCAGTCACGGCGGCTGGATGCGGAGTTGTGGGTTAGCGGGCCGTTGCCATTACCACCGCTCCATCCGGAATACCAGGTGGAGGTTTTCGACGCGCTGACGGGCCTGATCGCAATGGGCAGCGGACGGCGGCGCGCGGTGGTCAGCTTGCCGACCGGGGGCGGGAAGACGCGCATCGCGGTCGAGGCCGCGGTGGAACTGGTCCTGAAGCCGGAGGGCGCACGGCGGACCGTCCTGTGGGTCGCACAGACCAATGAGCTCTGTGAGCAGGCGGTCCAGTCCTTCCGACAGGTGTGGCAGAACCTCGGCGCGCAAGGGGAGACATTGCGGGTGATCCGGTTTTGGGGCAGACACGGCAACCCGACGGCGTCGGCGGGTACCGCACCGACGGTGGTGGTGGCCTCGATCCAGACCTTGAACAGCCGCTTCGATGCCCCCGCGCTCGCCTGGCTCGCGACGCCGGGGCTGGTGGTGGTGGACGAATGCCACCACGCGATCACACCAAGTTACACGTCGCTGCTGCGCTGGCTGGACGCCGAGGCGCCCCGCCCTGGCGCGCCGCCGAAGGACGAGCCGGCGGTGATTGGACTCAGCGCGACGCCGTTCCGGATGGACGACGAGGAGAGCCTGCGACTCGCGAAGCGCTTTGATCAACGTCAGTATCCGCTGGACCAGGAGGGCCTGACTGACCGGCTGCTCGCGGGTGGATTCCTCGCGTGCCCCGATTATCAGGCATTGGCGACCGACGCCACCGTCTCCCCAGGCCTGCTCAATGACCTCGACAACCTGTGGGATAGCCAAGACGGGGGGCGATTCGACGGGGTGTTGGAGCGAGTCAATCAGGAATTGGCCACCAACGACGCGCGCAATGAGCGGCTGATCGAGACCCTGCAAGCGAGCGACGCCCGCCAGATCCTGTTCTTCACCAACTCGGTGCCGCACGCGCAGGAGATGGCTGCCCGGCTGTGCCTGCTCGGCATCCCGGCCGCGGCGGTCAGTGGCGACACGCCCGCCACGGCCCGGCGCTGGTTCCTGGACCGCTTCAAGTCCGGCGAGCTGCGGGTGCTGTGCAATCACAGCGTGCTGACCACCGGCTTCGATGCGCCACGCACGGACCTGGTGCTGATCGCCCGCCAGGTGAAGAGCCCGGTCAGCTATATGCAGATGGTCGGACGCGGCCTGCGCGGGCAGCGCAATGGCGGCACCGAGACCTGTACGATCTTGACGGTGCTCGACAACCTGGGCCGGTTTCGGGAGCATCCGTTTCACTATTGCCGCAGTCTCTACACCAGGCGCTAAGATTGCGCGCTTGGCGAGGCCGTCTTGCCGGCAACCCCTTGCTGCGTCTGGCTTGTAGACCCTTCGTCCGCTCCACGGGTGAATCGTCAAACAAGCGTTGGCGGCCTGGAACGACCAGGAAGAAGAGCGCAGCCGTTTGACCCGCGAAGCGTTCGCTGATGCAGATGCCGGACACGTCATCGACCACCTGGCCGTTTGAGCATGGGCCGATAGCCTCAGCACCGCCGAGCCGTTGCCGATACCACCCTGATGAAACTGAGATGGCCGAGCAAAGCGCGGCCTTGGTCATAAACCCGGCCACCGCGCGATCTGCAAGGTCGTCTGTCCGCACAGCGGACCCTACAGATCACGGTGTTACCGTAGGGTCCGCGGTGCGGACCGATCGCGGCTCAAATCACAGGCACATCGTCTCCAGCGAGCAGAAATCAGGGACAGACCCTGAGGTATCCCCTCGAGTCTAATCGACAGATCAGCAAGTTGGCGGCAGTCCAGCCGCGGGATCATTACCATGTTCGAATTGGCTATACAACCCACTGATGTGAGGCGAGATTTCGTGGGGATACCTCAGGGACAGACCACGATTACCTGCTATCACGGAGCAACCGGAAATAGTTTGAGCAATGAAATAGGTAGGTTCGAAAACGCCGCACGTTCTTCGGCTGTAACCAGTGCAAGTGCCAAGACGATTTCCGGGCGTACGGGAAGCGGAGAAAGTCGCTCATGCCCTGGTCTAGTCAGGACCAAACCACTTTGTCGCTGCCGGATGCCGGGGCACGCGAAGGAGAACATCAGATGAACGAGACCATCGAGCGCCGCCTTGCCGGCCTCCAGGCCGAATAGGAAAAGGCCAGGAGCGCCTGCACGCGCTGCGCCTGCAGCAGACACAGCGTCACGAGACCCTGCTGCGCATTGAGGGGGCGATCACGGTGCTGCAAGAACTGCTGGGCAAGGAGGGTGAGGGACCGGCAGCCCCAACCCCACAACGGATGACACGGGGGCGGCCGCCTGAGGGCCTGCCGCGTGGGGTGCCGGAGCCGGGCGGCGCATGCGCCGCGTCCTGGTCTGAGTTCGATTTCTCCGTAGGTCGCCCTGCAAGACGGCCACCGGACATTGTGCAGGCCCGGTCGCCCTGAAGGGCGAACGACACCAGGGTGCAGGTCCGCTGGGTGGTCTCGCGCGGCGCCAGGGCGAGACCAAGGCGGAGACGCTCTATCCGTCGTCATCCCGTGCTACGATGACCCCGACACCCCGATCCGGCAGCGAAACGCGCGATGACCGTCAAGACCCCTGTTCAGCACATCGAGATCGCGCCCGGTATCGCCGGGGGCCAGCCGCATGTCGCGGGCCATCGGATCAAGGTCCGGGATATCGCGATCTGGCACGAGCACCTGGGCCGGAGTGCCGATGAAATCAGCGCCGAACACGACCTCGACCTGGCCGAAGTCTATGCCGCCCTGGCGTACTACTTCGACCACCGGGCCGAGATCGATCATACCATCGCCGACAGTCGCGACTATGTCGATGGGCTGCGCAGGCAATTGCCCTCCGTGCTTGAGAAGAGGCTGAACGGCGCGCCCCGTGAGTGATATCGATTCGCGCGATGATTCATGGACTGATGCTGATCTACCGCGTGCTGGACGGCGATGAGATGGCGGGTCAGATCGAGTTTGTGTAAGTCCGGCGCGGACGGGGCATGCGCCCCGCCCGGAACCTCGGGCCGGACCTAAACCGACGACAAACCACGGTTTTCTGCTATCACAGAGAAGCCGGGCTGGCCTTGATCATCGTTCCGGCCGGCCGCGGTCGGTCCGCGCAGCGGACCCTACGGTAACACCGTGACCTGTAGGGTCCGTTGTGCGGACCGACGACCGTGCAGAGCGCGCGATGGCCGGGTTTATGGCCGACGGCTCCCGGCTCTGAGCCTCCACATTGACCGCCTCATAGCCGTAAACCGGGTCCATGATCGGCGGCAGGTAGAGTCGCTGCGGGTCGGCTCGCGAGAAGCCGGCGTTGCGGTCCGGGCTCCACTGCATCGGGGTGCGCATCCCGTTGCGGTCACCCAGGTAGAAGTTGTCGCCCATCCCGAGCTCGTCACCGTAGTAGATGAAATGACCGCGTCCTTGTACCAGAGCGGGTCATCGACCAAAGGTAAACGCGTGGTCGGCTGCGGCATCGTCGGTGCACCGGCAGGGCCGTTGGGAAGCAATGCATTCAGTATAGTCAGCCCGCCCCGCCTGTCGTTCGCACGTCCGGGATCCGATCGTCGCCGCGGGCGTGCCGCCCCCCAAGGATGCCCTCGCACAACGCCTGCGCCGCGGCGCATGGATCGGCCGCCGCCATGATCGCCGAGACGACGGCAATGCCGTCCGCCCCGGCGGCCACGACCGCTGCGGCATTGCCGGCATGGAGGCCGCCGATCGCGACCAGCGGCAGCCGCACCGCCGCGCGGATGGCGCGCAAACCATCCAGCCCCGCGGCGGCGGGCGCGTCGGGCTTGGTGGGCGTGGCAAAGACCGGGCTCACACCCAAATAATCGGCGCCATCGCGCTCGGCCTGCAGCGCTTCCGCCGTGGTACTGACGGAGACGCCGATCAACAGCCCCGGCCCGACGCGCCGGCGCACCTGCGCACAGGACAGGTCGCCCTGCCCCACATGCACTCCGTCGGCGGCGCAGGCCAGCGCCAGGTCCACACTGTCATTGACGATGAACGCCACCTGACGCGTCCGCAGCCAGTCCCGCAGGCACTGCACCGCGGGCAGCGATGCGCCGTGATCACCGTCTTTATCGCGCCACTGCACCATCGTCACCCCGCCGGCCACCGCCGCCTGCACCACCGCCGCCACGCCGCGCGGGCCGGCCAGTGCGGCGTCGGTCACCAGATAAAGCGAATAGTCAGGCGTCGGATTCAATTCGTCGCTTCCACGTCGAACCGCGCGTCGGCCAGTAGATCCTCCGCGGTGACCGCATCCAGGCCGTCGAGCAGCGCGATGCCGTAGCTGCCGGGATGTTGGGCGCGTTGCGCCGCCCACTCACCCGCCACGCCGAACACCACCAGCGCCGCCGTCGCCGCAGCGAACGCATCCGGCTCCACGGCGGCAAAGGCGCCGGTCACCGCGGACGCGGCACAGCCGGTTCCGGTGACGCGCCCCATCAGCGGATGGCCGTTGCGGATGCGTGCCTCGCGCCTGCCGTCAGTCACATAGTCTTCCGCGCCGGTCACCGCCACGGTCATCCTCCAGGTCTTCGCCAGCGCCACCGCGCTCTGACGCGCCTGCGCCACCGTGTGCTGCGCATCCACCCCGCGCGCACCACCCATGTCCCCGCCCAGCGCGAGAATTTCCGAGGCATTGCCGCGCAGAATCACCGGGTGCACCTGCTCCAGCAATGAGCGCGCCGTGTCCGTGCGCAACCGCGATGCGCCGACACCGACCGGATCGAGCACGACCGGGATGCCCTTTGCCGTCGCATGAATGCCGGCCTTGAACATCGCCTCGATCCACGGTTTGGAGAGCGTGCCAAGATTGAGTACCAGCGCACCCGAAATCTCGACCAGTTCTTCGACCTCCTCGATCGCGTGCGCCATGATCGGCGACGCGCCCAACGCCAGCAAGGCGTTGGCCGTGGAGTTCATCACCACATAGTTGGTAATGTTGTGCACCAGCGGCTGCCTGGCGCGCACTGTCGCCAGGATGGCGGCGACGTCCAACGATTGTTTCGGCATGGCTGTCACTCGCTCCCCGCGGCAGGCATCGCCGCTCATCAGATTCAGGTCAATGACCGGTATGATAGTCCGAATCGGGATCGCAGACTGGTGACCGGGGCTCGCGACAGCAATTCCAAATTTGGGCAGCATCGCGCAGCCCCCCTGGTGGATGCGGCGCGCACGACCGGCGTGCCGGGTCCCTGACACCGAGCGGCGCGCCTTATCCACCCTACAGCGGGCCGGTTTTGTAGGGTGGATAAGCGT
>NZ_CAIZIZ010000262.1 GCF_903933125.1 uncultured Lamprocystis sp. | reverse complement strand
TGAATCCCGAACATCGTGCGGCGCGCCTTATCCACCCTACAAAATTGCAGGTTTTGTAGGGTGGATAAGCGCAGCGCATCCACCATCAGCCCCGCCGACGGCTTCACGCTGGATGCTGCCGCCCAAATTTGGAATTGCTGGCGCCGGTCAGTTCGATGACCAGGATGATCCCGGTCAGGGGGGCGCGCACCGTGGCGGCAAACAAAGCCCCCATGGCCGCCACCGCGAAAACTTCAGGACTCAGGCCGAGCCCCGGGGCCAGCCAGGTCACCAAGTGGTGAAAGGCCGCCCCGCCAACAGTGCCGAGGGCGAGCAGGGGGGCAAAAATACCGCCCGGCAGCCCGGCGCCATAGCTGCCCACCGTGGTCAGCACGCGCACCGCCAGCAGCATCAGCAGGACCAGCGCGCCCTGGTGTTCCCGGAGCAGCGACTCCACCAGCCCCTCGCCGCCGCCCATCGCGTCAGGTGCGAACCAGAGCAAAGCACCCAGCGCCATCCCCAGGGCGCTGGTCGTGAGGAAGGCGTGCCCCTCGCGCAGGGCGCGAAACCGCCGTACCGAGCCCAGCAGCAGCGCGTTGAAAAGCACGCCCAAGGCGCCGATCAGCACCCCCAGCACCAAGAACAGGGGCAGCGCGGATAAGGGCGCCGTTTGCACTGGCGCCATCGGCAGGGACGGTCCCTGCCCAAGGAGCCAGCCGCTGACCACCACTGCGAAACAGCAGGCCAGGATGACCGACTGCAGTGCGGCGAAGCTGAACTCGAAGTGCTCCCGCAATTCCTCGGTGACGAAGACGATGGCCGCCAGCGGGGCATTGAAGGCGGCGGCGAGCCCCGCCGCCGCGCCGGCTGCGATCAGCGAACGGCCTTGCCGGGGCTCCAGGCGCAGCCGCTCGGTCGCCAGTTGGCCCAGCGCGGCGCCCATGTGGACCGTGGGTCCCTCGCGCCCCAGCACCAAGCCGGAGCCGACCGCCAGCACCCCGGCGACGAACTTGACCGGCAGCACCCGCTGCCAGCGCAGGGCGCGCATACCGGCGAGGATGGCTTCCACCTCCTGAATACCGCTGCCGGCAGTTTCCGGAGCGAACCGGCGGACCAGCCACAGGGCGGCGCTCAGTACCAGGGCACCCAGGCCCATCAGGACCAGCCAACCCGGCACCGGTGCCGACGCCAGGACGGTGCGCAGCAGATCCCGGCTCTGGTCGGCTTGGTCGAGCAGGGCATGAAAGGCGGCGCCGACCAGTCCGGCGAGGGCGCCGACCAGGGCGGCGGCCAGATAGATCCGCCAGTCGACTGGAACTGTGGTTTGCTGGTCGCTCATCATGCGGTCTCCGTCAGGTCCGCCCCGTGCGCAAGCCCCGGATTTGGGCCGCGCTCAATCCGGTCTTTTCCGCCAGCAACTGATCGTCGGCAATCACGTCCAGCAGACCTTGGGCAATGCGCAGACGCGCTTCATCGCCCAGTCGAAACTGATCAAGCGGCGGTGACGGATCATGACGGTGCTCCCGTACGGCGACCGGTCCGGCGGCGATGACGCTGAGGCTGCCGGGTCTGATCAGACTGGTTGTTCATGTGAGTCGATGCACGCGAAAATTCCTGACGCGAGCGTCGCGATCGATTTCGGGCGGCCCCGTAAGGCTCCGATGGTAGCCGCGCCAAGGGTGCCGGGCAAGATGGATCACCGCGCCTGCGGCATGGGCCGGTTGTGCCTTTTCGTCTCGTTCCCACGCTCCAGCGCTCCCGCGTGGGAATGCCGTCCGGTCGCTCCAGCGGCCGGTAGGGCCATCCGGAGCCTGGATGCCAGATCAGCGGAATTCGCCTGACTGGATGGATCTCAGGCCTTCGGGGCCTTGATCATCATAACCAGCCAGAGGCCGGACCAGCGCCGGCGCAGTTCCGGGAATCCCGCGCCGCCGCTGGTGGACTGCGCTGCGCTTGTCCACCTAACGCGGCCGCGTGGCTGGAACCTTAAGGTGATTTCCGCGAAAAATCCAACCCGTAGGAGCCCGCTTGCGGGCGACGGGTGGGGGCACAATGACGCGATTCCGGCAGGTCACGTCGCCCGCTAGCGGGCTCCTACGGAGCTTGATTCTTGATAGCGTCTTATTCGGAAATCGCCTAAAGTCCGACAGGCTGCTAGCCGTCCTGCAGCAGGG
>NZ_CAIZIZ010000261.1 GCF_903933125.1 uncultured Lamprocystis sp. | reverse complement strand
GGCCGGTTGATCCTGGCACCGCTCCACGGTGAAGGCGTCCACCTGACCGGCCAGAGCCCCAGGGCGAGACGGCCGGCGCTGGACCTGGACACCCTCGCGAAGGTCCTCGCGGAGCCGGGAGCCGGTCAACCTCGCGGAGCCCGGCCGGTTGATCCTGATCCCATGGCGCACTCATGGCGCACTCGCTACCAAAAAACGGCGGTTATCCACAAGAAGCGACAACAAGCGAGACACCATAAACCAATGGTTTTCTTGCTGTCGTTTGTTGTAGACTGTGAATTCAGAAGGACTTTTAATCAGGTGGTCGCGCGTTCGAGTCGCGCAGGGCGCACCATCTTTTCAATGACTTAAGGCGCCATCATGGCGCCTCCCTTTTTCTGGTGTGCCGCCAAATGTGCGGAACGCTATCATGTCGGCCAGGTGCGCAGGCAGTTCGGCCATCAGTCGGTTAGCCTCCTCTCGGGCGAGCCACCGGATACGTCGCTTCGGCTCAGGGAGCAACCGCACCGCAGGCCTTGGTCTTGACCATGGGCCGCGCGACGGGATAGACCAGGATCCCATCCGCCCGGCACTCGGACGCCGCCAGTGTTGCCCCTGGACCTGGGGGAAGTTCGGCGCGTACAGCGCCAGCGCGTCCTCGACGGACAGGGACGCATCGGGGTCGGCCAGTTCCGGAAACAGGTCGTAGAGGTTGGGCAGGCGGGCCGGGTCCCCCATCCAGCCCCCCAGGTGGCCGAGGACGACCTGGCCGGTGCGTGTGCCGTTGCCGAGGTCGAGCCACAGGGTGTCCCGCCAGCGGTCGGGGTCCAGGTGCCAAGCGTGGGTGCCGATCGCATGGCGGATGCGGGCCTTGTCCACGCAGGTCACCAACAGGTCGACGCCGGGGATGGCGTCGAGGGTCGACACAGTGAGGGCCTCGGCATACCCCCGCCCGTCCAGGCCGCCGAAGGTTCCATAGCGGTCCATCAGGAGTTTCGCCTTGTTCTGGCCCAGGTCCGCCGGCCAGAAGCGTTGCCGCACGGTATTGGTCGGTGCGACGCGGTCGGGGTCGAACACGGACATCTGGAATCCTGAATGCCCCAAGGCGCGCAGCGCCCGGTCGATCGGCGCAAGCCCGTCGAGGACTTCACTGCCGGGTAGTCCTATAATCTATATGTTATCATTATACGAAAATCACAGCTATATTGAAGAATAAAAATGTGTTGTCCTGATTGTAACTCGCAGCAATTTATTAAGAATGGCATCAATGCGACAGGCAAGTAAAATTACAAATGTTTAGACTGCGGTCGGCAGTTTGTTACTGATCCGCTAAAATCACCGATCACCGATCACCGATCACCGATACCACAAAAGCGCTGATCGACCGGTTATTGCTGGAGCGGATTTCGCTTGCCGGAATCGCTCGCGTTACCGGCGTCTCCGAGAGCTGGCTACAGACCTATGTTAATTAGAAATATCAGAATGTATCACGTGAGGTCGTTGTAAAAAAAAAGACTGGCGGACACCTAATAATCGAATGTGACGAATTGTGGTCTTTTGTTGGAAATAAAGATAATAAACAATGGGTTTGGCTCGCAATCGACCGAGAAACCCGCGAGATTGTTGGGGTTCACATTGGCCGCCGAGATGCTGAAGCAGCGAAGGCCCTCTGGGCATCGCTCCCGCAGGTCTACCAGGACAGCGCCGTTAGCTACACCGATTTCTGGGACCCGTATGAAGCGGCGATCCCTGATCGCCACCACGCGGTAGGCAAGGCGTCCGGGCAGACGAACCATATCGAACGATTCAATGGCACGCTCAGACAACGCGCGTCTCGGCTCGTCAGGAAAGCCCTATCATTCTCGAAGAAGCTGGAGAATCACATTGGTGCGATCTGGTATTTTATTCACCATTACAACGCGACGAGGCCTGTCAATCAGGTGCCCTAGAGAGCATATAGATTCTAGGACTACCGGACAAACGCTTGGCACAGTCATCACGAAACGCCGGCAAACCGCAGGATGTGGATCACTCGCCTGAGTGTGTCGCATCCACTGCAGGGTGAGCGCAAACGCCACGGCCCGGTATCGACACCTCCGGTACAATGTCTGCCGATGTCGGCCGCTCTATGTGGCTGGCCGAGCCCGCCAAGCGCAGGATCCACTCTATGAGCGCCCCAGTCTTTCTCACCCGAGTCGTCCTACGCAACTACAAGAGCATCGGCGACTGCAATTGCAGGCTCCAACCGCTCACCTACTTGGTGGGTGCCAACGGCTCGGGCAAGAGCAGTTTTCTGGACGCGCTGCATCTGGTGCGCGATGCGCTCGCCGGATCGCTGGAAAACGCACTAAACGAGCGCGGTGGGCTGTCCGAGGTACGGCGGCGCTCCAGCGGAGCGGATGGAAACGATCCAGGGTTATCGAGGCGCCATTTAATAACCGGACGCGCCTTAATGCAATTTTTCTAGCATAGTCTATACTTAGAGTTAGGTTTTGGATTACGAGGAGAGTCGATCATGAGTAACGAATGGCTTAATGACGCAAGAAAGATTCCTGGC
>NZ_CAIZIZ010000260.1 GCF_903933125.1 uncultured Lamprocystis sp. | reverse complement strand
GTATCGCGGCGGGACGCCGCTCCCACGAGGGACTTTCATCTTCCGGGGTGGATTGATGTTCCTTCCATGGCCGTTAGCCTTGGATCGGCAGGCCAATACTGAAGGGTTGAACTCCACATGAGCATCGCTTGCCCGAACGATGGCCAAGGCCGCCGACAGTGCTCGGGAGTTGTCGGGATGGTCGGGGGCAACAGCGATTGGAGTCATAGTGTACGAGCTTCCGGATGGCAGCGCGCCGGCTTGGGTTCGTCCGCGGTCACAGACTTTCTATTGTAACACCCGATACAGGCGCTCCCGACCGGCCCCGAACACCCCTTCGGAGTTAAGATGCGAATCTTTACGAGGTCCGCGCTCGGCCCTCGTGCCTGGGTGCCCTGATCTCATGGGTCTGTTGTTCGGGTATGGTCATGCTGCACTCTCGTTTTACCAGTCGTGTCTTGATGGTCCTGTCGCTCGCGCTCGGGCTTCTGCTCGCGTCCGCCTTGACGGCTCAGGCGGGGACCGCGTCCTCCGGTCCGATCGAGTGGGTGGCGACGGATGCCGCGGGTCAGGCGCGCGTTCCCCTCTATGTCTTTTGGTCCAAACAATGCCCCCATTGTCGCGAGGCGCTGCCGTTCCTCGCGCAGTTGCGCGATCAGGAGCCCTGGATCGAGGTCCGCGATTTCGAGATCACCAGCAGTCGCGAGCACACCCAGCGGTACGTCGAGATGGCCCAGGCACTCGGCGAGGACGCGCGCTCGGTGCCGGCGTTCTTCGTCTGCGGTCAGATGCTCACCGGGTATGACAACGCGCAGGGTACAGGCGCACGGATTCTCGGACTGGCTCGCTTCTGCCGTCAGGCGACCGGCGCCGAGGCTGCCGAGGCTGCCGTGGGTGCCGGTGCGGCGGCCGTCGCCGCTGACGCCTCGCCTCCGACGATCGAGGTGCCCTTCATCGGCACTTTGGACGCCGGGTCGCTGTCGCTGCCGCTGTTCACCCTGGTCATCGCCGGGCTGGATGCCTTCAACCCCTGCGCCTTTTTCGTGCTGCTGTTCCTGTTAAGTCTTCTGGTTCACGCCCGCAGCCGGGCGCGCATGCTGCTGATCGGCGGTACCTTCGTGCTGTTCTCCGGGCTGGTCTATTTCCTCTTCATGGCAGCCTGGCTCAATCTCTTCCTGGTGGTCGGCGGGGCGCCGGTCGTGACCACCATTGCGGGCGCGGTCGCGCTTGTCATCGGGGGATTGAACGTCAAGGATTATTTCTGGTTCAAGCAGGGTCCCAGCCTGTCCATCCCGGAGGGCGCCAAGCCCGGACTCTTCAAACGGATGCGGACACTGGTGACGGCGGATCGGCTGGGGACCATGCTGATCGGTACAGTCGTATTGGCGCTTGCCGCCAACAGCTATGAACTCCTGTGCACCGCCGGTTTCCCAATGGTCTTCACCCGCGTGCTGACCCTGCACGACCTGACCCCGGCCGCCCACTACGGCTATCTGGTCTTCTACAACCTGATCTATATCCTGCCGCTGCTGGCCATTGTCCTGGTCTTCACATACACCCTGGGGACCAGGAAGCTCACCGAGCAGCAGGGGCGGGTGCTCAAGCTGCTGTCCGGTTTCATGATGCTGGGATTGGGGCTGGTGATGCTGATCGCCCCGGACCTGTTGTCGCGGCCCTGGGTCGGCGCCTTGCTGCTGGGGACGGCGCTGATACTGGCCGCGAGCATTGCGTTGCTGGAGCGGCGGATCCGCTCGGCGGCGCCTTAGGCGATTGCCGCAAGCGCGTCGGTCCGCACCGCGGACCCAACGGTTAAGGCCGCGATCCGGCCTCGATCAAGATTCTGGCCACTTGGGCTCGCCGGGTGCGTAGTCAGGCCATCCTGGCCTGACACCGTCAGGGCTGGAAGCCCTGACTACGCACGCCGCTGGCCGGGATTACGATCAACGCCCGCGATCCGTAGGGTCCGCTGTGCGGACCGGCAGCCTGCGGCTGCGCTAAGTCCAGGTCGGGTGCCCGGACACGGCTTGGTCGCTTGACTCGGCTTGGATCATGTATTCGCCGCAATGAGGACATTTGATATCGTAGGGGTTCAATGCCCGTGTGTCATGAAAAGTCCAATAGGTGCCGAGCTTGAACAGACTGGTATCGCACTTCCAGCAGTAATTGCGAACGACGAGTTGCCCACAGTGCGCGTTGACACACTGTTCCGCCCGTGACCGACCGAGTGCATGTTGGGACTCGCTGAAGGCCACTCCCCGGCAGGACGGACAAAATGGGGCTGGCGTGTTGACCCCGGTGTCGGTGTTCAGATACAGGTGCATCATGATGAGCCGGATCAGCGGGTCGGTTGCGCCCGGACGCAAGAGTATCGCCCCAAAGCGATGGTCCGGCTGACCCTGATCCCATTCGGGCCGCTTCGCGGGATCCGGTGTGAAATGCCCGCCGCCATAGCGGCAATAGCGCTGCCACTCCTGGACCGAGTTCTGATCCCGACCGGGGTGCAATACGAACACGCGATTGCGGTCCTGTTCGTCATATCCCTTCGCCAGCAGGTCGGCTAGCTTGTCAGCGAGATTCGGTCCGAGTTCCGCGGAGCCAATCGGCACGAACTGGTTGAATTTGGCATCCATGACCAGTTTCGGGCGACCAGTGGGTCCGAAGGTTGCCATGTGCGTTGCTTCGGTTAATCGGGGGTCGATCAGGGTGATGACGAAATCCGGCGTGAGCGGTTTGCCGGCCATCAGCAGTCGCGGCTCATACTCCAAGAGAAGGGTGCGGTTCGCCGTCACATCATGGAAGCGTATGCTTAGTGTCTTGTCCTGAGTCCATTGACCCACGAGGGCGGTTAGCAGATCGCTTTGATAGCGCTCCTCCGGAACCAATTGAAACTCTTCCGTCAGCACGCGCACGATCTTGAGCAAACACCAGCGCTCGTAGACTCTCGGCAGATCCAGTATCCCCACCCTGTTCTCGTGGAAGAGTCGCTCCAACACTGAAAGATCGAGGTTGGCGGCTTCAAGTGCGCGCCGAAACGCCGCCAGCGCGCCGCGATAATCGGGATCCTGCACATAGGTCATCGAGCCGGTGGGAATCAGACTCGGGGTGCTCGTTATGCCAAGGTCGCGGGCACGTCTGAGCACTGGTGCCAGTTGTTCACCGAGGTCCTTCAGCGCGGCGGCCGTCTTTGTCCAGTGATCGGACTGAGCTTGGTCATGCTGGGCTCGGCGGAGTTCGGATTGCTGGTCGCGTTCCTGATTCTGTTGTTGTTTCTGGGTGAGCCTGCGGCGATAGCCGGGCTGTTCGATGGCCGTTTGTTCGCGAGCCAATCGCTGCAATTCTTCTTGGACTTTGCGCTCCCATCCCGACTCAAGTGCTGAAAGTTGCAGGACCTCATAGGTGACACAGGGGTACTGGTCATTGGCGTGAGACCAGTCAGGGTTAAACCTGCCGGACGCGGTATAGCTTTCGCCCTTCCTGAAAACCACTGCGACTGCGTCGCAATCCGCCCGAAAGACCAACCGCTGATTCTTGTCGGAGGGGAGCGGATGATCAGCCTCGTCAAGCCAGTCGAAAAAGCAGCCGACTTCGTTGTGGTGTCCTGTCTTGGGCACGCTTGTGACTCTGATTCGCAGGGTGATTACATCTCCATGATCGACCTTGCCTTTCAGCAACCGTGTTCGACGCTGTTGCAGCGTGGAAAACTGCTCCTTCAATTCCGCGATCTCCTGGCGGAGACGCTCGGGTGAGACTTGCGCCCCGCTATCCAACACCGTCGCGCGCCGCGCCGTCTCGTCCGCACGTTGCTGAAATTCCAGTGCACGGGACTCGGCCGCGCGCCGCAATGCCTGAATCGACAGATCCAGTCGGCTGGCCATACCGAGCAACTGACGGTTCTCCGGGGTGTCGAACGACGGTGCATGACCGCGGCCGGTCACCCGCCGCGGTGAACCGCGCAGGGCCAGATCCTGAAAGGTTCGGTTAGTCGGGCGCACCCGCTCCAACGACTGGGGTTGCAACTGCTCACGCAATTCGCAGTGGGGTCGGTTCAGGGCACGACGCACATAGCGGATATGGTCGCGGACCGCGGCAAGGTAATCCTGATTGACTCCGCCGGCGGGGCGGTGCGCCGTCACGGTGGTCGGGCTCTTCGTGTCGAGGATGAGTTGCCACAGCCCGGCTCGAAACTCGTCCACCAAGGTCTCGAACTCATCGGGACTGAAGCCCGGCATGGAAATCTGCAGGCTCACCTCATAGGCGCCAATCCGCAAGCGCGCCACGCCGGCATGATTTCGGGTCTGGGTCCCGTGGCCTTTCTCGATCCACCAGATGCGCGAGTCGTCGGCACCTACCGGGTGCAGCGGGCAGGGCGAACCGTCGGCGAGTATCAGCAGTGGCGTATCCTCTGTGTCCACCGTCACCCCAAGTTGACCTACCTGGCTGGGGCTGACCTCGGGATAAGCGAAAGTCTCTCCGGTATATACCCCGTGCCCTTCGTCGAACAACTGTATTGGCGAGCGGGCGAGTTCAATGCGCGACGGTGTATCCTTTTTTTCCCAGGTCACCCGAATGGTGCGAAGTTCAAACGGCGGCTGGGCCATGGTCAGGACCAGTAATTGAAAATGCCGTCATTGGCTTCCGCGCGCTTGATCAGTCCGCGCAGTTCATCCTTGGCATCACCCGCTGGTGCCGCCTTCAAACGCTCGGCGACATCCTCTTGAAACCTTGAAACCAGCGCCGCAACGGTTAAGTCGCCCCGTCGCGAGGGCTGTTTTCCATCAAATGAAAATCGCGGCAGCAGTTTTTGCTTGATGAGTTGGTTCAACACCAAGGCATCACATGCCTCATTCGAGTTCCCTGCTTCCAGGAGCGGACCGAGGTGTTGCCGGAAAGCCGCGGCTTGCCTAATCAATCGCAATCCGATCTCGATCCCCATGGGTTCCAGATAGCGATCGGCCCATTGCATCAGCGCCTGCGAAACCGCATCGGTCGTGTGGGGAGCGAACGGGGGGTAGGGCTCGCGCGGGAACTCGGTCGCGGGAATGCACACGCCGGTCTCAGGTAGCGGGCCGTCGCCGATCTCTTTGATCACTCGTTGCCAATAGCTCAGCGGGCTTTGAAATTGAATCACATGGGCACGGTCCAGCACCTTTGGCGAAAGGTAGTGGGTGGTCGCATCCATGTTCACCGTTCCAACAAAGCGGACATTCGTCGGAATAGGCAGTCGGGACGGCACCTTGAGCAAGCCGGCAACCATGCGGCGCAACCGGGCATGGGTGTTCAGAACGGATTCGCCATCGTCAAAACCGAGCCGGTCCTTGAGTGTGGCAAGGATCTCGCGATTTTTCGGAACGGCATCGAGACCTTGCCGCTCGGTGTCCGCGCCCGCATCCATCAGACTGTCGACCAGCAGCTTGAATTCGGCGTGCACATGCCCGGCTTCCTCATCCGCGTACAGTGCAATGGTCGGCGGTTCGTCGCGTTCTTCCAAAGCGGAGAGAAAATCGGCAAAATAATACTCGATACGCGCCAGATTCATCTCGTCGAGACAGATGATGTGCAACCGTTGTGGATCCTGTTGCGCGGTGAGGAGCGCATCGAGGAAGGGTGTGGTGAGATAGCTGCACTGCAGCGGATTGTAATAACCGATCAAGTCCTCGGCACTGGTCCAGTTCGGCTTGACCGGAATGATGTGTGCCACGTTCCCGGTCGCTTGGGCATAGGACTTGACGAGCATGGTCTTGCCTGAACCGGACAGGCCGGAAAGGATGACAAAGTCGCTGGTGAGCATCAAAGCATGGAAGGTGGCAAGCACTGCGCGCGGATAGATGATCTGTTTGCGGTACAGATAGCGCTGGAGGTGAGAGGCGAGTTGGGGATAACCTCCGTGCAGATCGGTGAGCGTCGGCCAGTCGCTCGTCTGCGTCGCGGCATCCGACTGGTGCAGACCAAGGAGTGTGGCGCGTTGCTCTTTGGTAATGAAGTGGAGTTCAAAGAGACGGTCGGCCTGGTTCCGGACAGAGTCGGTCAGTTGTTTGCTCTGATTTGCCAGACCCCTGAGCGACTCGTCATGACTGGTGCGTATTTCCGCAAGCTCATGCCGAAGCCGCTCGGTCTCCTGCTTACGAATTAAGCTGGCCAATGCGCGTTCAGCCTCGAATTGCGTCTCGGCTTGCTGAAGAGCATTGTCATGACTGGTGCGCATCGTTGCAAGCTCAAGCCGATGCCGCTCGGTCTCCTGCTCCCGGATCAAGCTGGCCGATGCGCGTTCAGCCTCGATGTCTGCCTTGATTTGTGCAAGGGCGTTTTCATGCTCTCTGCGTTTCGCCTGCGCATCTGCCTCGATTTCTTTGAGTTCTTTACGTTTAGCCGCCGCGTCGGTAGCGATTACAGCAACGCTGGCTTTTAATTCCTTTTCGTGATTTTCCAGGTCGGTGATGCGCTTCTGAAGGTCTTGACGCCGCTGCTCTGGCGGTAGGGTGCCGGTCGCGGCACCGCTCTTGTGCCCGGGCTTCCTTTCATTCATGTCGTGGTGTCGGAAATAATCGAAGAGTGTAAATGGGTCAGATACGCAAGGCGTCGTTGTCCTTTGAGATGTACCGACCGATACCTTGGTCCCGGAATCGAGATTTGGATCATGCTTGCGCGTCTGGCTCATCCTCCCAAGCAAAGGCGATCAAAGTGCGTGCGGATTTGCGGTAGGGCCGGGCAGCTTCGTGGATGCTGCTGATGAGGCCAGCAATAATAGTGTACTCGCGTGCCGCCTTCGGCTCGATGGCTTCGGCAAGCTCCTTGGGCGGTTGCCGGAGATTCTGTGCCAGGTCGCCGATGTCTTGGCAAAGGCCTTTGGTCGCGCGTTACCCCCAGCAATTCCAAATTTGGGCGGCATTGCGCGACCCCTGGTGGATGCGGCGCGCGCCACCGCCGTGCCGGGTCCCTGACATCGAAAAGCGCGCCTTATCCACCCTACAGCGGCGCCGGTTTTGTAGGGTGGATAAGCGCAGCGCATCCACCATCAGCCTCGCCGCCCAAACGCTGCTGACGGTGGCCACCCATATTTGGAACTGCTGACGTTACCCTCCGGTAACCG
>NZ_CAIZIZ010000259.1 GCF_903933125.1 uncultured Lamprocystis sp. | reverse complement strand
GGTGCGACTGAAGTCGCACCTACATCCGAGCCGACATCCGAGCCGATGGTGGGTGGTATCCGGTGTTCAGTAAATGACCTTAAAGGCGATCCCTAATGGACTTTGTTTCGCTGATAAGCAAAGGGGTTCCTTATCGCCCAATCAAAATGGTCTGCACCAGCGCCGTGGCCAGCACCAACAGCAAGAGCCCGGCGACCGGCCATTGCCGCAACAGGCGGTCCAGTTGATCAAGCGCGCGTCCCGGCGCGGCGGTTGGCCTGATTCCTTCCGGTTCCGGCGGTTTGCGCTGGTGCCGGTATCGCACTGCGATGACCAGGGCCGCGACGATCAGTACGGGCCAGAGACCAGACCAGAGCTTGTCCAGGCTCCAGGCGTCGGCCAAGAGGGCGGAGGCGGCGCCGCTGTCGGCGGCTGCCGGGCGGCCGAGTTCGAGCAGATCGACGGCGGATAGCGGCAGCAGCCCGAGCAGCCCGAGCAGCAGGGCGCAGAGGGCTAGGGCGAGGACCACCAATTGCTGCACCAGCCGGGGGTGTTCACGCGGGATCGTCGGTTGCGGCGATGCGGATAGGACCTGGCTCAACACGAAGAACAGATAGGCGGCGGTGAGCAGGCCCCCGGCCTGCACGACCAGGTACCACCACCATTGCCCGGTGCCGATCGCCTCGGCGGAGAGTAGCGTTTTAACCAGATAGCCGCCGCTTGGCGGCAGGCCGATCAGCGACAGTCCGGCGAGCCCGAAGGCGAGGACGGTGAGCGGCAGCGCGCGGCCGATGCCGCTCAGTCCGCGAATCCGGTCATGGCCCAGGGCGGCGGCGATCAGGCCGGCGGCCATGAACATGGCGGCCTTGGCGCAGGCGTGGGCGACCACTTGAAGCGCCCCGGCGGTCAGTGCCACCGAACTGCCGCCCGCCGCCAGCGGAAAGATCAGGAACAGGTACCCGATCTGCGCCAGGGTCGAATAGGCGATGAGCAGCTTGAGCCGCGTCTGCCGCAGGGCGACCAGATTGCCGAACAGGATGGCCGCGGCGCCCAGGGCGCCGAGCACCTGGGCTGCCGTGAGGGTCAGCAGTTCGGGCATCAGATCGAACCAGATCCGCAGGATCAGGAAGAAGGACGCCTTGACCACCAGCGCCGAGAGCACCGCGCTGGCCGCCGGCGGTGCGCCCGCATGGGCGGGCGGCAGCCACAGATGCAATGGGAAGAGCGCGGTCTTGGCGAGCAGGCCGACGGTCATCAGGGCGGCGGCGACGGGCACGGCGGGCGGCAAGGTGTCCGCCCCCGCGATCAGGTCCGCCAGCAAAGCGATATCCAGGGTGCCGTAGGTGCCGTAGAAGAGCACCGCGCCCAGCAGATAGAGCACCGAGCCCAGGAGCGCGAACAGCAGATAACGCAGCGCCGCCGCCAGGGTCTCGGGCCGGCCGTCGAGGGCCACCAGGGGCACCGCGGAGAAGGTCAGGAGTTCCAGCGCGACGAACAGGGTGAACAGATCCTGGCCCAGAAAGACCGTGTTGATGCCTCCCCAAATTCCGCACAGCAGGGTCCAGAAGGCGAGCGATCGGCGGGTCTCGGGCAGGCCGGCCGGGATCTGGAAGCCCCGCTGGGCATAGATCCCGACGCCCAGCAGCACCACCGCGGTGGTGAGGAGCATGACGGCGGAGAGTCCATCAGCTTTCAAGGCCACGCCCAGGGGCGGCGCCCAACCGCCCAACTGGTAGTGCAAGGCGTCCTGGCCGGTCGCGACGGCGGCGGCGATGGCCGCCGCGGCGGCGAGCCCCAGCAGTAGCAGCATCAGGGCGAAGCGGCCCAGGGACCGCCCGCGCAGGACGAGCGCCAGCAGCAGGCCGACGACCGGCAGCATCAGCGGGATGACCAGCAGGAGGCCGCCCAGGTCCATCAGGTCCGCGAACCACGCGGCGAGCATCGGTTGGATCGCCATCATGGCCGCCGCTCGCCGGAGGGCGCCGGGGGCGGGGGTTCATCGCCCTCCAGCGTCCCGCGCGCGCTGGTCTCGGCGAGACGCACCAGCAGGGTGACGGCGATGGCGGTGGCCGCGAAGGCGACCACCAGCCCGGTGATGACCAGCGCCTGGGGAACGGGGTCGCCGTCGCGGCCGGTTCCGGCCAAGGCCAGGACGCCGCCGCCGCGTTGGGCGATCACCCCGAACAGCAGGAAGACACCGCTGCCGATCAGGTTGAACGCGAGGATCTTGCGCAGTGCGCCGGGCTGGCAGATCAGTCCGTAGAGGCCCAATCCCACCAGGGCGGCGGCGCAGAGACCGAACAGGGTCGTTCCACTCATGACCGCCTCCGTGATTGGCGCTGGTACTGGGGCTCAGGCGCCGGCGGTCCCGCGAGCAGCAAGCCGAGCACCGCGGTGACTGAGATGGTCAGGCCGACCTCGATGGCGAGGATCAGGGGTTTGGCGTAAGCCTCCGGATAGGCCAGGAAGGCGCCGGCCAGCCGGATGCCGGCGGCGCCGATCCCGATGAAGCACAGGGGGCCGATGACGAGCAGGAAGCGCATGAGTCGGTCGCTCACCCGCGGCGGTTCCCGCAGACCCGCCACCATGACCAGAATCCACATGGCGGCCAGGACCGCGGCACCCTGGAACTTGCCGCCGGGATCGTCGGCGCCGGCCCAGACGAGGTGAATCCCGACCAGGATGCCGAAGGGGGGCAGCACCCTGGCTAGCAGGGGCAGGGCGCTGCCCGAGCGCCAGGGGGTCAGGAATCCCGGCCGCCCGCCCCAGGCCATCTCGGTCGACAGGGACCAGACCCCGATCAGGGCCGGCACCAGTACCACGGATTCGAGCAGGGTGTCGACCGCGCGATAGGCCATCAGCACGCCGGTCACCGGATTGCCCAGCCCGGTCGCGGGCAGGTGCGCCGCCACCGCGAGGGCCTGGCTGGGGGCCGGATCGGGCAGCAGCAGGACCACGGCAGCGAGCCCGGCGGCAAGGGCCGCGCACAGGACGCCGACCAGGACGCGCAGCCCAAGGCCCGGTCTGCGCTGGTACTCGGCGGCCTCGTAGGGAGCCAGTCGGGCCGCCGCACCGAGCAGCAGGAGTCCGGTCAGTCCGCTGCCCAGGGCGGCCTCCGTCATGGCCACGTCCACCGCGGCGAGCCGCACCCAGACGATGGTCAGCAACAGTCCGTAGGCGACAAAGCCAACCGCGGCACCGTAAGCGGCGCGCGCGGCGGTAATCCACAGTGCAAGCCCCAGGACCAGCAGGACCAGGGCGGTATCCACTACCAGTGCGCTAGTCATGGGACGACGCCTCAGGAGCATTCGGGGGAACATCCGGCGAAGCAGCCGGCGTCCGGGTCTGGTCCCACTCGGGCGGGCGCACGGCCTCGGCCAGGAGTTGGCCGACCGTGGCCCCGGACAGCAGCGCCAGCAGCCAGACCGCGATCAGGCCGATCCAGCCGAAGGGCGCCGTGGTCTGGGGCAGCAGGCCCAGCACCACCAGTCCCAGGCCCAGATTGTCCGCCTTGGTCAGGGCATGGAGCCGGGTCAGCGTGTCGGGGAAGCGCAGCAGTCCGACCGTACCGGCCAGAAAGAAGATGGCTCCCAGGGTGACCGCGACGATGGTGAAGAGATCCAGCGCGAGGCTCATTCGGGCTCACTCCGCGTCGCGCCCTGGGTGTCCGCGGCGGAGTCCGCGGCCGACGCGTCGCTCGAACGGCCGGCGCCGGTGACGAACGCCACCGAGCCGAAGGCGGCGAGCAAGGCCAGCAGGAGCCCCACCTCCGACACCGCGCCGACCCCGGTGGCGACGCCCAGCAGCAGCAAGGCCGCCACGCCGCCGGTGCCGAGCAGTTGGGCGGCCAACATCCGGTCCGCATTGCCGGGGCCGCGCAGGATCCGCACCAGCCCCAGGGCGACAGTCCCCAGGATAAAGGCCGCGGCGCCGAGCAGAAACGCGGTCATCGACAGCCCCCGCCATTGCCCCGCACCCGCGCGAGCAGCGCCTCGTCGCGGGCGAGTCCGGCCGCGACCGGCTGATCGACATCCAGGCAGTGGTAGATCAAGGCGCCATCGGCCGCGGTGCCGACCGGCAGGGTGCCCGGCATCAGGCTGGTAACCGCACCGAAGGCCGCCCGCCCGGTGCCCGGCGCGAGGCGCACCGGGTAGGCCAGATAGCCGGGGTTCAGCGGCAGGCGGGGGTCGAAGGCGCGGCGTGCCACATCCACCCCGGCGACCATGGATTGCCGGATGAAATGGACGGCGAACCGCGCGAGCGCGCCGAAGTGCAGGCCTTTCCGGGCGGGCGGCAGGAGACGCAGGCTGACCCAAGTGGCCGCGGCGGCGGCCAGGAGTCCGACCACCAGATCGGCGGCCAGATCCGGCGTGCTCGGGGCGTCCGTGCCGGGGCGGGCCAACAGCAGCCAGAAGCCGAAGAACCCGGCACCCCGCGCGAGTGCGGCGAGCGCGGACGGCGCGGCGGCCGTTGCACCATCATCGGTGAACTTCAGGCGTCCGGGGGACCGACTGGGAAGTTGATTCGCGTGCATTACGGTGAACCCTTGGCGACTGGCGTCATTCCTGTGGCTGCGGGCCATCGAGCAGGTCGTTCAGCGCGATGCCGATGCCGACCGAGTTCTGATTCCAGTTGTAATCGATCATGCTGTCTCCGTAACCGGTGAAGGCCTGGAGATAGCCGCGCAGGGGGCCGAAGAGCGGCGGCGACATCCAGGAGAACTGGGCGGCGCCCTTGCCGGTGTCGAGATTCCCGCGGCCGGTGAAGGTAAAACTGTGACCGCGCCATTTGTAGACCGCCGTGAGGTCGCCGTAACCGAAATAGTCCTCGATGTCCGGGTTGTCATCGTCCTGGTCGTCCTCCGGAAGGCGATACCAGGTCCGGAGCAGGAGTGCGAGGTTGTCGCGCTCGACACCGAACTCGGCGATCAGACGGTCCCAACTGCGCGAGATCGGGTCGGCGCGGCCGTTGGATTGGTGGGTGTAGCCGACATTGAACAACTGCCAACGCCAGCCCCAAAACGCGATCCCCGGCCGGAAGCTGCCGATCAGCTCAGGCATATAGTTGTTCTCGCGAAAGGGGCGCGAGAGTTCCCCATTATAGACCTGCCACTGGCTCTGCTGCGTATAGGCCGCCCAGACACCGAAACGGCGATCCTCGGTGCTCCATAGCCGCGCCTTGAAACTGATCTGAAAGCGCGCTTCGGTTGCGTCCAGCTCGGCGTCCGGGGCCTGCGCCGCATCGAACAATTGTTTGAACGGCGTATTGTTCGGCTGGCTGGAATACCGGGCAACCTGGAGATAATTGGGTCGATGGAACACAATGGTGTAGCGGCTGGAGTCGGGGTTGAAGCCCCAGGCATTGTCGATCATCGAGGGTGGCGCCGGCGTCGCGGTCCGAGTGGAACCGGCGGTCAGTGGAGCGGACGGCGCCGTCATGGGTGCGCTTACCGGCGCCGTGTCCAGGGCGGGAGCGGCGGGCCGTCCGCTGGCTCGATCGTAACAGGCCAGCCGCTCCCGATCGGCGGTCACCGCGGCACAGCCGGCGAGGTCGGCCGGCAGGGACCGCGCGCCGACCGGGGCGCAGCACACCGCGCCGAGCCCGATCAGGGTGAGCAGTGCGGCCGGGCGTGGTCGCTGGGAGCGAGTATTCATGCTTCAGGGTTACTGGAGTTCATGGGTGTACAAGATTCCTTAGGCTATTGCCTTGGATGATTTCCGTCGAGGCTTTAGCCGGTCGGATCGTGCCGACGCGGGCCTGGTCCGGCGAACGACCATGGTGCCCGCGCCACCCCGGAACATGAAAGTCCTCTCGACCGCTGCGTAGTCAGGGCTTCCAGCCCTGACCGTTCCAGTCCCGACGCCGTCAGGCCAGGATG
>NZ_CAIZIZ010000258.1 GCF_903933125.1 uncultured Lamprocystis sp. | reverse complement strand
GCGATCTCGGGTGCAAAGACCAGCGACGCCAGCACCGACGGGCCGGCGAGCGTGCCGTCATCCGGGCCGTAGGGCACGCCGCGCGCGGCATAGCCGTAGAATGACTGGCGGCGCCCGGCGATGCGTTGCCGTGGGGCGCGAGGCCCGTCGCCGGCCGACAGGCCCCAGCCGTCCTCTCCATAGCCGACGAAGCCGCGCGGGTTGCGGATCGCATACGCGCGCTGCACGTCGATGGCGCGGCGGCTGTTCTCGAAGTAGTCGCAGCGCTTCTCGCGCATGAAGTCGTCGCGGATATCGCGGAAGTCGATCCAGGCGTGCGGGAACTGGTGGATGAACAGCGGCCCGGCATAGAGGAAGTCGATGCCGTAGAGGTTCTCCCACTCGTAGGTGTCGGTCCAGGCCGGGAAGCTGGCCGCGGTCAGCGGATGGGTCGGCGAGCCCAGGCCCAGGATGTAGAGCAGGATGGCCTCGCTGTAGCCCTGCCAGCGGTACTTGAGAAAGCCGCTCTCGGGTTTCCAGCCGAGTACGACAGCAGCGCTTTTGCGCTGCGCCCAGCACCAGTCCACGCGGCGGTAAAGCGTGTCGGCCAGCTCACGCAGTTCGGCCTCGTCCGCGGTGGCGGCGGTGAAATAGGCCGCGGCCGTGAGCATGCCGGCCAAGAGCAGCGCGGTGTCGATCAGCGACACCTCGCAACGCCAGGCACGGGTGCCGCTGTCCAGGTGCAGGAAGTGGAAGTAAAAGCCGCGGTACCCGGTCGAGTCCGGCGTGCCGCTCTGGTCGCAGTTCCGGAAGAAGCGCAGCGCGGCCAGGCTGCGTTGCAGGGCCTCGGCGCGCGTCATCCAGCCGCGCTTGACGCCTACCGGGTAGGCCGAGAGGGCAAAGCCGACGACCGCGATGCTCGCGTGTGAGCCCGGCCGTGAGGTATCGGCCACCAGGCCGGTGTCGCGGTTGGTGTGCCGGACGAAATAGTCGAAGGCGGCGCGCTGCAGGCCGTCCAGCATGGCTTCGTCGGCCGACGTCAGAGGCTCGGCCGGCGCCGCGGGTCGCAAGACCGCGGTCTGCGCCGATCAGCGGCTGTCGGTCAGGTGCAGCCAAATCTCATTGCGCCGCATGAACCATGGCGTGAACGGCGGGTTGTAGCGTGAATAGACAGGCTCCCCCGACCAGGCCAGGTCCGCGGCGCGCAAGCCAGCCTGTAACTTCTCCAAGTGTTCGTTGTAGTTGGACTCCGACCAGAAACCCGAATAGCGGATGACCGCCACGCGACTGGGCGGCACCTCGCGCAACGTGATCCGTGCGTCCAGGGGTTCGGGTGCGCTGGCCAGGGTTACGTCTTTGGGCAACACGAATTGCACCAGAAAGCCGCCGGGCGCGGCGGTCTGCGTAACGGGGGCCGTCATCTCCAGTTTCACGGGAACGGCCGTCTGGGTCACCGGTGCCGTCATCGCAATTTTCCGATCACCTTTGTTCTTGCCGAAGATGTAGCCCGCCAGGATCGGGAACGCCTGGCTGCCGGCTTTGCCGGCCGGGCCGTCCACCACGATCTCGGCAACCGTGTAGGCGGCGTACTCGCGGACCTCGATCCCGTCGAGCTTGCGGACGATTTGGTATTCGGGCTCTTCTGTGGCGTGGCTGGGCATGGGGATGGCGAACAGGGTGAGTGCCGAAAAAAGGGCCGCGATCATCGCCGCGGCGGGTCCGAAGCGTTTGGCGTCGCTCACGCCTGTTGCCTGATCAAAACGTGCAATGGCCTTGCGCACATGCCGCGCGTCTTCAAGCGGCTCCTTGCGCTGCGCGGGAAATGCAAATTGTCTGTTCGGGGCGGCGGCTCGTGCCTGGGTACTCAGCTTGGACATGGTCTTGCTCCTAGCGCCTTATTGGCCTGTATTTTGGGGTCTCCCGAGTCAGGGCGCCAGGGTGAAATAGTCGGTGTCGCCCTGTCTGTTGTCTGCCGCACAGACCACGACGACGCTACCTTCTACCTTTACGGCTGCCGTCAACGGCTAGCCGGGTTCATTGTCGGGCAGGCGTTGCCATTCAACCAGCAGACGCCTGATCGCGTTCGGTGGCCTTGATCGTAATCCCGGCCAGCGGCCTGCGTAGTCAGGGCTTCCAGCCCTGACGGTGTCAGGCCAGGATGGCCTGACTACGCACCCGGCGAGTCCAAGTGGCCGGAGTCTTGATCAAGGCCCGTTCGGTAATGTCTTACGCCGCCCGTATCAAGTGCAGCGCTCACCAGGAAGCAGAGACCATGACTTCGACGACACCCAAGGCCTACCTCATTGGCGGCGGCATCGGCTCGCTGGCCGCCGCCGCCTTCCTGATCCGCGATGGGCGGCATGCCCGGCG
>NZ_CAIZIZ010000257.1 GCF_903933125.1 uncultured Lamprocystis sp. | reverse complement strand
GTGACGGCTGGTGTTTTGGTCGACTTCAGACGATACCGCCGGTCTCCCGCTGCCGCCACCTCCGCAGGAGCCGCCGGCCCTGGTCCAGCCCACCCGTGCACAGCGCCCGGCCTCAGGCAAAAATGGCCAAAGTCGAGGTTCAGGGAACAGTTCACTTATCTGTCCAATGGTTACAGATACCGAATAAAGTAAACTGTCCCCGGAATTGGGAATAAAGTAAACTGTCCCCGGAATTGGTGTCCCCGGAATTGGACCAACATCGAGAGGAAGGATAGATCAATGGCTAAGAAGTTTGCTGCGCTAAGGGCGCAGATGTCGCCGGAGTCTCAGGTACGCACCGAGGCCAAGGCGCGGGTCATGCTCGTCGAGATGCCGCTGAACGAACTGCGTCAGGCGCGGGGATTATCTCAGAAAATGTTGGCCGAGGTGCTGCACGTCCAGCAGTCTGCCATCGCCAAGATCCAGCGGCGCACCGATATGTACATTTCCACGCTACGCAGTCATATTGAGGCGATGGGCGGTCAGCTGGAGGTCGTTGCACGCTTCCCGGATGGCGTGGTCAGGATCAGCAATTTTTCCGATCTCGACGGCACCGCAGCATAGGCAGTTAAGGCGTCCAGGTTATCGCTTTGAGAGAAGGGGCACGAATAGCAATAAGGTGATTTCCGGGGAATGATCTACCGACGTTAGGGACGACTGAAGTCGCCCCTACATGACAGGAATCACCTTAGGGGGCGATCCCGAACAGCACGGCGAGCCCGAAGTCAATACATCTAGACAGGATTAACAAGATTTACAAGATATTATTCATTTTCAATCTTGTAAATCTTGTTAATCCTGTCAAGAAATTTTGCTTCAGCCGGACGCGGCGGCGCCGCCCGCTAAAGCGTCGGCCTCCGGTCGCCGCGCGACCGCGGGTAGACTGCTCCGCGCTTGTCTACCCCAGGTTTACGACTGACCAATCACTGAACGGGCACCCCCGTCACCAGCACATCGTCTACATACCCGAAATCCTTGGTGTCCGTGTCCCACATGCCGAAGCCCACGCGGAAAGCCGGGTTGTCGGCGGCAGCGGCCGGCAGGGCCACCTCGATTGCATGCAGTTGGCCGTCGCTTGCCGGATGGTGGTTGTCAGAAGGCGGGGTCATGTCAGAAGGCGGGGTCAGGTCTTGAAATCCAGCATCAGTGGAAGGCGGGGTCAGGTCTCAGTGGAAGGCGGGGTCAGGTCTTGAGTGGAAGGCGGGGTCAGGTCTTGAAATCCGGTAGAAGGGTCAGAAGGCGGGGTCAGGTCAGAAGGCGGGTCTGAGGCCGGGGTCAGGTCTTGAAATCCAGCATTGATACGTCGGCTCATGGGGCGAATCGTGTGGTGCCCGCATCTGTCGAAATAGCTTTCTCCAAGCTTGATCAACGACCTGTGCCAGCCAACCGTAGGCCAATCAAACACTTGGCCCCATGAGCCAATACGTCATGGGGTAGAGAAGAGCGAAAGGCCGGGAGGGACCAAGACGGACCGGGGCGGATCCGCACCACGCGTCCCCGGCTAGCTCACCGTCCTGGACTTGCAGCAGGGCTTTGAGCGTGATCGGCGCGTTCTTTCTCCGAGAAGGCTTTCAGGGTGCTCATGGCTTGCCTCATTTCTGCAGTTTGCATCCACACGGGCAACGTGGTGGGTAGTGCAATAACTGGATGGGGTATAGATTTCGTCGGAAATCCCCTAATGTCCCGTACGGTTAAGCCACGCTTTGACCTGTTCGGGGTCCAACCCGCGTAAACGCTCTTCCGGGCCCAACCCGCGCAAACGCTCTTCCGGGTCCAACCCACGCAAACGCTCTTCCGGGTCCAACCCGCGCAAACGCTCTTCCGGGTCCAACCCGCGCAAACGCTCCTCAGCGGCCAACCCGCGTAAACGCTCTTCCGGGTCCAACCCACGCAAACGGTCCTCCGCGTCTAACCCGCGCAAACGCTCCTCAGCGGCCAACCCGCGCAAACGGTCCGCAACATCCATCCGTTCCAGCAGCGCTTGGCGCTCTTCCGGGCTGAGCGCGTGAAAATCGTCGATGAGCATCCGATACGTGTCAAGTTTGAAGTCTTCGAGTGTATAAGCCATGGTGGGCAGCTCCAGTCGATGGATGTTCGCCAGATGATAGCGCAGCAGGCGCGCCGCCCGGCTGCGTGGCTGATAGTGCGCCAGCCCATAGCGGATTCGATCCATCTGGCTGGCGAACAGTTCCCACGGGGCGTTGCGCGGGTGCTTGGTCAGGGCGTTCAGAACGATCAGGCGGATGCGGCGACTGCCCCAATCCACATCGTAGACGCCAGGCCAGTCCGTGGGGTGCGGCGCACCCGGCGCCAGTTGAGCGAACAGCTTGGTGGGATGGCGGGTGGCAACCGCATAGAGGTGAAAGGCCGCCTCCGGCAGCAGCCGCTCGGCGGCGGCCGGCGGTTCCACGGGATCGGCGGAAGGCGCGTTCGCGGGCGGGCCGCTGAACGCTTGGATGGAGGCGAGTTTGCGATAGGTGACGTAGTGGCCGATCAACTCTTCCATCGCCCAGCCGTCGAGCGCTTCCTGTTTGGATTTGTAGCTGAGCACATTGTGGGCGGTGAGGTTCTCCAGCCCGTCGGGGAGGTCCGCCAGCGCCGCGGCATCCGTGACCGCCGCCGCGCCGGGCAGCCGTTCGATGATCAGCACATCCAGCCGTTGGCTCTTGAGCGCCAGCTCTTTTTCCAGCTCCACGCGCCACGGCCGACCGGTGAACAGGTCGGTCAAGGCGATGCCGAAGAGGCGATGCCAGGGGGTGTGATCACGCATTTGCCTAGCATACCGCATCACCCCGGAAGCCGGGTTCAGGTCTGGAAGCCGGGGTCAGGTCTTGGTCAGAAGCCGGGGTCAAGAAGCCGGGGTCAGGTCTTGAAGAAGCCGGGGTCAGGTCTTGCGTCGAAGCCGGGGTCAGGTCGAAGCCGGGGTCAGGTCTTGAAATCCAGCATTACGGTCAGAAGCAGAAGCCGGGGTCAAAGCAGAAGCCGGGGTCAGGTCTTGAAATCCAGCATTACTACATCTTAGTAGTAGAGCGAAAGACTGTGAGGGACCGCACCGCGCGTCCCGCCTACCTCGCCGTCCCTTGGCCGGTAGTACAGCAACTGGATGTGGTTAGATTTCCTCGGAAATCGTCTAAAGCCTCGACCAGTGCGCGACGCCCGGACGCCGGCCGGAACGATGATCGTGGCCCGCCCCCCATCAATCGGTCTAGACTCCACCCATAAGCGAGCCCGCCGACCCCCCGAAGCCCGACTACGACTCGCCCTGGAAAGAGGCGATCGGCGCCTACTTTCAACCCTTCATGCAACTGTTCTTTGCCGATGTCCACGCGCTCATTGCCTGGCACGAACCCTACGAATTTCTCGATGCGGAGCTGCAGAAGATCACCGGCGATGCCGCGCTTAGCCAACGCCGGGCTGATCGGCTGGTGCGGGTGCGCAGTCGCGAGGGGCAGGAACTCTGGCTGCTGATCCACATCGAAGTCCAGGGCAAAGCCGGCGCGCGGTTCAGTCACCGCATGTTCCAGTACTATTACCGCATCCACGAGCACTACCCGGAGATGGAACTCATCACGCTCGCGGTGATCACCAACCAACGCGCACGCGCGGTCCACGGCGTCTACGCAGAAGCCGGGGTCAGGTCTTGAAATCCAGCATTGATACATCATGGGGTAGAGTGGAGCGAAAGACTGGGAGGGACCAACACGGCACGGTGTCAGGTCTCCCATTGCACATTCGCTAACCCGCAGATCCTGAGGTACCCCCCGACTTTGGCAGACCGGGTCCACTATACCCCCCGCGTTTCTCGCCCCCCGGCAGGGGAGAGGGGGCGAGGTTCAAGTTAAGCACGAAAACCAGAGTCGGGGCGGTTCCTGCGTGTCCGCGGTTCGTTGACTATCGCAGTGGCAGGTACCGGACTTGGCCATCCCATTCGCCATCCTCGCTGCAGGTAGCCAAGAGCGCGATGTCGTCGATCGCCGCGCGCAGCGCCACCGCACGGCCGACCTCGAAGACACCCGGCATGGGTTTGCCTGCGCGAACCCGCTCGTAGGCGAACGCGGTGATGGTGGCGGCGTCGTGGGTGAGGAGGATTCGCCGGTGTCCAGCTGCCCACTCCAACACCGCCGGGTCGTCCGCCCCCGAGAGGCCGACGTCCTGGACGCGGACCAAGTCGATGTTGGGCTCCCGAAGGCGAACGCCTCGAACGATGTTGTTGTTGAAGTTCTCGTCGGCGAGCAACCGGATCACGCGGAGTCCTGCCCGGATTGGCGTGCCATCAGACGCGCGCGTATGCCTGTCGGATCGAAGAGCCGCTCGTTTGCCCGCCTCACATCGGCTGAGCGTTGCTCTCGCATCCGGAGGTGGTCATCCACCTCCGCGGTATGAGCCAGGTAGTAGGCGATGACGGCGTAGACCTGGCCGAGAGAGACCGCCGGATACTGCTCGGCGATCTCCTCGGCGGTGGCCCCGTCGCGGAAGGAGCCGACAACGGTATCCAGGGTCACGCGGGACTTGCCCACGCGAAAGACCCCGGCGGCATCCACTGCCAAGGGTGGTGCTTCGGCCGCGACGACCATCGTCATGTCTGTTCTCCGAATGCGTTAGGCCGTTCCTCGTCAGCCCGCTATCTGTCTTGCCTTCGTCTCGCCATCATTAGGGTAAAAGAGATTTTCTTTCGCGAGACGAAAGATCGATAAGTATGGGCTGTTTTTCCTGTCGTTGCGATCCCCTGTTGCGGGTTAGAGTCGGGGTCACCATTTAACTGACCCCGGTGTAGGCACGACACAACCCCTCGTGCCCAAACACGTTGAGGGACCAAGGACGGACCCGCACCGCGCGTCCCCGCCTACCTCACCGTCCCTTGGCCTTGCAGCAGAGCTTTGAGGCGCTCGACCTCGGCCAGGGCTTCGTCTTTGGCTTGTCGCTCGGCCTCTTGCGCTTGCAGTGTAGCCTTTTGCGCTTGCAGCTTCTCTTGCTTGCCGCTCGGCCTCTTTCTCGTGCTCGGCCGCCGCCCGTGCGGCGCGTGCGTCTTCGAGCGCGCTGCGGATCGGTTGCTGCTCACGTAGGAAATTCTGGCGCGCCTGGTAGGCGTAATAGTCGCGTTCTTTCTCGGAGAAGGCTTTCAGGGTGCTCATGGCTTGCCTCATTTCGGCGGTTTGCATCCACACGGGCAACGTGGTGTCGTCCAGCCCTGTAGGGTACGTATCGCGTGCTTACACCTTCTTTCTCCTTAACCTGATTATGAATCAGCCTCGTCGGGCAAATCGAGCACGGTACGGATCAGCGACTCGGCGATGAACAACGAAACCGCGCATATTCACCGTCCGCGTTTTTCCACGCAGATAGCAGCGCAGCCGATCGGACTCCGGCTTGCACGTCGCCGTGACCTCGCTAAAGACCCTGTCAGGAACCAGCACCTCGCCAAACAGGGCGCCGAGCACGCAACAACCCCATGAGGGAGGTGAACCGCGTGTGCGGCTCTTCGCGCGCCATCAGTGTGAAACGTCACGCGTGACCGGGGGCGTCACTGCGGGGCTTGCGACCGGAGATGCCGAGCCCCACCCAGACCGCCCGCCTGATCTGCAAACCCATTTGTCCGGTGTCCTTGGCGCGGCTAAGATTAGGCAGCCTTGATCAAGATTCCGGCCACTTGGGCTCGCCGGGTGCGTAGTCAGGCCATCCTGGCCTGACACTGTCAGGGCTGGAAGCCCTGTGTACGCACGCCGCTGGCCGGGATTACGATCAAGGCCGATTAGACGCTATATCCGCTTTCGCGTGGTGGAATTCGCCAGCGCCTCTTGCCCCTCGCTAAAGGGGATGATACCGCACGGCTACTGCATGACGGCCAAGCAACTGCTCAGAGATCGCAAGGAATTCGCTCGGGGGACCGTAGAGCGCGTCGTCTGGCGTCTGCCTCAACCGGTCCCGCCATGCACGCACTGCTTCAAGTACCGATTGGTCTATGTGGAGGACGGTCGCCGTGTCATCGGCTTCGACAACGAGCGAGGCAAGGGTGACCACTACCACAGCGAGGGGCGGGAGGCGCCGTACCGGTTCACGACGCTGGAGCGACTCCTCGATGATTTTTCAAGCGCGGTCGCGCAATGGGTGGAGGCAGATAGATGAAGGCATATATTGGGGTGGAGACTTGGACGACCATGCAAGAGCGCGCCCTCGCCATCGCCCGCCGGGTGGATGCCGGCCAAGATGTCCCGGAGGCGGACTATCACCTCAACTTTAGTAGCGCGGAACACCTTGCCAGCGAGTTGACTCCGGCCCGGCTGAGGCTGCTGGACGTGCTCAAGCCACTCGGGCCGGTCAGCATTGAGGGACTCGCCCAGCAGTTGGGGCGTGCCCCAGCGCTGGTACAGACGGATACCGCCAAGCTCTTGGACCTGGGACTGGTGGAGCAAGACACGGCAGGCCGGGTCTTCGTGCCCTGGGAAGAGATCGAGATCCATGCCAGGCTGACCAGGGCCGCGGCGGCATGAGTCGGGAAGCCGGGGTCAGGCGGAAGCCGGGGTCAGAAGCCGGGGTCAGGTGTCTTGGCGCAGGTGTTCCGTTTGACGGCCCGGATGCGCTCTTGCTCGTCCATCCGGGGCATGGCAACAGCCCTGCCAACGTCATTAAGTCGCGCACCGACACGGTTTTTGATTCCGGCGTAACGCCCGAGTGTCAGCAGGTGTGGCTTGTCGCCCGTCACGCGGTCATCCGCTTCGCCGCCGGCCGCAATCGACAAGAGGTCGTTGTCGTAGGGGTCGGGGGATGCCTCAACCGTCGGCAGGGCCTCCACGACTTCGGCGATTTCGCGCTGGTGGAGCGGATGGTGATGCCCGCTTGGCGACAGCGCTGGTAGATGCGCGCCGCCTCAATGTGGCTGCTCACAGGGTGGGCCGGAAAAACAGAAGGTTGGCTGCCGAAGAACGCCTGATGGGTATTGAAGGTCGCATGGTCGCGTGCGCCTTGTAGCAGTTCCTGAAACACCACCGGTGTCAGAACCACTGGGCTTGGAGGCTCCAGCAAGCTGTGCAGGCGCCTGACGTGCGCGTCGTCCGTGTCGCGCAGGTAATCGATCCAAGCCGAGGTATCGACCAACTAGCGCATCGATTCAGCGCGGCGGAAGCCGGGGTTAGGTCTTGAAATCCAGCATTGATCCATCATGGGTAGAGTAGCGCGAAAGACCGGGAGGGACCAAGGACGGACCCGCACCGCGCGTCCCGCCTACCTCGCCGTCTTGGTCGGTCGTACAACAACTGGATGTGGTTAGATTTCCTCGGAAATCGTCTAAAGCCTCGACCAGGAGAGGAAGCCGGGGTCAGGTCTTGAAATCCAGAAAGGAAGCCGGGGTCAGGTCTTGAAATCCAGCATTGATACGTCATGGGGTAGAGAAGAGCGAGAGACCGGGAGAGACCGGGAGGGACCAAGGACGGACCGGGACGGACCCGCACCGCGCGTCCCCGCCTACCTCACCGTTCCTTGGGCTTGCAGCCGGGCTTTGAGGCGCTCAGCCTCGGCTAGGGCTTCGTCTTTGGCTTGTCGCTCGGCCTTTTGCGCTTGCAGTGCAGCTTCTTTTGCTTGCCGCTCGGCCTCTTTCTCGCGCTCGGCCGCCGCCCGTGCGGCGCGTGCGTCTTCGCGATCCCCAGGCGTCAGGATAGAAGTCGCCTCCCCCTGGGAGGATTTGTGTGAGGATGGGGCATCACCGATCCGGGGTCTCGCCCCCAGCGGGGGCGGCGCGCGCACCCCGGTATCACGAACCAGGCGACGAACGTTGAAAACCTATTCCGACGAGTTCAAGAACAGCATCGTGGTCAAACTGCTGCCGCCCAACAACGCCAGCGTGCCGATGTTGGCGAAGGAGACCGGCATCCCGCGCGAC
>NZ_CAIZIZ010000256.1 GCF_903933125.1 uncultured Lamprocystis sp. | reverse complement strand
GGTTCAATGGCCGCCATGGGGTCCTCCTGCAAAGGATCGTCTCGATAACGATAGGATCCCTTGGCGGCCGCCTTTTTGCACGACCCCGCTGGCACGCTGGGGTGAATTTTCGCCCGCCGCCCCAGTCCATGCGCGTAAGTAACTGATTGTTCGTTCCGGGCTGGGGTAAACGAAAGTTTTCCCCCGCCGGGCGGCTTTTTAGTTCAGGGGGTTGCGGACACCGCTAGAGGCTCGGCAAGTGTCTTGGGACAGGCGAAAACGCGCGGTGCGGCGGCAATCGCCTACCCTAGACTCAACCTGCGTGACGTTGAGGTTCAGTTTGGCTACACCGGTATTGGTGGTGAGGGGGGTATCACGTCGGAGGCCATTGATGCCGCAGTTCCGCCCGACGCGGGAATCGACGATGCCAAGGCGTTCTGGTGGGCCACCATCCTGAGCGCTGCGGCCCGCACAGCGAACGATTCATCGGCCAAGCCCAAGGAATTCGTTGAGACCGGGCGCAACTGGGAGGCGCGTGAGGATCTGCTCGCCAAACACGAACGGCGTTTGCTGGCGGCCGGGAAAACCTTGCTGGTCGTCTACGACGCCCTCGATACCGTAGCGCGGACATGGCCGCGACGGCACTTGCTGACCGAAGCGCTATTGGAGGTGGTCTGGGCCATGCGCGCATTTCGGTCAATTCGCCCCAAGCTGTTCTTGCGTCCGGACCAGATCGAGGATGATGCGTTGCGGTTCGTCGAACTCTCGAAACTGAAGAGCGGCGCACTGCGGCTCAATTGGTCGTCGACCGACCTCTATGGGCTCTTTTTTTCTCGTCTGGCGATGACGACCGATCACGAGGCTCGCACGGCATTCGACAAGCTACTCGCCTATCTGGATCTACGCTCAGGCGACGATGCGGCGACCCGCGATGCGATCCTTACACGTCGCTGGTCACTCGTGCGCGACGCGAATGATCAAGAGCGCCTCATGGCCCTTGTGGCGGGGCCGTTCATGGGTCAAGGCACCTACGCCTACAAGAAGGGCAGCACCTACAAATGGCCCATCACCCACTTGGCTGATGCCTTCGCGGAGGTGACGCCGCGCAGCTTTTTGGGGATGATGATCGCGGCGGCAAAGCATGGAGCCACACCTGAGGATCGGGTGATCACCGCCGAGGGCATCCGCCATGGTCTGCGCGCCGCATCCAAGACACGCGTGGATCAACTGCATCACGAATTCCCTTGGATCAAAGGCGTGCTTGCTCCGCTTGCAGGGCTCCTGTTACCTCAAGATGAGGACAAGGTGTTTGAGGTCTGGGGTCGGGCCAAGACCATCGACCGGTTGCTCGCAGAAGCGGAGGAAAGGCGGTATCTGCCGCCCTTCCCCGACGGCGGTCGAGGCGGACCCCGCGAACTGTTTGAGGCACTGGAGCGTATCGGCGTGATGTCGCGCCGCCAAGACGACCGCATCGACATGCCCGACCTATTCCGAGTCGCCGCACGACTGCTGAAAAAAGGGTCTATTGCCCCAGCCTGAAACCCTCAATGACCTGTTAGAGCTATCGACCGCTGGAGCGACCGGACGACATTCCCACGCGGGCCTTGATCGTCGTTCCGGCCGCAAGAAAACTGGAGGTCGAGGCTTTAGCCGGACGAGCGCTACGCAGACGCGATGTCGACCGGCTAAAGCTTCGGCCTCGTGTCTTCCCGTGGCCGGAACGACGACCAAGGCCCAAGCGTGTTCAGCCCGTCGAGAGAACGCGAAGGCGGGTTGGCATCGCCGCGGATAAGTCCTACTATCTGTGTCGGATAAAGCGAGCGAAGTCGAATCGCCTTACCCCTGTCCCGGTCGTTTCCTGATGCAGGACCTCAGCGGGCACTCACCCCCCACGGGCACTCTGTCGTCGGCGATGTGATCCTGGACTTTCGCGTCAATTTCCTTATGGAGTGAAATCATGTCTGCCGTTCGCCCACTGCGTTTCCTAGTCCTGCTGTTCGCGTCTTTCTTGTCGGCCATGTCAAGCGCCGGTTCCCCGGCCACCATGAATTCGGCGGTGCCCCTGCCGGCCTCCCTGTCCGGCTTGTTTCCGGTGGTCCGGGTGCAGTCAGTGACGCTGCCGCGCGGCGACCTGGCTGATGTCTATGCACTCGATATCCCGCCGCGCTTGCGCCACCGCTTCACCGATGCCTTTCCCTTGGTCGCCGTCTTGCAGGGCGCCTTAGTCGACAAGTCCCACTATCAGCGGCTCGGCCGCCTGCTCGCCGCGCAGGGGTTCGTCGTCGTGATCCCCAACCATCTGCGCACCCTGCCGGGTTTCCCGGTCGCGGTCGCCCTCACCGATGTCAATGTGGTGACCGACGTGCTCACGGCGATCAGCGCCGCGGACGGTGATCGCACCTCGCCCCTGTACAAGATTGTCGATACCAATCATATGGGCCTGGTTGGACATTCATTGGGCGGCTCCGTTGGCCTCTATGCCGTTGCCGGGCTCTGTGTGCCGACCATCTGCGACGGAACCTATCAGCGGCCGGCCAGCCTGCAGGCCGCCGCCTTCTATGGGACCAACCTCGCGAACAACGACGGCACCGTCACTGACCTGGACACCTCGGGCGTCGCGGTCGCCCTGGTTCAGGGCAGCCGCGACGGTGTGTCAGTACCCGCGGAGGCGGACCTCAGCTACCCGACCCTCGAATTCCCACGCGCGCTGATCACCATCGAAGGGGCGAATCACTTCGCCATCTGCGACGAGGATAACCCCGTCGGCGCCAACCCGGACCCCAACGCACCGACGTTGGACCAGGACCTTGCCACCGCGTATGTCGCACGCTGGACCGGACTGTGGCTACGCATGCAGTTAAAGGACGATCCGCTCGCGCGACAATGGATCGACCGGATCGGTGGGTCGTTCGATGGGGTGGTGCAGGTGTTCACCGACTGAGCAATCGCACGTCTCGCCCCCGCAATGCGTATTTTCAATGCCGAGAGACGGCGATTGGGTTAAATGATTTAAGAGTCTTGCCGGCAGGCGAGGCCCCGCTCCCCAAACGGCGCCTCGACTTCGATCCCAGGCGTATTTGCTCCAATGCGCAACAGCGCCATGGATCGAACCGGGCGGCAGGACGGAGTGTCGGGACCGCTCACCCCACTATCGGATGGCTCCCGATACACTTTCTGGTCTCACACAAGAAGGGGTTCTGCCATGAGCAAGTACTTCAGTTGGGTTGCCCTGCTGGCGACAGTCATCGTTCTGGTTGGCGCGTCGCAAGCCTTCGCGAGCGGCGGCAAGAACGCTGTTAACAACCCCAGCGGCAGCCCGGACGAGGATACGTTCGAGACGCCCTTCGCCAACACCGGTGGCGGGCGCATGTTGGTCTTCTGCGCCGAGGACGAAACCCTGATCACGCTGACCGTGGCTGACGGATCCTTGGAGCTCACCTGCGTCCCTACGGCTCAGTGACTGGTGTTGTGCTGAAAGGGAGAGCCGAAACTCCTTGAGCCGACGAGGTTCGGGACCGCTTAGAAGTCCAGACGACTGACCTGCGCCTAGGTTCCGGCATCTCTGAGCAAGACGTCACGTCGGGCGTTGAGCGACTGGCCGCTGGAGCGGCCGAACGGCATTCCCACGCGGGAGCGTGGGAACGAGAACAGGCCGGCCGATCACCCCGGCAGATCCGGCCGCGGCAAAGCGCTCAAGGTCATCAGTGCCTGGTCGTAATCGAAGGCATTGATCTGACGCGCCAAGGTCTCGGCGGGCTCCCCGAGCGTTGCCCGCAGCTCTGCCGCGGAATCGCACATCAGGTGGTTGGCGGCGATGTCGCCGACGCTCAGCAGGTCTGTCAGGCGCTCGATCAGGGCGCGTAAGGCCGGGGGGTCGAGTGCCGTTGGCGGTGTTGCCGCCGCGGACGCCGGGACCTGGTCCAGGATCGCGCGCGCCAGCGCCTGATAGTCGGTCTCGACCGCGGCGATCAGCGGATCGCAGGCCGACGGGGTCCAGCCGGTGCGCAACGCGGTCTCCAACTCGGCCGCCCGGGTCTTGACCAGGTCAGCCCCCAGGGTGGCCGAGGCGCCCTTGAGACTGTGGACGATGAGCCGGGCCTGGTCCCGCTCGTCGGCGGCAAGCAGTTGCCGCACGGCGGTCATGTCGCCGCCGTGTCCCTGCGCATAGTCGCGCAGCAGGCGGGTATACTCGGGGATCCGCCCGCGCAGGCGCGCGAGGCCCCCGACGCGGTCAAGCCCCGGGATGTCGGCGAGCATGGCGACGCCGCGCGTGTCGTCCCGCGAACTTGCCGCGGCGATCCCGAGGGCGATGGCGTCGACGCGGTCATCGTCCAGCCACCGGCACAGCGCCGCGAACAGCGTCTCCGGGTCGACCGGCTTGGCGACATGATCATCCATCCCCGCGTCCAGACAGGCCTGGCGATCTTCCGCGAAGACATTGGCGGTCATGGCCAGGATGGGCGTGGCCGCCCGCCCCGGCAGACGGCGGATGGCGCGGGTCGCGCTCAGACCGTCCATGACGGGCATCTGCACGTCCATCAGGATCAAATCATAGGCCGTGGCCGCGACCATCGCGACTGCCTCTTGGCCATCCGCGGCGGTATCCACCACAAGCCCGGTCGTCCGCAGGAGATCCAAGGCGACATCCCGATTGACCGCATTGTCCTCCACCAACAACAGCCGCGCTCCGGCATGGCGGCAGGACAGTTCCCGCTCGGGGTCCAGATCGCCCACACCCGGCCGCGCAGCGGTATGGGCGGATTGACCGAGCCCCAACCACGCGGTGAACCAGAAGGTGCTGCCCTGCCCCGGCGCGCTCTCGACCCCGGCCTCACCCCCCATCAATTGGGCCAGGCGACGGGTAATGGCGAGCCCCAGACCGGTACCGCCGTAGCGGCGCGTCGTGGAGGCATCCGCCTGCTCAAACGCCTCGAACAGGTGGGTACGCTGCTCGGACGCGATACCGATACCGGTGTCCTGCACCTCGAAGCGTACCAGGCAACCGCGCTGGGTTTCCTCGATCACGCGGACACGCAGCCAGATCCGGCCCCGCTCGGTGAAATTGACGGCGTTAGCGGCGAAATTGAGCAGTGCCTGACCCAGGCGCGTCGGATCGCCGCACAAGGGCCGCGTCAGGACATCACCCTTACCCTCCCGGATCACCCCCAGTGTCAATCCCTTGTCCCTGGCTTGTTCCGTCACCAGGGAGCGCACGTGGTCGAGCACGCTGCCCAGGACAAACTCGGTGTATTCCAATTCAAGGCGGCCCGCCTCGATCTTGGACAGATCGAGGATGTTGTTGAGGATCGCCAGCAGATGGCGGGCCGCGCCATCGATCCGGATCAGCCGCTCGGCCTGAATCGGGGTGATCTCGGTGCGCTGCAGCAGGTGGGTGAGACCGACGATGGCGTTCATCGGCGTGCGGATCTCATGGCTCATGTTCGCCAGAAAGACACTCTTGGCCCGGTTGGCGGCCTCCGCCCGGACGCGCGCCTCGGTGAGTTCCAGGGTACGGCTGGCAATCAGGTCTTCCAGGTGGTGGCGATGGTTGTCGAGTTCGGCGGCCAGGCGCTGTTTCTCACTGATGTCCTCCTTGACGGCGACATAGTGGGTGATGGTTCCATCAGGCTGACGCAGCGGTGTGATGATGGCGTGCTCGGCATATTCGCTGCCGTCACGACGCCGGTTGATGAACTCACCCTGCCAGGGCCGACCATCGGTCAGCGCGTCCCACAGCGCGTTAAAGGTTGCCGCCGGCGTCTTGCCCGACTGGAGCACGCGCGGGTTTTTCCCGGTGGCCTCGGTCCGACTGTACCCGGTGGCACGCACGAAAGCGTCGTTGACGTACTCGATCTGCCCCGCAAGATCGGTGATGACGATACTCTCCGGACTTTGCTCGACGGCCTGGGCCAACTTGCGCAGTTGCGCGTCGGCGCGCCGCTGGCGCGTGATCCGCCAGACCTCGTTGGCGAGCAGTTGCGCCGTTTCGACATCCAGGTCCGTATAGGGCTCGGCCTTGTTGCCGACCCCGGCGATCATCCGCACCAGCCCCCCCTCGAGCACCGGGACACTGATCAGGCGCGTCAACTCTGCATGTCCTTCAGGCAGACCACGACGCTGGATCTGTTCTTGGGGAGCACCGAGATAGTCATTGAAGACGACCGGCATGCGGCGCCGCACGGCGTCGGCCCAGATGCCCGCCTGCTGGACCGGATAGTGGCGGTCGAAGCCGGCCTGACAATACCGCTCCAGGGTCGCACGTGACCAGGTCACGAGTTCGATCTCCTGCTGGTCGTCATTGACGAAATGGATGAAGCCGATGGGGCTGCGGGTGAGTCCCTCGGCCAACTCAAGCCCGAACTGCATGAACGCCCGCTCGTCCAGGCGTTCGACCGCCCGCGGAAGTTCCAGCAGGGCCTCGGCGCGGCGCGCCTGCAAGGCCAGATCCTGCTCGGCCTGCCGCGACTGAGTCACGTCAAGCATCACCCCTTGCAGGTGGCGCGGCTGACCCGCCTCGTCACACACCAGTTGCGCGGCATCGTGATAGTGCCGCCACTGTCCATCGCGGGTCGCCAGACGGTAATCCAGTTCGAGGACCGGGCCGCTGCCATGCGCACCCTGCACCAGATCGCCCAGCGCGCTCAGGACGCGCGGCCGGTCATCCGGATGGATCAACCGGGCCCAGAGGTTCGGATCCTCGATCATGTCCTCCGGGGTATAGCCCAGGTCGCTGATCCGCGGACTCACATAGAGCGTCGGACACCGCGGGTCGAGCGAGGTGCGATAGAGAATCGCCGGCAACTGTTCAGTCAGCATGCGGGCGCGCCCTTCACTCTCACGCAGGGTCTCCGCCGTGCGCTGCTGGTCTTCCAGGAGACTCAGCAGTGCCCGGCTCGCCTGGTCGGACACCGCCAACAGGCGCGTCGTCTCGGCCTGGGCGGCCCGTAACTGTTCCTCGGCCAGCCGATGGTCCGTGATGTCGAGAACGCTGCCGAAGACGCGTGCCACCCGTCCACGGCGAAATTCAGCCTCGGCGCCGGCGCGGACCCAGCGCTGCCCCCCTGAGGGAGTGATGATCCGCAGTTCGAGGTCATAGGGTTGGCCCTGGGCAACCACCCGTGCGAAGGCCGCACGCAGGGGCGGACGATCCGCGGGGACGAAACAGCTGATGACCCGCTCGGGGTCGTCGAGATCCTCGTCCGGGGCCACCTCGAACACGCGCTGGACTTCGTCCGTCCACTGCAACCGGCGAGTCGCCCGGTCATACTCCCAACCCGCGAGACCCACGCGTCCGCGGGTATTGCGCAGTAAGAGGCGATCTCTGCGCAGCGCGGCATCGGTCCGTTGGCGGCGCAACCGGGCGGCCAGCAAGGCGGCCAGCAACACGGTGGTCACGGGGTAAATCAGGAGTATCGGCAGCGCGACGCGTTGCACCACCGGCAGCCCGAGCAGCGCCAGCATCACGGCCAACACGACGCCATGGACCAGGACGCCGAACAGATAAAACTCACCAAGCGACAAGCGTTCCGGTCTCCGTCTGTACTGCCCCCAGAGAATGCCGATGGTGCCGGAGGCCAGAATTGCGAGGACTCCGGTCGGGGCTCCTGCACCGCCCTGAACGAGTCGCAGGACGACGGTCATGGCCATGGCGACCAAGGTGGGCAGGGGACCAAAAAAAAACCCGGCGCTGCTCAGCAGCACCGAGCGGGTATCAAACACCACGCCCGGACGCAGTGTCCAGGGCGTGAGCATCAACGCCAGCCCGATGCACCCGATCACCAACCCGATCAGCAGCCGCATCGGCAGCCGCATCGGCAGAGCGCCCCGAGTGCTAAGGTCACCCTGATCGCGGCTCAGCAGGTCCAGCAACAGCGCCAGTGACAACAGCAGCGCGGCGTTGTGAATCAGCGGGAGAAAGGGCAAACCGGTCAACATGGATCAGCCTGAGTCAACACTGCCGGTCGCGCTGGGGTAACGCGGTCCTTGCCCGGTCCGAGCCAACAGGGTATTGACCTCCTGCTTCAGCTCCAGAATACGGGCCTCACGCCCCAGGACAAGCCGCTGCCAGCGCCGCAACTCATCGAGTTGGGTGCGGTTCTCTTCCTCCGCGCGCGCCCGCTCGGTGATGTCGCGGGCGATCCCGAAGAGCCCGACGACCCGACCGGCGGCGTCGTACAGCGGCCCCTTGGTGGCCAGAAAGGTGATCGAACCTTGCGCGGTCGTCAGTTCTTCCTGGAAGGTGATGGTGCGGTCTTCCGCCATCACCTGTCGATCGTGCGCCATGAGCAAAGCCGCTTGTTCGGGCGGAAAGATCGCCTGGTCGTCACGACCCAGCGCCGCCTCGGGAGTGGTCGCGCAGAAGTCCGCGGCCGCCCGGTTGAAAAGCAGATAGGTGCCCGCCAGGTCCTTGGCATAAATGGCATCGCTCGACGCATCGACGACCGCGTCGCGCAGTTGCAGATCGTGCAGACGCGCCGCCTGTTCCTGCTGGTGGACCCGTGCGAGGCGCAGTGAGTGGCGCTGATACAGGAGCAGCGCGGAGACCAGCATCAGCACCAGCGCCAGGCCCAGGGCCGACCCCAGCCACAGCAGATCGCGCCGCTCCGCCGCCGTGAGCTCGGCGAGGTCGATCTTGGCGATGAGGTACCAGGCCGTCCCGGCGACCGGCAGCGCCAAGCCCAAAACCGGGACGCCACGGTAGTCCAGGGCACGCACCGGCTCACCGGGCAGCACCTGACCGCTAACCACCTGGCCAGCCAGCAGCGAGCCCGCGCCCAAGGGCAGACGCAGGCGCATGGCGGTGTCGGTCCGGTCGCGCAGCGCGTTGAGAAACAGCACCGCATCGCCGTCGCGGCGCACCAGCAAGGTCTCGGCACTGGCACTCGGCAGCGGCCAGTCCTGAAGGAAGGGGAACAGGAAGGCATCGCGGTCCAGACGCAGCACGACGACAAAACCCGTGGGCGCCTCAGGCCCTAGCGGCGCGACGAAGTCCAGGTGGATATGCTCTTCGCCATCGACCTGATCGTGATAGAGATCGGTGAATTCGACCCGGCCGCTCGCCAGCGCGCGCGGCGGTGTCCAGCAAGGGACCGGCGGCCTGATGGTGGCCGCCGACGCCGAGCGCGACGACGCCCGCGGCGTCCATCACCATCACCGCCTGAAAGCCCTCGATGCGGCGCATCGCATCCAACTGCACCAAGATGAGGTCGCGGGTATGGGAATCGCCGTCGCGCAACCAGCGGGGCAGGTCACGCAGCAGCACGGGAGACGTACTCACGAGTTCCGCGTCCTGGCGGCGTTCGCTCAGCCAGCGTTCGATCTGACCCACCTTGAGCAGGGCAATGGCACGCAATTGCTCCACCACCAGCAGTTCATGGCCCCGTGCGACTTTGCTGAACCCCGCCGCGCCGACCAGGATCAGGGCCGGCACCAACAGCGCCAGCGCCAACGCGAGCAACAGGAAGGTCGGCCCACGGCGCCGCTCGCCGGCCATCGCGGCCTGGTTCCACCAAAGACCAGTCGGCGCGTCTGAGGTGCTGGTCATGCTCCACTCAAACGGCGTTCGTCATTGCCTTCAGATGCGTGAGGGCAATGCCGGCAAATTCGCTGAATCCCAGCAGAAAGGCATCGACCACGACGGGGTCGAAGTGACTGCCGCGCTCGGTGGCGATGAGGTCGCGCGCCTCTTCCAAGGGGATCGCGGGCTTATAGACCCGCGGCGAAATGAGCGCGTCGAAGCAGTCGGCCAGACTCATGATGCGGGCGCAGATCGGGATCGCATCGCCGACCAGTCCATCCGGATAGCCCGTGCCGTCCCAGCGCTCGTGATGCCAGCGCGCAATATCCCGCGCCACGGTGAGGAACGGCAGCGGGTGATCCAGATCCTGCTGGGCCAGATCGATGGCGTCCGCCCCGAGCCGGGAGTGAGTCTGCATGATCGCCCATTCCGCCGGCGTCAATGGCCCCGGCTTTTGCAGGATGGCGTCGGGGATGCCGACCTTGCCGATGTCGTGCAGCGGAGCCGAACGGGTGAGGAGCGCGATGTAGCCCTGGTCCAGGGTCGCGGCGAAGCGCGGCTGGCGGCTCAGGTGCGTGGCGAGCAGGCGCACGAACGCCTGGGTGCGCAGGATGTGATTGCCGGTCTCCCGATCGCGGGTCTCCGCCAGGGTCGCCAGGGCGCGGATGGCGACCGTCTGGGTCAGCTCGTTCTCCGCCATGCGCCGCGACACCTCCGCCTCCAGGTAGGCGTTCTGGTCTTTGAGCCAGTCGCGCGCCCGCTTGACCTCCAGTTGCGTGCGCACCCGTGCCAGCACCAGGTTGGGCCGGATCGGCTTGGTGATGTAGTCCGCGGCACCGGCGTCCAGACCCCGTAACTCCTCCTCCGGGCTGTCCATGGCCGTGATGAAGATCACCGGAATCGCCTGGGTGGCAGGGTCGGCGCGCAAGCGCTCCAGGACTTCATAACCCCCCATGTCCGGCATCATCACGTCGAGCAGGATGAGGTCGGGGCGCGGCGTACCGAGCGCGATGCGCAACGCCTTGACCCCCGAATTGGCGACCAGGACCCGGTAAGTCGGATGCAGCAAGCCGCCGAGGACGGAGAGATTCTCCGCGGCATCGTCGACGATCAGAACGGTGGCAGTGGTCGACAAGAGACGCCTCATCGCTTACAGGGGCTGCATGGTCGTTCGCGGATGCGCGCGCCAAAAACCATCGCGGGTCTGGCGCGGGATGGGGTTACCCGGATCAGGTCCAGGTACCATCGATCACCACCCGGCGATCAGCGAATCATAGCCGATTGCGCGATTATTATCGCCCGCTCAGCAATATCGGTCGGTTGAACACAGCCAGTATAATAGACCAGATTATCCGCAAGCGATCCCGGCACGAAACAACAGCAATTCCAAATTTGAGGGTCTGCTGCGGCCCATGGTGGATGCGGCGCGCACAACCGACGTGCTGAATCCCGAACATCGTGCGGCGCGCCTTATCCACCCTACAAAATTGCAGGTTTTGTAGGGTGGATAAGCGCAGCG
>NZ_CAIZIZ010000255.1 GCF_903933125.1 uncultured Lamprocystis sp. | reverse complement strand
TTCAGTCGCACCGATTCGGACACGGGTGCGACTGAAGTCGCACCTACATTGACCGGTATCCAAATTGTCGGAAATCACCTAAGGATCGCGAAACGACGCGGCGCGAGAGCGTCCTCGCGGGTATCGTAAACGCGATTACGACAACGACAACGATCGACAGCCTCTCAAGTCACACCCTCCTCCTCGGCCGCATGCGGCTCCCCGCGCAGGTGCACCGGATCCAGCGCCGCCGCGCGCCGCTTGCGCACCCGGATGTTGAGCATTTCCACCGCCACCGAGAAGGCCATCGCGAAGTAGATGTAACCCTTGGGGATGTGCTGGCCCACGCCTTCGGCGATCAGCACCACACCCACCAGGATCAGAAAGCTCAAGGCCAGCATCTTGATGCTGGGATGGGCCTCCACGAAATCGCCGATGGACTTGGCGGCCAACATCATGACCCCGACCGCGATGATGATGGCGATCACCATGACCGGCACATGCTGCGCCATCCCCACCGCGGTGATCACCGAATCCAGCGAGAAGACGATGTCGATGATGGCGATCTGGGCGAGCACCATCCAGTAACGGGAGGGGGCGTGCACCTCGGAGGTGTGCGCATCCCCCTCGAGACTGTCGAAAATCTCATCGGCACTTTTCCATAAGAGGAACAGGCCGCCGAAGACCAGGATCAGATCGCGCCCGGAGACGGCCAGGGCATCGCGCAGGTGTATGTCCTGCAGGGTCGCCGCAAACTCCGGCATGATGGTGAACATGGGATCGGTGAGGCGCATCATCCAGGCGAGGGACAGCAGCAGGGCGATCCGGGTGAGCATGGCCAGGGCCAGTCCCTGGAGGCGCGCCCGATTGCGCTGCACCGCCGGCAGGCGGCTCACCAGGATCGACAGGAAGATGATGTTGTCGATCCCCAGGACGATCTCGAGCGCGGTCAGGACGACCAGCGAAATCCAGGCCTCGGGGCTCGCGATCCATTCGAACATGCGGTATGCCTCTGTGTGCCCGACTCAAGCGATGCAGCGGCGCATCGAACGGATCAGGGGTTGCTGAATGCGCGCTCCGGCGATGACCGGATGTGACCGAATCGCCTGAGGTTGGCGCCGCGATCGAGACCACGGTCGCCCGGCGGCGGAAATCGCTGGATCAGGCGCGGCCTTGCACCAGCGAACGGATCCGTTCGGGATTCGGCAGCCCGCGCATGGTCAGTTCGGGCAGATCGCCGGTGGTGTAAATCGTCAGATCACCGACGTCCAGCATGCGCTGCAGCAAACTCTGGTTGACTTGCAGCGTACGCACCGAATCCAGGCTGACCTCGGTATAGCGCTTGTTGAAGAGACCAACCACCCGCGACAAACTGTCGTCCGTAATCGTGAGCCGATCGAAACGGGCCGGGACATACCAGGCGAACAGAACCAGGCCGCCGATCGCGAACATCGCGACGCCGAGATATTGTGCGATCTGTCCGGACAGCGCGCCCCCCAGCGCGGCCCCGATCAGCGGTGCGAGTCGCTCACCGAACCCGGTAAGGATGACCCCGGCCACCATGACCAGCACCGTGATCAAGGTGGCGAAAGGGCGCATCCGGAAGCTCGCGGGGTGTGCCTCATAACGGACTTCGTCGGACATCTGAAACTCCCGAGAACTTTGTAAAAAACGTGTAACTGATTGAAAATAAATTAAGGGTAGGTCGATTAGCCCGTGGTGGTGGCAGCGCGACCCGAACCGGGGCGGATACTAGCAGCAAGCGTCGACAGGGTGAAGTACCGCGCGCCTCGATCCCCAATTCCAAATTCGCGGGCCTCGCGCGACCCATGGTGGATGCGGCGCGTACGACCGGCGTGCCGGTCCCCAAACATCGTACGGCGCGCCTTATCCACCCTACGGCAGTACCGCCATTGTAGGGCGGAAAGCGTAGCTCATCCACAATCAGTCCCGCCGACGGTTCCATGTTGGTTGCTGCCGCCCAAGTTGGGAACTGCTGCGTGTCTCCTTGGTGTTCTTGGCGCCTTGGCGTGAACCTTATAAAATCGGATCAAGCAACCGCGCCGCGCGCACCGCCCAACGGAAGGCCCATCCCCGCTGCGCGAGATCGGCGGCGCCGGCGCGCCGCGCCCGCCGGAAGTCCTCCTCCAGCATCCCGTGCACCGCGGCGGCCAGGCTCCGGTCGACCACGATCGCGGTGATCTCAAAATTGAGCCGCAGCGAACGGTTATCGAGATTGGCGCTGCCGATGCTGGCCACCGCATCGTCGACCAGCACGACTTTCTGATGCGTGAAGCCATCCTGGTATCGATAGATTTGGATGCCGGTGCGGTCTGCCGCGGCGAGGAACGAATATGACGCCAGGTAGACCATCAGGTGATCCGGTTTCTCGGGAAGCAGAACGCGTACCTCAACGCCGCGCAGGGCCGCCAGTTGCAGGGCCGTAAAGACCGCCGCATCGGGTACGAAATAGGGGCTGGCGATCCACACTCGGCGCCGCGCCCCGACAACCGCCTGGTGGAAGAACATCGAGCACCGATCGAGGTCGTCCGCCGGTCCGGTGGGATAGATCAGCACCGCCTGCGCGGCGGCCCCCTCGGGTGGGCCGTCCGGCGGCGGCGCCAGCCCCCAAGTCAACTCGGGGATGGTTCCGGTGGCCCAGTGCCAATCGGCCGCGAAAACCAGTTGCAGCGCCTGGGCGGCGGGCCCCCGCAGACCCAGGTGGGTATCGCGCCAGTGGCCCAGCGGGCCGCGGCCCAGATACTCGTCGCCCACGTTGTGGCCGCCCACAAAGGCGGTATGACCGTCCACCACCACAATCTTGCGGTGATTGCGAAAATTGAGTTGGAAGCGGTTGCGCCGACCATGGGTGCTGTGAAAAGCCGACACCGCGACCCCGGCGGCGCGTAGCGGGGCGAGATAGGATCGGGGCAGCCCATGGCTGCCGATCTCATCGTAAAGCAGGTAGACCCGCACTCCGGCGGCGGCCTTGCGCACCAGGAGCGCTTGCAGCCGACGGCCCAGATCATCATCCTTGACGATGAAGAACTGGACCAGACAGCAGCGGGCGGCCGACTCGATCGCGGCGAAAATGGCGGCGAAGGTGGCGTCCCCGTCGACCAGCAGCGTCGGCACATTGCCGCTGGTGAAGGGTGTGCCGCCGAGTTGCGCCAGGACGTCCAGGTCCGCGGCCCGCTCGGCGGGGAGTTCGGCCCGCACCGACACCAGTGTCCGCAACACAGTGGCGACCCGCTGATCCGCACCGGCCAAGGTCAGCGCACGCAGCGGGTCCAGATAACCCTGAAAGCGGTCGCGACCGAAGATCCAGTACAGCGGCAGGGCCAGATAGGGAAAGGTCACCAGGGACACCGCCCAGGCGATGGCCCCCTGCGGCGTGCGCACCCCGGCCACCGCGTGGATCGCCGACAAGACCCCCAGGGTATGGATCAGCAGCAGCGCGCTGCCGGCCGCCAGGATAACATCGTGTTCCAACAAGAGACGCCTCGCCTGCCGCACTGCGCAGGCGGCATTGACCATCGGTGACCCGAATTATGCACAATCACAGCCCGACGATCCGCCTGGTCATGCGCCTGACCCTGACCTGGCTCTTACTGGCCGGATGCGCGAGCGGTGCCGCGGCAACCGCCGCACCGGCTGCGGTCCCGCCGGCCACTGGACCAGCGGACACTGGCCCGGCAGTGACGGCAGCCGCCGAGCCGCTCGCCCGCCGCGTCACGCAGGAGATCAAACACGAGATCGCCGAGGTCCAGCCCTGGCTCGACCGCTATGGCTATGGCGCGGTCGCCCTGGCCGTGGGTCTGGAGGGGGTCGGCATTCCGACGCCTGGCCAGACCCTGCTGATGGCCGCCGCCGCCGACGCGGCAACCACCCACAAATTGCAGATCGGCTGGCTGCTGGCAGCGGCCTTCCTGGCGGCAACGGTCGGCAACACGCTCGGCTACCTGATCGGCGGTTGGGGCGGGCGCGCCTTGCTGCGCCGGTTGCACGTGAGCGATCGGCATCTGGAACGGGTGGAGGCGGGTTTCGCCCGCTGGGGCGGCTGGCTGATCGTCCTGGCCCGGTTCTTCGACGGACCAAGGCAGTTGAACGGCATCGCCGCCGGCATCCTGGAGATGCCCTGGCCGCGCTTCGCGCTGTTCAACGCACTGGGCGCCGCCCTGTGGACGGGCACCTGGGCACTCGGGATTTACTATCTGGATGAAAACCTGCACGCCATACTCGTCGTCATCCGTCAGCTCAACCCGTGGGTGCTGGGGGCAACCCTGGCCGTCACGGCCGGCCTGATCGTCCTGTTCTGGCGCTGGTATCGCGGCTTGGCAGCGAAAACCTAAGGTGATTTCCGATAATTTGGATACCGGTCAATGTAGGTGCGACTTCAGTCGCACCTGCGTCCGAATCGGTGCGACGGAAGTCGCACCGACATCCGAGCCGATGGTGGGTGGTATCCGGTGTTCCGGAAATCACCTGAGGCGATAACACCGCTCTATCAAACCATCGAAAATTGCGATGGAGTTAATTGGTCCCCGCCCTAGCCGCCGTGCGGTTACGCAGGTATCTTAGCAACTTCCGATATTCGGACCCTGCAACGTCCGTAACACCCCCGAACGACCGCCCGCACCACGCGCCGCTGCCGTCGTTCCCCTGCCCTGTCCGCGAAGACGGAGGAAGTTCCATGACGGCAGTTGTCGCAACCAACGAGACCATCCTGGTGGTCGGCGGTGGCATCAGCGGGATGACCGCTGCGCTCGAAGCCGCCGAGACCGGGAAACGCGTTGTGTTGGTCGAGAAACGTCCCTACCTGGGCGGCCGCGTCTCCCAACTCTACAAGTATTTCCCCAAGCTCTGTTTTCCAACCTGCGGGCTGGAAATCAATCAGCGCCGCGCCAAGCAGAACCCCAACCTGACCATCTTGACCATGGCCGAGGTCACCGGGCTCACGGGCGACAAGGGCAACTACCGGGCGACCGTCAAACTCTCCCCCCGTTATGTCAACGCCAACTGCACCGCCTGCGGTGACTGCGCCAAGGCGGTCACGGCGGAGTTCGACGACGAACACAACTACGGGCTCGGCAAGCGCAAGGGCGCCTACCTGCCCTACCGCATGGCGCACCCGGCGCGCTATGTGCTGGACCCGGCCATCATCGGCACACCGGACGCCGAGCGGGCCAAGGCCGCCTGCCGCTACGATGCCATCGACCTCGACATGCAGGAAGAAACCATCGACTTCCCCTGCGGCGCGGTGATCTGGGCGACCGGGTGGAAGCCCTACGACGCGGCCAAGATCCAGCCCTACGGCTACGACCGCTTTCCGAATGTCATCACCAGCGTCGAGTTCGAGCGCATGGCCGACCCCACCGGCCCCACCGGCGGCAAGCTCGTGCGCCCCTCCGACGGCAAGGAGGCGAAGAAAGTCGCCTTCATCCAGTGCGCCGGCTCGCGCGACCGCAATCACCTGCTGCACTGCTCGCGGATCTGCTGCATGGCGAGCTTCAAGCAATGTACTTATGTGATCGACGCCTTTGGCACGGACGCGCGGATCAACGTCTATTACATCGACCTGCGCGCCATCGACCGCTTCGAGGACTTCTATCAGAAAGTCCGCGCCAACCAGAACATCACGTTCATCAAGTCCAAACCGGCCTCCATCACCCAGGACAAGGACGGCAGTCCGGTGGTCCATGGCGTGGATACCGAGGGCTACCAGCGGTTCGCCGAACCCCATGACCTGGTTGTGCTCGCCATCGGCATGGAGCCCTCCGTGGACCCGGCCAGCTTCCCGGTGCCCATCGTCCTCAACCGCGAGGGCTTCATCGAGACCGACAGCGCCAATGGCGGGGTCTTCGCCGCCGGCGGTGCCGCCGATGCGCTCGATGTCAACCGGGCGGTCCAACATGCCACCGGGGCGGCGCTGCGCGCCATCCAGGTCGTCAACAGCGTTGCCCGAGCGGAGGTTTAAGCCATGGCAGCCGAGAAGAAACTGGCCGGTTACATCTGCACCGGGTGCGGTATCGGCGAACGCCTGGATGCCAAACAGCTCCAGGCCGTGGCGACCCGCGAGGGCAAGCTGCCGAGCGTCAAACAACACGCGATGCTGTGCGGCGCCGAGGGCGTCAAGCTGATCCAGGACGACATCGACGCGGGTAACGCCACCCACATCATGATCGCCGCCTGTTCGCGACGCTCCAAGGTCGAGGCCTTCAGCTTTCCGACCGTCGCCATGTCACGCGCGAATTTGCGCGAGGGTGTCATCTGGTCGCGACCCGCGGGTGACGAGCACCAGGAGACCACCCAGGAGATGGCGGACGACTACATCCGCATGGCGGCGGCCGAAATCAAGTTCATGACCGTGCCGGAGTCGTCCGGCGAGCAGGAGCTGAACAAGACCCTGCTGGTGGTCGGCGGCGGCATGACCGGCATGACCGCGGCGGTCGAGGCGGCCAAGGCCGGCTATCCGGTGCATCTGGTGTGTGACGAACCGGTGCTGGGCGGGGTCTGGAAGGATCTCTACAAGCGCGTCCCCTTCCGCGCCGCGGCCTTCGATGTGCCCAACGGCAACGATGTCGACCTGCCCCAGCCCGAGGACCCGGGCCTGGATGACCTGATCGAGCGGGTCATGGCCAACGGCCGCATCACGGTGCACCTGAACGCGAAGATCACCAAAACGTCCGGCGCGCCGGGGCGTTTTTCGGCCGACCTCAGCATGGAGTCGGGCCGCACGCTGACCGAGAATTTCGGCGCCATCGTCCAGGCCACCGACTACAAGCCCTACGACGCCAACCAGCTCCCGGAATTCGCCTACGGCACGACGCCGGACGTGCTGACCAATTTCGAGTTCGAACGGCTCGCCAAGCAGGCCAACGGCGCCGTCATCAAGCGCCCGTCCGACGGCCGTGAGGTCAAGGCGGTTGCCTTCATCCAGTGCGCCGGTCAGCGCTCGAGCAAGGCCGGCCATCTGCCCTACTGCTCCGGCTTCTGCTGCACCGAGTCCATCAAGCAGGCGATGTACTTCAAGGCGCAGAACCCGGGCTGCGACGCCACCATCCTGTTCGACGACCTGCGCACTCCCGGTGCCGCCGGTGAAGACTTCTATCGGTCCGGTCAGCAGGCCATGGTGACCTTCACCAAGGGCCAGGCGTCCGCGGTCGTCGCCGACGGCGGCAACCTGCGGGTCAAGTTCAAAGATCTGATCCTCAACGAAGATACCGAGATGGTCTGCGACCTGGTGGTCCTGGCCACCGGCCAGGTGCCCAACACCGGCCCGGACCCCTATGCGCAGCTCGCGGTCGACGAGGCCCCGACCGAGGAAGAGAAGGCCGCTGCCCGTGCCGCGCTGGCGGTCGCCCCGCCCTCGATCCTCAACCTGGACTACCGCCAAGGGACGGATCTTCCGCACCTGAAGCACGGCTTCGTCGACAGCCATTTCATCTGCTTCCCCTACGAGACCCGCCGTACCGGGATCTATGCCGCCGGCCCGGTGCGCCGCCCGATGGACCTGAAGCAGGCGATGGACGACGCGGTCGGCGCCACCATGAAGGCGATCCAGTCACTGGAGAACGCCGCGCGCGGCTCCGCCGCTCACCCGCGGGTCGGCGACCTCTCCTACCCGCGCTTCCGCAAGGAGGGCTGTACCCAGTGCAAGCGCTGCACCGTGGAATGCCCGTTCGGCGCCATCAACGAGGACGAACAGCGTTACCCGCAGTTCAACGAGTCGCGCTGCCGCCGCTGCGGCACCTGCATGGGCGCCTGCCCGGTGCGTGTCATCTCCTTCGACAACTACTCGGTGGACACCGTCGGCCAGCAGCTCAAGGCGGTGGATGTCCCGGACGAGTTCTCCGAAAAGCCGCGCATCCTGTGCCTGGCCTGTGAGAACGACGCCTATCCGGCGCTGGACATGGCCGCGCAATCGGGTGAACACATCACCCCCTTCGTGCGGGTCATCCCGGTGCGCTGTCTGGGGTCGGTCAGCCTCTCCTGGGTCACGGACGCGCTCAACTCCGGCTATGACGGCATTGTGCTCATGGGGTGCCGCCGCGATGACGACTATCAGTGTCACTTCGTGCGCGGCTCCGCGATGGCGGCCGAGCGGCTCTCCAAGGTCGGCGACACTCTCACTCAGTTGAACCTGGAAACCGAGCGGGTGGCGGTCCATGAAGTCGCCATCACCGACCTGAAGCGCGCCCCGGCGATCCTCAACGAGATGGCCGAAACCATCACGCGGATCGGCATGAGCCCATTCAAATTTTAGTAAAAATTTGAATTATTTCAGGTTTAGAACGAATTTGCGGAGAGCGTCTCATGGGCGAACTGAATACGGCGATGATCGAGCGGTATCGCAACAGCTTCTTAAAGGAGGTTGAGGCGAATGTCGAGGAGGGTGAATGGGTCAAGATGTGCATGCAGTGCGGCGTGTGCTCCGGCTCCTGCCCGCTCGGCAAGTTCTGGGAGCATCCGCCCCAGGAGATTTTCATGATGATTCGCGCCGGCAAGCGCGAGGCGGTGTTGCAGTCCGAATCGGTGTGGATGTGCACCTCCTGCTACAACTGCATCGTGCGCTGCCCGCGGGAATTGCCGATCACTCACATCATGCACGGCCTGGCCCACTATGCGAAGCGTCTGGGTCTGGTGCCCAAGACCAACCCCACGGCCAAGTTTGCCCAGATGTTCTGGGACAATCTGATGGTCAAGGGGCGCGTCAATGAGTTGAAGCTCGGCCTCGCACTCTATTTCATGAACGGCTTCGGCGATGGCATCAAGGTCGCCCTCAAGAACCAGAAGCTCGGCATGGCGATGATGAAGACCGGGCGGATGAATCCCAAGGAAGCCTTCGGCGGCCATGCCGTCAAGGACTTGGCCGGCTTCCACAAGGTGCTGAAAAAAGCGCAGGAGCTGGAAGATGCCCGCATCGCCCAAAACGGCCCGTCCGCGGGCGCCTGAGTAGAGGACCCATCCATGGCCAAGCGCGAATATTCCTTCTACCCCGGGTGCTCCTCCCAGAAGGGCGCCTCCTCATCCAACTATCTGATCTCGGTTCAGACCATGTGCGAAGAGCTGGAGGTCCAGCTCAACGAGATCCCCGACTGGAACTGCTGTGCCGCCTCCATCGGCTATGCCGGCGGCGGCGAACTGCCGCGGCTCACCCTGTCCGCGCGCAACATTGCGCTCAGCGAGCAGCATCACCCCGGCCAGGACATCGTCGCCACCTGCGCCGCCTGTTGGCTGTCCACCCGCGAGGCCGCCGAACGGCTGCACGAGGATCAGTCGCTGCTGGCCGAATGCAACACGGCGCTGGCCGAGGCCGGTCTCAAGCTGCGCAATGAAACACCGATCAAGCACATGGCCGAGGTGCTGATCGAAGACCTGGGTTATGAGGCGCTCAAAGCGCGGGTCAAGAAGCCGCTGGAAGGCATCAAGATCGCCGGCTATGTCGGCTGTCAGACCAACCGCCCGTTCGGCATCGCGGGCGAGTCCTACGAGAACCCAAAATACCTGGACAAGCTGGTTGAGACACTCGGCGGTGATTCGATTCCGGACTATGAAAAGAAGGTCCAATGCTGCGGCGGGGCGCTGGCCTTCTCGGAACCGGAAAAATCCCAGGAGATGGTCAAGGGCATCATTGAGGCCGCTTACGACCACGGCGCCGACCTGATCGTGACGCCTTGCCCCGTCTGCCAGATGAACGTCGAGGTCTATCAGGATCAGATCAACCAGACCTATGGCACCAAGTTCCAGATGCCGGTGGTTTACTACTCGACCCTGATGGCGGTGGCCTATGGTCGGTCAGCCAAGGATGCGGCGCTGAACGGGCAGATCATCCCGGCCAAGGCGCTGGATGCGTTGGCGGCGAAGTAGCCGCAAGCGGACTCTTCCGAGGGTTGGCCTCGATCGTCATCCCGGCCAACGGCGTGCGTCGTCAGTGTTATCCATTGCTGACCGCGCAGACGAACGGCATCTTGATCGTGATCCCGGCCAACGGCGTGCGTCGTCAGGGCTTCCAGCCCTGACCGTGTCAGGCCAGGATGGCCTGACTACGCACCCGTGTCAGGCTAGGATAGCCTGACGACGCACCCGGCGAGCCCAAGGGGCCGGAATCTTGATCGAGGCCCGAGTAGATGCCATGACTGAACTCAGCAACCTATACCACATCGACTATTCGGCCTGGGCGCAACGTAACGCGGAATTACTGCGTAGCGGCAACTATGACGCACTCGATACCGCGCATCTCCTGGAGGAACTGGATGACATGGGTAAGAGCGAGCAGCGCGAATTGGAGAACCGCCTGACGATTCTGCTTGCCCATCTACTGAAATGGGAATACCAACTGCCGCAGCTTTCGGACAAGTGGCGCGAGTTCGACGGCCGAAGTTGGCGTTCCACCATCATCGAACAACGTGACCGGATCGCCAAGCGTCTGAAGAAGACTCCCGGCTTGAAAGCGATCCTTGCGGAGATCATCGCCGAAGCCTATGCCGATGCCGTCACGCTGGCCGGCAAAGAAACCCAGTTGCCCGGTACGACCTTTCCCGCGGCCTGTCCGTATCGCGAGTCGGAGATCCTCGACGAGGACTATTATCCGGTGGGTCATGATTAGATTTAGTAACGCATCAAGAACAAGTTAAACACGACCGAGACGCCAAAGGGAGACCGGCCCGAACCATGATCATGGCCCACGTGAACCGGGAAAAGCGACCTCGCAAAACGCCGCAAGCGACGCGCGGTCAGTCGATCGCAGCGGCGCCAAAGCGAGGTTCAGCCGCTGCCACTGCGCCAGATCAAAATCGTCGACATAGAGGTGTGCGGCCCACTGCGCCAAGGCAATGGCTGCCGCGGCGGCGCCGTCAGTGCCGGGCGATTCCGGGGGAAAGGTGGCAGCCTGGTAGCCGTCACGGATGATCCGCTCCGGCAGGCCCCAGCGCTGCAAGGCGGTCGCAACAACCAGGGCGCGGTACGTCTGCTCTTCCGGGAGGGAGCGCTCCGCCTCGACGCGGAGCGGATCCAGCAGGCTTGGGAGTTCGCCGAACTGCATGCGCGCGAACAGGGTCTTCACCGCATCGGCCAGCGCCGGGCTGTTGCCGACATGCCAGAAGTTGAAAACCAGCGTGCGCCTGGGCTTGGTTGTTTCAGTCACCGAGTGATAGGATCCCGGATGCATGATGAAACCCAAGGCGCTGTTGAACCGCGGGGCCGCAACCGCACAGACGCGGGTGCCCGCCTCGTCATCATGCACCTGCAGGACACCGCCATCCTCCGCCCGCCAACCCCGGTTCCATTGCACCACCAATCGCACGGCCTCGAATCCGACCAACGGCCGGTCGCTGTGGACGCCAATCCGCTGGCCCGGCGCCATGGTTTGCGCGGTGACCGCGACCCGTGCGGTGAGCGGCATGCCAGTCAGCGCACGCATGCGCTCGACCACCGCGGCAAGGACGTGCGGATCGATCCGATCGGTCGAGTCACAATTGCGGACCTCGTAGAACGCGCCGCCGTGCTCACGCCAGGGCAGGTCTTGCTCGAAGAGCCCCTCCAGGCAGGCGCAATCCGCGGGCGAAAATGCCGGCTCCACGGTGAAGAAGGGATAGGGGTGCCGATGGTGGACGGGGTTGACGAGCAAGGGGGACGCTCCGCAGCAGAGTGAGAATCAACAGGATCGTTCAAACAGGCCGCACAGGGTACGACAATCCGCGGCCCGCGATCAGATATCAGGCAATCAACGACACCGATTGGCATACTATCGGCGCTGCCGTGCGCAATCGGATCGGCACACCAAGGCTGAAGCCTTGGACTCCAAGTGAGCACCGCTGGCCGGAGCGCCGATCAAGGCCCCCGACGGCGGCTGCTGCCGTATTCGCCCTGTCGGCAGCCGCCGACAACAGGCTAACCAGACTCGACCAATCCATGAATCTTGACGACGCGATCGACCTGCACGACCCCCAGCACCTGGACGCCCTATCCGAAGAGCAACTGGACCAACTGCCCTGCGGAGCGATCCGCGTCGATGCCGCTGGGATCATTCTCTTCTACAGCCGGTCGCAGGCCGAGATCACGAATCGCGAGCCGGAGGCGGTGATCGGGCGAAACTTCTTCTCGGACGTGGCACCCTGCACCATCGTTCCTGAGTTCTATGGACGGTTCCGCCGGGGAGTCTTGACCGGCAATCTGAACACGACCTTCGAGTTCGTGTTCGATTTCGAGATGCATCCGGTGCAGGTGTGCATTGCGATGCGCGCCTCTAACCGCCCTGGCGAATTCTGGATCGTTGTCGAGCCGCTGCGCCGCTTGCCCCCGCGCAACGAACAGACGGCTTATGACCTGATCTCCGGCAAATTTTGCGAAACCATGGCCGGTCTGTCCGCCGCCTCGTTCGATTTTTCCCTGTGCGATGCGGAACCGATCGCGACCTGCGGCCTGATCCAACCGTTCGGCTGTCTGCTGGTGGTCGATCCCAAGACGCTGCGGATCGATGCCTGCAGCGCCAACACGGGCATGTATCTGGGACTGGAACCCGAGCAACTGCTCGACGCGCCGGTGAGTCGGGCCCTGACGACCGGCGCTTCCGAGCTGCACGCCTGCCTGGGGGCGGCCGCGGACCCCGCCGCCTTTGCTCCGTCGTTCTTTCGCGTGACGACCCCGGTAGGTGAACTGCCGCTCGACGTGCGACTGCATCGCTGGCGCGATCGGCTGCTGTTGGAGGTCGAGCCCTGCGGCGAAATGGCGATGGATGAGCGCCTGCGCGGTTTCGATGTCGAGGCCTTCCAACAGCGGTTGCACGCCTGCACCGACGCGGTTGAGGTCTGCGGCACGGCCGTCGCGACGCTGCGCCATCTGAGCGGGTTTGAGCGCGTGGTCGCCTACCGGTTTGAAGCCGAGGACGACGGGGTCGTCATCGCCGAGAGTCTGCTGCCCGATGCCTGGCCGTCGATCCTGGGGTTGCGCTATCCGGCGACCGACATCCCGCGCCAAGCCCGTGCGCTCTATCGCGAGACGCCGCTGCGCTACGCCCCCAGCCGTGATCATTCCGACGTGCCGCTGTTGAGCCGAACACTCGCCCCCGCTGCCATCGATATCGGCATCGCCCATGTGCGCGCCCAGTCGTCGATTCATCGCAATTATTTGAAGCGCTTTGGGGTCAACGGCTCCATGTCGCTATCCATCATGTTCGAGGAGCGACTCTGGGGCCTGGTGATCTTTCATCATCGCGCCCCGCATCCGGTGACCGCCGCTACGCGCCGCCGGCTGATCGAACTGAGCGGCTGGCTGTCGACGCGCCTCGCCCTGGTCGAGGAACGCGAGTGCAATCGCGCCAGCGAACTCGGCGTGGCGGAGGTCAACCGGATCGTCGGCGAGATCGACATCGAGCAACCCTTTCCCGAGAGTTTCATCGGTAAGGAGCAACTGCTGTGCGACCTGATCGGCGCCGACGCCGTGCAGATTTATCATCATGGTCAATCAATGTTCATCGGGCACGACTGCAGTCTGTCGGCGGAGGAGACTCAGGAGCTGCTCGTCTTTCTGCAAACCCGCCCCGGACCCGTCTGGAGTACCGATTGTCTATCCGGCGAGTTTGAACCGGCGGCGATCTACCCGCACCGGCTGGCCGGTGTCATGGTGATCTTTATCGACGAACGACGCGAGGACATGCTGGTGTTCGGGCGCCGAAGCACCAACTACGCGGTCAACTGGGGCGCCAATCCGGCCTCGCTGCCATTTACCGGCGGGGACGGTGACCGTCCTTTTGGTTGGCCGAACCGCGTCTTCCAGGTCTGGCAGGAAGAGCGGACCCATTACGCGCGGCCCTGGTCGAAGGTCGCGCTGGCCACCGGGCTGGCGCTGAAAAATCTGATCCAGCAGGTCATCGTCGCCAATGCGGCGCATTTCAAACGGCTGGCCCAGTCACTGGCGCATCAAGGCGACCAATTGCGTCAGTCACGCGAGGAGATGCGCCATCGCGCGCTGCATGACGCTCTGACCGGACTCCCGAATCGGGAGCGCTTCCGCGAGGCACTGGTCGAAGCGATCGAGTCGAGCCGGCATGATGGCCGAACGTTCTCAGTCGCACTCCTGGATATCGATCATTTCAAGACCATCAACGACACCCTTGGCCATGACAAGGGCGATATCCTGCTGTGCGCCCTGGCCGAGCGAATCAGCGCGGCCCTGCCTGGCGATGGCCTGGCCGCCCGGCTCGGCGGCGACGAATTCGTGCTGCTGCTGCCGCAACAGCCCGACGATGACCCCTTCACGCAAGCGGTACGGGTGGTCAGATCACTGCGCCAGCCGATCACCGTCGAGGGCGACACCTTCTCCATCACCTGTTCGCTGGGTCTGGCCATCGGCGGCGCCGACTCGGCACCCGGCGAACTGCTCAAGCAAGCCGATCTGGCGCTGTATCGGGCCAAAGACGAAGGCCGCAACTGCGCTCGCCCATTCGATCAAAACCTGGAAACACAGGCACTGAAACGGCTGGAAATCGACCGCGCACTCCTCGGCCGGTCCCCCATCGACGCGATCGAAATCCTGCTCCAGCCGCAGCTCCCGATTGCCGCCCCGAGCCGGCAGCGACGCTTCGAAGTGCTGGCACGGTGGCGCACCGCGGCCGGCGACATCATCATGCCGGGTGATTTCATCCCGGCGGCGGAACGCAACGGCCTGATCCGCTCGGTGACGGTCGCCGTGCTGCGCCAATCCATCCGGCTGTTACGCGAACTGCTCGAACAGGATAGCGAGGGCGTACTGCTCGCCATCAATGTCTCGGCCGCGGACCTGGAGGCCCGCTCGTTTTCAGGGCGGTTGCTGGCGGACCTGCACGCGGCGGACGTGCCGCCGGATCTGATCGAAATTGAGATCACCGAATCCCTGTTGCTGCGCATGACACCGAGCGTGAAGGCCTCACTGCACCTCCTGGATCAGGGCGGGATCAAGTTGTCGCTGGACGATTTCGGCACTGGTTTCAGTTCCATGGCCTATCTGCGTGAACTGCCGATCAGCAGCCTCAAGATCGACCGTGAGTTCATTCGCGGCGTGGAGACGCCGCGCGATCGTAATCTGGTCGCCGGCATGATCGCCATGGCGCATTCCATCGGCAAAGAGGTGGTGGCCGAGGGCATCGAAACGCAGCGGCAACTGACATTACTCACGGAACTCGGCTGCGATTGGGGGCAAGGGTATCTCTGGTCGCGTCCCGTACCGCCGGCACAGGCGCTTGCGACCGCGTGGTTTGAAACTGTTTTTAATGAATAGGCTAAGTAGAGCGTTCGCACCTGATATCCAGACAGACCTTCGTGTAGGGGCGGGTTTGAAACCCGCCCCTACGTCCGTTTAATTGCCTAATCCCAATCCGTCAACTTCCCGAGCCTCGACCGCGGCAACTGCGTACCGACGGTGATGGTCCGGGGCCGCTCCGCGGGCGCTAACCGTTCGGCGAGCCAGGCGTGGAGCCGCTCGGGCAGGTGTTGCGGGTCGGAACACCCTGCGCCTGGAACGACGAAGGCCTTCAGCCGTCCGCCCTGCTCGGCACTGGCCAGCCGCACCAGTGCGTCAGCGACCTCCGGATGCTCGCGGACACAACGCTCGACACGCCGCGGAAACACATTGATCCCGCCAACTTGCACCGCACCGTCGCGCCGTCCCAGGACATGAAAGCGGTCGTCAGCGACCCACTGGACCTGATCCGGCAACTCGGCCGGCACCGCCTCGCCAACCGCGGACAGGCGAACGATGCGCGTGTTCGAGCCGCTATCGCGCGACCACTGGGGCAACAGCCGGAAGGGCGCGTCCGGCGCATTGCGCTCACCAATGCCGGCCGTCTCCGAGGCGCCATAGACCTCGATGATCCTGGCGAAACCCGACTCGCCGAGCCGCCGCCAGACCGGTTCCGGGCAGGGTGACGTGGACGAAACGGCAACGATATCGGCAGCGACCGACACCGGAGCGCGTGTCGCCAAATCGAAAAAGGCCGGATGGCCGATCAGCAGGTTCCCCGGCTCGGCCTGGCGCAGCACGCTGCCCGGCAGTACCTCACGCAGGTCCAACACCGGGATGCCCAAGGCGGCCGGCAGCATCACGGAAAACAGGAAGCCATAGATATGGTGGCTGGGTACGGCGCAGAGGAGGCGGCGCCGGTCGTGCAGTCGATCGGCAAAGAAGGCGATCTCCTGCTCCAGAAAGGCCATCCGATGGGTACAGATCTTCGGCCGGCCGGTGGACCCTGAGGTTTGAAAGCTGATTGCCTCATCCCAGCGCGCCCGGCTGCGCAGGATTGTCTCCACCCAATGATCCAATCGAGCGTCCGCCATCAGGGCATCATCGAGCCCGGTCTCGTGCAGATGAAACTGCACCACGACGGCCGTCGCCAGATCCAAGAACTCCAGCGAGTCGAGACCCAGCGCCCCGAGATCCGAAGGCAAGCCGGCGCCCCCCTGCCCGCTCCGCCCCAGGCACGCATTCGGCGCGCGCCGCACCCCGAGCAGGCCGGGCCGCAGCCGTGACAGCTCCGCCGTAATCAGGTCCGACAGCAGACGCGAGACCGGATCCGGTGCCCACCAGGGTTTCAACAGCATGACCTCATACGCGACTTGCGGACAGGCAGTCGTTGGCCGGAACGATGATCAAGGCCGCGCGAGCTGGCATAGGATGTGATATGGATCGCCTTCAACTCAGGTTTCGTGATGTTGCGCCGGGCGTTCCTCGGGAATCATCCGCGCCTCGGGGTTGGGGAACCGCTCCACCACCCAAACCGGCAGTTTCGCCTGGTTGGCGTGATAGAGCGCGTCGGACTCCACGATCACCAGCACCAGCACCGTGACCATCACCGGCAGGATGCCGGTGCCGACGACCAAGGCGATCACCGCCTCCTTCATCATCCCGCCATAGGTGTGTGCCGCCCAGCCGAGCACCAGAAACACAAGCAACAACAGTAGCATGAAGAGAAAGATACGGCTGCGGCGGGCGCACACCTGCCAGTGACACATCACATACCAGGGGTCGCTGGCCTTGGACCGATTGGCCCGCCACAGAATGTAACCCAACAGGCCGAATGAAATGGCGGGGATGATCGCCATCACCCAGGGGAAAGACCCCGCCAGGCCCCCGGCGCCAACGGTGATCAGAATGTGGTTGCCGATCAGGTTGGTCAGAAAGATCTCGTGCGGCACGTTGGCCCGTTTGATCTCGTCGTTGCTGACGTCAAAGCGCATGATGTGGAACAGGGTCTGCAAAAGGGGGAAACACGCGGGCCGGCACCGGAGTGGTTTTAACCAATATCCCGGCCACCGCGCTCGGGTCTCTGGATTCCAGCCAAGGTAGCACACGGAAAGCACGGAATACATCATGCGTTTCCGATCCCAGCCGCGCCGCCCCCCGCATCACAGATAAGCGCGCCACCAATCCTTGCGCGTCGCTTTGATCCTGGCGAACCAACGGCATGCGGGGTAACGACCATGGCGCCCGCGCCACCCCGGAACATGAAAGTCCTCTCGACCGCTGTCGCGACTGCCAGCGTGCGAGGTTGCGTAGTCAGGGCTTCCAGCCCTGACCGTTCCAGGCGCGACCACCGCCTTCGGCTTGCCGCGAGAGGCCGACGTCCGGGGCAGGCATTGCGGCACAGCGTTCGCGGCGGGGCGCGAATTGCCCCCGGCCATCAGGCACCGTAATCTAGGGTAACCACCGCGGGGCCAGCGAACCCCTGGCACCCTGTCGGACTTTAGGCGATTTCCGAATAAGACGCTATCAAGAATCAAGCTCCATAGGAGCCCGCTTGCGGGCGACGTGACCTGCCGGAATCGCGTCATTGTGCCCCCACCCGTCGCCCGCACGGGGTATTCTGATTGCGCCTCCCGTGCGGCGCACCCGGACCGCGGCGCAGTGTTCACCGACCCCACGAAGCACCGGAACCCATTCATGACCAGCTTCATTCTTGACACCCTGGCCTATTCCGAAACCCTCAAAGCGGGCGGGTTCAGCGAGCAACAGGCCGCAACCCAGGCCCGCGCCCTGGCGGAAATCCTGGATCGGCGTATTGATGAAGGTTGCGAAGCTGATTTAGCGCGTTCTGCCGGGTCTAGCAGTTTGTCGGACTTGCAGCGTAAGAACTTGATTATAGAAGATAAAAAATTTGCGCCAAAAAAGCTGAAACTCTTTAACTTCAATCGGTTACCTCATCAAGTCCGACAGGCTGCTAGGGTAGCTCCCGAACGGCAGGCCCGTCACCGCCTGACCTGGCCACCTTCTTGCGGGACCGCGCGTGAACGACGCGATCCTGCGCTGGAAAGATGCACGCCATCATGTGATCGCGAACGCCGCCCGTGGTGCTGACCCGGTTTCAGAAGTCACCCCGACACCACGGGGCGACGACTTCGGTGATTTCCGGGAAAAGAGGTATAGCCATCGGACGTGATAACCGGACGTAGGGGCGGGTTTCAAACCCGCCCCTACACCAAGGGTCTGTCCGGATATCAGGTAAGAAGGCTATACCAACGCGTAGGGGCGACTTTAGTCGCCCCTAAAATATTAGATGCAGTCCGGATGATGATGCACGCGCGGGCCTTGAACAAGATTCCGGCCACCTGGGCTCGCCTGGTGCGTAGTCAGGCCATCCTGGCCTGACACCGTCAGGGCTGGAAGCCCTGACCACGCACGCCGCTGGCCGGGATTACGATCAAGGCCCACGCGCACAACAGACCGGAGGTCGAGGCTTCAGGCGGACGCGGCGCCTCCGCCCGCTAAAGCGTCGGCCTCCGGTCGCGTCGCCCCGCCCACTGGAGGTCGAACCCGCGCGGTACGACATTCCTCGGAAATCGCCTTATCCTTCCGACCTGGCGGGTCTCAACTGGCTCCGCATCCTCAGCCGACCCCGAGAATCCATCCTTCCACTTCGGCCCTGGCGCGATCCGGTGGCGTCAGTGAGGGCGCAAGGTGTCCTTTCAGGCGGCCGTCCAGATCGCTTTGGCGCAGCCAGGCGGCGACGCAATAGGCGTCTTGCTGGTCCGGGCTGCGTCCTTCCAGGGGGAATGCGCGCTTCCATAGGGCCGGGTAGACCTCCGCCACCGCCGACCGTCCGGTGGGGACTTGCCAGCCGTCGAACGGCCAGCAATGGAGCCGGTCGCCAAGCTGCCGGCGCAGGTACAAAAGCCAGGGCAAGCCGGCGTGGGTGGATTTGGCGACCGAGCCCTGCACATCGAAGTGGAAGACCGACTTGGCCGTGCCCGCACGCTGTTCGGTCAGGCGCCGCCAGCGGGTGTTGCCCATGCGCTCGGCGCCCTGTCCAACGTCGCCGTAGCGGACAAAATCCACGTAGATCAGTTCGTCGGTCGGCCAATGGCGCTGGAAGTCGGCGAGAAAGGCCGGCCAATCGGGGGGCAGGTGATGTGCCTCGAAATAATCCAAGGGAAACGAGAATCCGTGGTCGATGCCGACCAGGGTGGGCTCATCTTCGGCGAGGCGCTCCACCAGCCACTGCGCAATGCCGCGCCGGGTCCAGTATTTGCGCGGGCTGGGCGGCGGCAGGACCTCTTGCGGCAGCATCGCCCGATCCGCCAGGTAGACGCGCAGGCCCTTGAGGCTGGACATCGGCGTTGCGGCGCCCGAGTAGTCGATGCCGATGTAGCGGGCGAAGGCTGGGTTGGTGTTGTTGTTCATATCGCGGGAATGATCTCACGCCAAGGCGCCAAGCGGGCCTTGATCATTAATCCGAAATTCGGCAGTTCGCACCACAAAGGCACAAAGATCACAAAGAAAGACAATGGGTTATTGTCATGATGCGCCTCACCTGGCTGGTGATCCACCATTTAAACGCACCACATTGACATCCTTTGTGTCCTTTGTGTCTTTGTGGTGCAACTGCTCTTTTTAGGTTAATCCCCCCAGGCGTCAGGATAGAAGTCGCCTCCCCCTGGGAGGATTTGTGTGAGGATGGGGCATCACCGATCCGGGGTCTCGCCCCCGCACCCCGGTATCACGAACCAGGCGACGAACGTTGAAAACCTATTCCGACGAGTTCAAGAACAGCATCGTGGTCAAACTGCTGCCGCCCAACAACGCCAGCGTGCCGATGTTGGCGAAGGAGACCGGCATCCCGCGCGAC
>NZ_CAIZIZ010000254.1 GCF_903933125.1 uncultured Lamprocystis sp. | reverse complement strand
TGCCGAACTGGAACTTCACCGGCTTGCCGGTGCGGGCCTTGATCTCGTCATGGATGGCGTCGACCCACTTCTTGACGATCTTGAGCTCCTGGGCCGTACAGACCTGGGGTACCTTGATCTTGGGGTGGACTTCGACGCCGGCGGCCTGGCACTCGGCAGCAGCTTCGAGGATCGCCCGGATCTGCATCTGGTAGATCTCGGGGAAGCTGATGCCCAAGCGCACGCCGCGATGGCCGAGCATGGGGTTGGTCTCGAACAGCGCGCGCACCTTGCGCAGCATCCGCTCCTTCTTGACGATGACCGACTCCACCAGCATCGGGTCGAGCTGGCGGCGCAGCCCGTCGACGTCGGCGCGGACCTTGTCCGGGGCCTGCATCAGGGTCATCGCCGCACCCAGGGCGGTCAGGCCATGGGCGTTCTTGGCGAGTTGCTGCAGCTCGGTGATCTCGCGGACCAGGGTGTTTTCGTTGGGCAGGAACTCGTGAATCGGCGGGTCAAGCAGACGAATCACCACCGGGTAGGGAGCCATCACCTCGAACAGGGACTTGAAGTCCTGCTGCTGCAGGGGCAGCAGCCGGTCAAGCGCTTCCTGACGCTCTTCCTTGGTGTCGGCAACGATCATGTCGATGACGATCGGCAACCGCGCCGGGTCATTGAACATGCGCTCGGTGCGCGCCAGGCCGATGCCGACGGCGCCGTACTTCAGCGCGCGCTTGGCGTCGACCGGGGTGTCCGAGTTGGCCATGACCTTGATCCGCGCCACTTCGTCGGCCCAGCTCAACAGGGTGACCAGTTCGTCGGTGAACTCGGGCTCCACCGTCGGGATCTCGCCCAGATAGACCTTACCGGAGGTTCCGTCCAGGGTGATCATGTCGCCTTCCTTGAAGCTCGTGTCGCCGACGATGGCGATGCGCTTGTCCACGTCGACGTGGATGCCCTCGGCACCGGCGACGCAGCACTTGCCCATGCCGCGGGCCACCACCGCCGCGTGCGAGGTCTTGCCGCCGCGCGAGGTCAGGATGCCTTCGGAGGCGAAGAAGCCGTGGATGTCTTCCGGCTTGGTCTCTTCACGCACCAGGATGACCTTGAACCCCTGCTCCTTGCCGAGCATTTCGGCACGGTCGGCGTCGAACACCGCGATGCCGGAGGCGGCACCGGGCGAAGCCGGCAGACCGGAGGCGACGGGGGTCGCCTTGGCCTTGGGGTCCAGGCGCGGGAACAGCATCTGCTCCAGGCTGTCCGGGGCGACGCGCAGCAGGGCCTGGGCCTTGGTGATGATCCCTTCCTTGACCATCTCGACCGAAGTACGCACCTGGGCCACGGCATTCATCTTGCCGTTGCGGGTCTGCAGGCAATACAGGATGCCGCGCTCGATGGTGAATTCGAAGTCCTGCACTTCCTTGTAGTGGCCCTCCAGACGGTCGCGCAGCGCGTCGAGCTGCTTGGCCATCTCGGGCATGTCGGCCTTGAGGGAGACCAGCGGCTTGGGGGTACGGATACCCGCGACCACGTCCTCGCCTTGGGCGTTGACCAGATACTCGCCGTACAGCAGGTTCTCGCCGGTGCCGGGGTCGCGGGTGAAGCCCACGCCGGTGCCGGAGTCGTCGCCGCGGTTACCGAACACCATGGTGCAGATGTTGACCGCGGTGCCGTTGGCCATCGCCGGGGTGATGTTGAACTGACGGCGGTAGTCGACCGCGCGCTTGCCGCCCCAGGAGCCGAACACGGCCTTGATGGCGATCAGGAGCTGTTCGTAGGGGTCCTCCGGGAAGGGCCGGCCGGTCTGCTCCTGCACCACGCGCAGGAAGCGCTCGGCGGTATCCTTCAGGTCGCTCGCGGACAGCGCCACGTCTTCTTTGACGCCCGCCGCCTTCTTGACCATTTCGAACTGCTTGTCGAAGAAGGTGTCGTCCACGTTCAGCGCGATCTTACCGAACAACTGGATGAAGCGGCGGTAGGCGTCGTACGCGAAGCGCTCGTCACCGGTGGCCTTGATCACGCCCTGCAGCGTCTTGGCGTTGAGACCCAGGTTGAGGATGGTATCCATCATGCCAGGCATGGACATCGCCGAGCCGGAACGCACCGAGACCAACAACGGCTCTTCGGCGCTGCCGAAGCCCTTCTTGGTCTTCTTCTCCAAGGCGGTCATCTGGGTCTGAACTTCGTCCCACAGCCCCGGGGGCAGATCCTTGGTCGGCGAGGCCAGGAAGTCCAAACAAGCTTCGGTGGAGAGCACGAAGCCCGGCGGCACGTTGAGCCCGATCTGGGTCATCTCGCACAGGTTGGCGCCCTTGCCGCCGAGGAGGTGCTTGTTCTTGCCGTCACCTTCCTCGAAAGCGAATACGCGTTTTTTGCTATCTGCTGACATGGCTCTGCTGAACCTCTCTCGCTTGGTGGTTTTGGGGATACGGGTCTGCAGCCCGCGCGTAATCTCGGGGACTATTGTCGCAGAGGTTGCCCCCTAGTGAAGAACTAAATACGAAGAATTGTTTCCAAAAATTTGTAAATTTTAGATAATTATTTATATACATAAGGTTAGGTCACTTTTCTGCATCACCGGATGCGCCGAAATGGCGGGGCACAGCACCCGGATACCAGGGTGCGGCCCCCTGCCGCCCGCCGCAGCGCGGTATTTCAGGCCCGGACGCTACCCCCAATGACCCTGAGTGCCCGGCACGGACGCATCCTGACCCCAAAGATCCACCCGAACAGCCGGCGACGCACGGCGGTCGGCTGACCAAGCCCCCAATGGTAAGGGCCGCTGGGTGCCGCGCAAAGCCCAGCGTTGTCCGGGTTTGCGCTGCACCCCGCAAGCCGGGTCTAATCGGCGGCTGAACGATCCCGACCGACGCCGCGCACCATGCACCAGCACTCGACCCATTCTCGGTCCCAAGGTACCGACACCGATGCCGAACGGCACAGCGCCTGCCTGCGCGAACGGATCCGCGCCGCGATCGTCGACGCCGACGGCCTGCTGCCCTTTGACCAATTCATGGAGCGGGCGCTCTATGCCCCCGGCCTCGGCTACTACGTGGCGGGCGCCGCCAAGTTCGGCGCCGCCGGGGATTTCGTCACGGCCCCGGAACTCTCGCCGCTGTTCGGCGACTGCGTCGCCGTCCAGTGTGCCGAGTCCCTGCAGCGGCTACAAGGGGGGGACCTGCTGGAATTCGGTGCCGGGAGCGGTGCCCTGGCCGTCGCGGTGCTGACCCGATTGGAACAACTCGGCGCCCTCCCCGACCGCTATCTGATCCTGGAGCCAAGCCCGGATCTCCAGGCGCGTCAACAGGAACGGCTCAGCAACGCGGTTCCACACCTGGTCGAACGCTGCCGCTGGCTGACCGGACTGCCGGTCGACCTGCGGGGCCTGGTGCTGGCCAACGAGGTGCTGGACGCGATGCCGGTCCACCGCTTCCGCATCGGGCCGGACGGCGAACCGCTCGAGATCTTCGTCACCGAGCGCGACGGCACCTTGAGCGAGATTGCGGCCCCCATCCGCTCCATCGGGCTGGCCGCCGCACTCGCGGCCATCCAGGACGCCGGTTTCGCCCGCACGCCCGGCTACAGCTCCGAGATCAATCTGCGGGCCGGCCCCTGGCTCGCCGCGGTCGGCGACGCCCTGACCGCGGGTCTGGTCCTGTTGATCGACTACGGCTACCCGGCGGCGGCCTACTACCAACCCGACCGCACCATGGGTACTCTGATGTGCCACTGGCGCCACCAGGCCCACGGCGACCCCTACCAGCATCTCGGGCTGCAGGACATCACGGCCCATGTCGATTTCAGTGCCGTCGCCCGGGCCGGGCTGGACGCCGGGTTCACGATCGCCGGCTTCGCCACCCAGGCCCAGTTCCTGATCGGCTGCGGCATCGACCGCTTCCTGACGATCGAGTCAGGCGCCATCGAGCACTCGCTGAATCAGGCCCAGGCAGCCAAACAGCTCCTGCTGCCCAGTGCCATGGGGGAGCGCTTTAAGGTTTTGGGGCTGGCCCGCGGTGTCGCCGGACCTTGGCGCGGGTTTTCCATGCGCGACTTGAGTGATCGGCTCTAGGGTGACCCTCGGATAAGGATGACAGCGAATTTTTTAGGGGCGACTGAAGTCGCCCCTACGGCCCTAGGGATCTTGGAGGCTTACCCAGACGGGATCTTCATTCCCGGCGATCACCCAAAGGCGATTTCCATCAAACGATCCACGCATTACTCAGCCCTGCCATCATGCCACTGTTCGACCTGACCGGATTCCTCCTCACCGGCGTGCTCTCCGGACTCCTCGCCGGCCTGTTCGGCGTCGGCGGCGGCGTGATCATGGTGCCCGCCCTGATGTTCCTGTTCGGCCATCTCGGGATCGGCGGCGACTGGGTGCCGCATCTGGCGGTCGGGACCTCGCTCGCGACCATCGTCGGTACCGGCGCGGCCTCGGCCCTGGCCCACCATCGTCGCGGCGGGGTGCGCTGGGATCTGGTGGCCGGACTGGCGCCGGGGATCGTACTCGGGGCTTGGGCGGGGGCGGCAATTGCCGGAGTCATGCCGGAGCTCTGGCTCAAACGCCTGTTTGCCGCCTTCCTCCTCTACGTGAGTCTGCGGATGCTAGTCCCCTCGCGCGCGGCATCCCAGCGGCCGCTCCCGACCAAGGCGGGATTGTGGGCGGTCGGGGGCGGCATCGGCGCCTTGTCCGCGCTGGTGGGCATCGGTGGGGGGACCATCAGCGTGCCCTTTCTCGCCCGCTGCGGGGTGGCGATGCGCCAGGCCGTCGGGACCTCCGCCGCCTGCGGGCTGCCCATTGCCGTGGCGGGGGCCATCGGCTTCGTGGTGGTCGGCTGGGCGCGCGACGGGCTGCCGGCATTCAGTACCGGCTTCGTCTATTGGCCGGCGGTGCTGCTCATGCTCGTCGCCAGCATGCCGGCCGCGCCCCTGGGCGTGCGCCTTGCCCACCGCCTGCCGGTGGGGCTGCTCAAGCGCGCCTTCGGCTGCTTTCTGCTGCTGGTCGCGGTGCGACTGGCCTTGACCTGACGGTCGGCTGAGGTGAGGAAGAGACACTGGTGGCGAACGACGCCCAAGCGGGCACATCCGCCACACCGGCTTGGCTCAGGCCCGGAATGGGTCACGCCAAGACGCCAAGGTTCTTCAAAGCAATAACAAAACCGGAGGCGCTCGCGGGTCCGCAGGGGGCGGTAGGGGCGACTAAAGTCGCCCCTACATGTTGGTACATCTTTTTCCCGGAAGTCACCTAACCCCCGCCGTCCAGCACCAGCCGGCGGTAGAGAAACACCTGACCCTGCGCATCGCGCAGGGCCAGCCGCCCCTGGTCCAATGCAAACTCGAACTCCAGACTAACACCGGCGCGACGACTGACCATCCGCACCCGATCGCCGGTGACCTGAAGGGTGCCGTCCACGAAGGCCCAGTTCGGGGCATAGAGTCGGTAATTGCCGCCCTCGACGATCAGCAGTCCGCCCCCGGCGGACTCCCAGACACCCCCGAATGCCGCACCGGTCCACGGCATTCGGCCCGCACCCGCGCCACCCGGGGCCATCCCCTCCAGCATCTGTCGGCCCACCTCACCGGCTTGGTCCATCGGCATCCCCGGCACGCCCCCATTGGTCATCGCCCGGGCGGCCTCACCACCGGCGCCCATCAGACCCATGGCCTCCATCATGCGGGACATGGCATCCGCCATCGCCTCCCGGCCGGCACTCCCCTCAGCCCCCATCACGGACCCCCACGGCAGGAGCAAAATCAGGAGCAAAGCGACGACGCGGCGCGGTCGCCGTCGGCCGCTGCGAGTTCGCGGCAGCCCTGCATCGCCGTCACCCTCGGTGCCCTCGGCGCCGCCTGAACCGCCGAGGCCGACCAGGTCGACTTCATCGCGACCGCTGTTGGCTGACAACTGGAGGCTCGCGGACGCCAAGCCTCTTCCAGTGAATCCGTGGGTAATTGGACCTGACATGGGACGTGACACCACTGGTGACGGGGCGGCGGTCCCCGGCAATCCGGTGACCGCCCGATGAATGAGCGCGTATGATCCGCTTCGGACCCGCGGGCTCGATGTGCGGGTGGACGCGCGCAGTCTAGCAGACCCCGCAGCCGGCACCGCCGGGCACCGGCGCCGGGTGATCGGCCGTTGCGCACGCCGAATGTTGGGAACCTAAGCACCCGCCGCCGGTCGACCCGCAACCCCACCGGCCGTTGACACACAACACGAAAAACATGCATTGGCGCCCAAGTCTTGCGGAGTTCTCTGAGCCACTGGTTCGGCCTTACCCGTGGAGTATCTCATTGGACTCCTGCGGCAAGGGCATTGACAACGCGCACATCGACTGCCTGCTCAGTGCACGCTTCCGCGACCAGGCCGTCGCGACCGTTCGCGAGTTGGTCCGCGAAGACGCCCTCAGCCTGTCACGGCGCATCCCCGAACAGTTGGTCGGCAGCGACGATCTGGCGACCCTGCGCGACACCTACCTCTGTCTGTTCGAATCGGCGCTGGAGCGCCGCCCCGACAAGGACTCGCGCGACCAGGTAGTGCTGCTCCAATTCGCCTTACTCAAATTTCTGCTGCAACTGACGGCGCGCGAACCCCTGGCTCTCCAGGAGGCCCTCAAGGCGCAGCTTCAGTCCGAACCGGACGGAGCGGCAGCGGACCGGATTGGATTGCACGAACAACTGATCCTGGTGACCCGCCAGGCGCAGGGCATTCAGCGCCGGGTGGCGCAGTTGCTGTTTCGCCAAATCCGTAAGTTCGAGACCGTCCAGGTCCAGGCCCTACGCGCCGCGGTGCTCGGCAAACATTGGCCGGTACCCGAGAGCATCCTCTTCAACCCGATCCTGCTCATCTCCGATGCGGGGGCCGGACTGGCCCTTGCCGCCGATTATCCGATCGGCTGGATGGCCGAGTCCGGCATCGACGACTGGCTGACGCGGACCGCGGCGTGCCTGATCACGACCTTCGCCGACTATCTGCCGACCTGGCTGACCGGCGCCGCGCAGCCCGAACCCCCAGTCAGTCAACCGTCGGCCCTGGGGCGTCGCGATCAGGGCCAACTACGCGGCTTCGTCGCCACCGAGATCCTGCTCGCCGGGTTCGTCCCACGGGTGGAATACCGTCAAGGACTGACCACCTGGCTTGATGAGCCGGCCAATCTGCGGCTCTTTCTCGACGCCGGGCCAGCTGCCAATGAGGGCGGCGAGGGCCGCGCGCAGGGCACCGCCGCCCGCTGGCAGTATCCCGACTGGGACCTCTTTCAACGCGACCTGGTCGGGCAACTCGTCGCCAGCCTGGATGTTGCCGGGTTAGGCGGTGCCATCGAGTGCACCTATGCTCTGCCCGCGCTGCGCCGCCAACTGGGTTACCCCCTGCCCTTCGCTCTCGTGATGGACTATACAAAAGAGCGACTCAGCCGCCGCGCCCTGGCGCAACGGCTTGCCACGCTGCGCGGCGGTCCGGACCCGCTCGCCGTTCATCAGTTGCTCGAACGCCTGCAGATCGCCCGCAAGCGCCAGACACCCGGACAGCGGCAAGCACTGCTGGGCCGCTATCTCGTCGACTTCCTGACCCTGCGGCGGGATCTCAAACTCGCTTATAAGACCTTTGAAGTGCTGGACGGCATCCACCTGATGGAGGACGAGGACGAGTGCCGTCTGTCGCGCTCGAACGGCAGCCTCTACGAATTCCCCTGCCGCGGTGAAGGCGGTCCGCGAACCCGGCGCATCCGCGCCCACGCGGTGCTCAAGGCCGATGTGCGCGGCTCCACCCTGATCACCGAGGAATTGCGCGCCCGCGGACTCAACCCCGCATCCCATTTCAGCCTGAGCCTGTTCGATCCGGTCAATCAGTTGCTGCCCGAGTTCGGCGCGGACAAGTTGTTCGTGGAGGGTGACGCGGTCATCGTCGCGCTCTATGAATACCAGGACGACGGCCCCAGCCTGACGGTCACTCGGGCCTGCCGCCTGGCACGCAAGATTCTTCAGGTCGTGACCCTGCAGAATGTCCGCAATCGCCAGAACGATCTGCCCGCATTGGAACTGGGGCTCGGTCTGTCGTTTTCGCGACGCGAGCCCAACTTCCTCTATGACGAGGGCCGGCCGATCATGATCTCCAGCGCCATCAATCAGGCGGACCGACTGTCGTCCTGCTCCGGGCTGCTGCTGCGCTCCGGCTTCCAGCCGACCAATCCCGCATTCCGGGTCACGGTCTTGCGTGACGCGATCGGCGGCGAACGCGCCGGCCCAGGGCGCGACTTACTCAACTACAACGTCAATGGTGTCAAACTCGATGAGACCGCCTTCCTCAGGCTCCAGGAGGAACTGCCGATGACTCAGTTGCGCCTGCCCGAGCACGAGGCCTCGGAAAGCCTGTTTTTCATCGGCAACCACCGGGATAGCGGCGGGCGCGTCCATTGGATCGTGCTGCGCCATGCCCCGGTCCACGACTGGTACGGTGACGCGCTGGGACCGGTGGACCCGGACCGACGGCATTATTTCGAGCTGATCGTCGATGAACCCCTGACCGCACGCATCCGCCGGCTGGCGGCGGGTGCTTAGGAACTCACGTGTCTTTCTCGTTGTGTTTCACCTGTTCTTCACTCGTTACTCAACAATACCCCCGATCAAGCGATGCCGAAACGCCGCACCATTGCCCCCGAGACCGGCCTTGCCGAGTTGCGGGAGACCATCGCCGCCGGTACCGCGCCGGTCGCGGCGCTGCGTACCGCGCTTGCCGATCCCAACTACCGGCTGGTCGCGCTCGCGGCCGGACACGCGGGCGACCAGCTCATCTATCCACTGGAGGCGGACCTGATCGCCGCTTTCCGCCGACTCGCCGCTCGCAGCCACACTCAGGACCCCCAATGCACCGCCAAGGGCGCCATCACCCGCGCCCTGGTCGCACTGGACTGCGTCGATGTGACCTTCTTCCTCACCGGGATCCGCTACCGCCAACTGGAACCGACCTGGGGCGGCAGCCAGGATACCGCGGTGGATCTGCGTGTCACCGCCGCCATGGGTCTGGCCGCGACGGCCTACGCCCGCGCCTTACCCGAACTCACGCGGCTATTGGTCGATCCCGAACCGCGGGTGCGCGCCGGCGTCATGGACGCCATCGCCTGCTGCGAGCCCATCGCGGCTGAATCGGTCCTGCGCACCAAGGCGCAGGCCGGCGATGGTGAACCCGAGGTCACGGGTGCCTGCCTGCTGGCACTGCTGCGCCTGGACCCGGAGGCGACTGCCCGCTTCGTCGGCAGCTTTCTGGACCGCGGCGACCCCATCCTGCGCGACGCGGCGGCCCTGGCATTGGGCGAATCCAGAGTCCCCGCGGCGCTCGTTGAATTGCGTACCCGCTGGGATGCCGCGCCCTACAAAGGCGCCGCGGAGCAGGTTCTGCTCAAGGGCGCGCTACTGCATCGCAGCGATCAGGCTTTCGACTGGCTGCTGTTACTGGTGGCGGATGGCGAGCGGCGGATCAGCGAACGGCTGGTCAAGGATCTGACCGTCTATCGCGGCAATCAGCGGTTGCGGCGGCGGCTGGCCGACGCCCTGACCGGGCGCGGCGACGCCGAGCTGGTGGTGCTGCTGAATCGGGTCTGGCCGGAAACCAGTTGATGCGCGGTTCAGACTGGACGGCCATGACCTCCCGGTTTCGGATATCCTGGCACAGGATCTGCTGCCGCGGGCGCGGTGCGGGCTCGCCGCGGCCGGCGCCGACCGCTGCGAAATCGACCACTGGCTCGGTATCATCGACGCCCGGCTGGAGCGACCGCGCACCGGCGCCCACTGGCAACGCGCCTGGGTGGAACGCCACGGCGCGGACATGCGCGGGTTGGTCGCGGCCTATCTGGAGCGCCAGCGGGCTGGCCGGCCGGTGCACACCTGGACCCTGGACTAGACCGCCGGGCCGCGCCATTCAACGAACCTGGAATCGGATCCACATGCTGCAAGAACTCGATCACCTTCCCGCCGACCTGCTCGGGGCCGACAGCCGCGACCTGCACCGCCGGCTCGGTGCGCCGACGCTGATTCATCTGTCGGGAACCCGGCAGCCGCCGCTCTTCGTGTCGGTGCTACTGCACGGCAACGAGACGGTCGGCTGGGACGCGATGCGCGCCCTGCTCGCTGAGCGCATCGCGCGCTTCGGTGAGCCGCGTCTGCCGCGCGCCCTGAGCCTGTTCATCGGCAATGTCGCCGCGGCGGCCAGCGGCGCCCGCCACCTGCCGGATCAACCCGATTACAACCGGGTCTGGCCTGGGGGGGATCACCCGCTGACACCCGAGCATGAGGTGATGACGGCAGTCTTCGAGCGCATGACCCGCCGCGGTATCTTTGCCAGTATCGACCTGCACAATAACACCGGCGCCAACCCGCATTACGCCTGCGTCGACCGTCTGGATCACCGCTCACTGCACCTCGCCACTCTGTTCGGACGGACCGTGGTCTACTTCACCCGCCCCATCGGGACTCAGTCCGCGGCCTTCGCGGACCTCGGCCCGGCGGTCACGCTGGAATGCGGCAAGGTCGGCGAGGCCGCGGGCGTCGCGCACGCCCGCACCCTGGTCGATGCCGCCCTGCATCTGCTGGAGGTACCGAACCACCCGGTGGCAGCCCATGACATCGACCTGTTCCACAGTGTCGCGCAGGTGACGGTGCCGCCCGAGCTGAGCATCGGCCTGCCGCCGACCGAGGCCGAACTGGTGCTCAATCCGGAGATCGAACACTTCAACTTCCGGGAACTGCCCCGCGGAACCCCCTTCGCCAGCCTGCGCACCAGCGACCGCGGGCTCGGCTTCGTGGTGCACGACGAGGACGGCAACGACGTGGCCAAGCGCTTTTTTCAACTCGAGGACGGGGAGATCAAGCTACGCCGCCCGGTGATGCCCGCCATGCTCACCCGCGACCTGACAGTGATCCGCCAGGACTGTCTGGGCTATCTCATGGAACGCTACAACGACCATGTCCCGCGGCGCGGGACTGACTGACCAACAACTGCCGGAGGCCATCACTATGCCAGTCCCTGTGACACCCTTGGTGACCGCGGACGCCATCATCGAACTGATCGACCGTCCCGGCCGTCCGATCGTGTTGATCGAGCGTCTCAACCCGCCGCCTGGCTGGGCCATCCCCGGCGGTTTTGTGGACTGCGGCGAGCGGCTGGAACAGGCCGCGGTGCGCGAGGCCCTGGAGGAAACCGGCCTGCACGTGCGGCTGCGTGCCCTGCTCGGCCTCTATTCGCACCCGGCTCGCGACCCGCGCGGCCACACGGTCACCGCCGTCTATGTGGCCGAGGCCAGCGGCGAGCCCACGGCCCTGGATGACGCCCGCGCCGTGCAGGTCTTTGCGCTGGACGCGCTGCCCGCGCAACTCGCCTTCGATCACGCGACCGTGTTGGCCGATTACCTGACCTATCGCGCCGCGGGCACGGTGGCGCCATTGCGGTTCGACTGAAGGACCCGTGGCCCCGTTGTCGTTGTCGTTGTCGTAATCGAGTTTACGATGCCCACGAAGATGCTGTCGCACCGATGCGTCAGTGCCGCACGTGGCGAATCGAAACCCGATCGAAGCGGCTGCTGATGCCCGAGTTGAATCGCTTATCCGATTACGACAACGACAACGACAACGACAACGACAACGACAACGACAACGATCGGAACGCCCCCTAGTCGGCCGCCGGCGCCGCACGCGGCGCGCCGGACACCCATTGGCGCACCTGGTACCAGACCCGCCCCAAGTGCTCGTGGACAGCGTAATAGCTGATGTTGAAGGCCGCCGCGGACGGCAGCCAATCGGCCAGGACCAGGGTGTCCTGCCAGCCCGGCCCGGTGATGAACCCGGTCGGCGCCGGAACGACAGCGACACCGGCCTGCTCGAAGGCCTCCACCGCCCGCGGCAGGTGCCAGGCACTGCTGACCAGCAGCACGCGCGACACCCCGGCCCGCTGCAACATCGGCTTGGAAAAGGCCGCATTCTCCCAACTGGTCCGGCTGTTGCTCTCGACCCCGGCCACCGGGACCTGGAACTCCTCACGCAGCACCCGCGCCATCGCCTCACCCACCACCGGCGCGTCAGCCTTGACCACGCCGCCGCTGACATAGATCGGCAGACCGGTCGCGCGATGGAGCCAGGCGGCATAACGTGACCGCTGCAAGCTGAACCCATCGACCGTATCGCGCTGATATTCGGGCGCGTCATGGTAAAGCCCGGCGCCCAGCACCAGGATCGCCTGAGGCTGCGACGGCAGCGGCGCACGAACATCCAGCGGCGCATAGGGCTCCAGCGGCGCCATCAACAGCATCGCCACCACCGGCACGCTCATCAGCGCGAGCACAGCCGCAGCGCCGAACAGGAGCACACGTCCCAGGACACCGCGGACCAGAAAAAAGGCGGCCAGGAGCATCAGGATGATGATTCCTGGCGGCATGAGCAGAGTCTTGATCGCACTGTAGGCCGTCATGGCATCAGGTCTCCCGTTGAGGTGGAACGAAGGTTGGCAGCAATTCCAGCCCTGCGGGCAGTCACCGGATGGCTGCGCTGTCCGGCAATCAAAATACCACTAAACGTAAGGCTAAACACCTGTGGGAGCGGCCTCCGGCCGCGATGGGACGGCGCGGTGCGCTGACGCCGCGCTACCCTGCGAAGCCGCATCGCGGCCGGAGGCCGCTCCCACGGGGGACTTTCATGTCACGGGGTGCGTCGCGGCCGGCAGGTTCAGTGATCCTGCCCCGCGCCGGCCCGCGCCAGTTCGCCGAAAAGGCCCGAAACCAGCAGCACCGAGGCGCCCGCCGCCATCACCGGAACCGCGAACAACGCGATCCAGGCGCTGGTGCGCCGCCACAGGATCAGAAACAGACCGATCGCCATCGCGGTCCCCAGTACGGCCGGCGCCCACAGGGCCGCGGATCGCGTCGCGACGACCGCATCCGCAGCCGGATGGCCGGTCGACCACCAGGTGATCAGCCAGGCGGCGAGCAGGCCGTGGGGGATAAGCATGAAGGCCAGGTTGGTCAAGGCGAATGGCCGGTAGCCGAAACGCCCGGCGGCATGACGATCCACCGCCTGCACCGTGATGATCAGGCCCATGAAGACCAGGAAGGCGACCGCGAGCATGAGCCAGTCGGGCATCGGAGACTGGGCGCCGGACTCAGGCGCCCACCAGACCCTGCGCCTGGCGGTCCGCGTGGTAGGACGAGCGGACCATGGGGCCGCTCGCCACATTGGTGAAGCCCATGGCCTCGCCGGCCAGCCGCAAGGCAGCAAACTGTTCCGGCGTCCAGTAGCGCCGCACCGGCAGATGGTCGCGGCTCGGCTGGAGATATTGTCCCAAGGTCAGCAGGTCGCAGCCGTGGGTCCGCAGATCCGCCATCACCGCCAGCACCTCGTCGCATTCCTCGCCCAGCCCGAGCATGATGCCGGACTTGGTGGGCACCGCGGCGTGGCGCGACTTGAATTCGGCGAGCAGATCCAGAGAGCCCTGATAGGCCGCCCCAGGGCGCGCCTGGGCATAGAGTCGGGGCACCGTCTCCAGGTTGTGGTTGAACACATCGGGGACTGCCGCGTCCTGAAACTGATCCAGGGCGACCGACTGACGGCCGCGAAAGTCCGGCACCAGGACCTCCAGCAGGGTCTCGGGGCAGCCGGCACGCACGGCGCGCAAACAGTCGGCGAAGTGTCCGGCGCCGCCGTCGCGCAGGTCGTCCCGATCGACCGAGGTGATGACCACATAGCGCAGCCCCATGGCCGCGATCGACTGCGCCAAGTGCCCCGGCTCGGCCGGATCGACCGGCTGGGGACGACCGTGAGCCACGTCGCAGAAGGGACACCGGCGGGTGCAGACATCGCCGAGGATCATGAAGGTGGCGGTGCCGTGGTTGAAACATTCGCCCAGATTCGGGCAGTTGGCCTCCTCGCACACGGTGGCAAGCTGTGCCTCGCGCAGCATGCGTTTGATCCGCGTCACGCCCTCGCCAAGCGGTGCCTGGGCACGGATCCAGGAGGGCTTACGCAGCACCTCTGTAACCGCCTCGACCTTGATCGGAATGCGCGCAACCTTGTCGGCGCCCCGCTGGTGCGTATCCGGGGTGGAGCGCGAGGGGATATCGGTCATGGTGCAAAAATCCGTCTCGGAAACAGTGATTGGTTGGCGGGATGAGGCCGGGGCTCAGGGTCTGAGAACAGCACGTTATCTGCGCAGGCTAACGAGTGACGGCACCATTTTCCAGCGATTAAGACCACGTAAAATACCATGTTGTACGCGCCAACATCGCCTGAGGATCAGCCATCGCTGTCCAGAAACGGGTTTACCGATTGCTTTGGCGCCTTGGGGGCAACCGCATGGTGCGGAGCACCGGGATGGGTGCCGGGAGCGGCCGACGCTTTAGCAGCGCCGGCCGCGGTATGACTGACCGGGCCGGGCTCGACTGCGGACTGCTCCAAGGGTGTCGCGTCCGCCACATAGGCATCGAATCGGCGGCGGGCGTCGGTCACGTCGAAGTGCCGGGTCTGACCCTGCTGCTCGAGCAACCCGGCCAGATTGTGGAAACGGGCGTAGACCACACCCTCCGGACCAGCGGCGGTGGCCCGGCCCTTGGCACCGATCTCAATCTCGCGGCTGCCGAGCAGCAGATGCGGCACCCGGGTGCCCGCTTGGTCGATGGCCAGTTCGACCCGGCCGGCCAAGTCTTTGACGGTCAACAACTCGCCGATCCAATCATGCTTGCCGCGCTGCTGATCGAGCACGGCAACGAATGGACGGGAGTCGGCGACCATGATGTCCGCCGCCAGATCCAGCGTGAGCGGCCGGCTCCACTGCACCTGGGCCCGTTCAGTCTGCACCAGGGCATGCCAGTCCGGTTGCTGGTGCGTCTGCGCATTGCCGGTCACCTGCACCCGGTGCAGGCGCAGCGCGCTGCCGGCGATGTTGAAGCGCCGCTTGCCGACATCGCCGTCGCGCACCAGAACATCCAGGCGCAGATCGGTCGTGATGTCCTCGCCCGCCACTTGCATCCGCAGCCGCTGGCCGTTGAGGATCGCTTGCCCTTTGACCTGATTGGGCGCCAGGGACAGATCGGCACTGACCTCGGCCTCGCCGGCTACGAACCGCAACGGACTCTGCGGCGGGAGATAGGGGTTATAGACACTCATGTCCTTGACCCGTGCCGTGGGCACCCGCAGATCGATCGTCGTGATGGCGCCCCGGCCGTGCGCATCCGGATTGCGCGCCCGCACCGCGAGTTCGAAGCGCGCCTGTTCCAACTCCGGGCGCTGTGCATCCGCGGGCCCCAGCCGGGCGTCCGCCAACCGGGCATCCAGCGCCAGCAACGGATGCCGACCGCCCTGCTCGACCTTTAGCTTGACCTCACCCGCGCCGGTCGCCGCGTGGTCCAGGAGATCGATGCCAAGATCCTGAGTCTTCACCGCAAGTGCGCTGTCGGCGCCAAGCAGGCCGTCCGTCATTCGCAGGTCAACATCCACCGCACCGCTGCCGCGCAAGGCAAGACCCATGGGGTGGTGGATCAGCGCCGCGATCCAGTTGAGTTGCGGCGCGTCGAACCGTGCCCGCAACCGCGCGTCGTCCATTTCCAGGAGAACGGCGGCGACTCCGTGGTGAGCGCTACGCTCGGCCAAGGACAGCATGGCGCCGTGAGCCAGTTCCGCACCAGTGAGCGGTAACTGGAAGTGACCCTCCGCAATGGTGAGGGCGGCCTGCCAGGGACGCGGTTCGGCCTGATCCGGCAGGATGAGCCGGGCATCGTCCAGACTCAGGCGGGTGCCGCTGAGGTCCAACACCACTGTCGGTTTGGCCCGCCGTTTCGTTCGATGGTTCGGTGCCCTGCTCTCTCCCGCCTGCGGCTGCCCGGCGATCCGCAGCCGCAGATCCAGATTGGCACTCAGCCGCTGCTCATGGTAAGCGAGATCCGCACCGGCAGCCGTCAGGGCCAGATCCAGCAGCAGCGTGTCGCGCGACACCTCGGCGCGTCCGGACAACCGACCCTGGCCCCCGTGAAACGCCAGACCGGCCTGGGGCGGCAAGAACCGCTGGTACACGGACAGATCAGGCACCGTGAATTCCGGGATCGCCATAATCAATCGGGTGACATCCTGCTTGCGGTCCGGCGCGGCCAGGTGCAACGTCAGCGACACATCGCGCCCGCGATAGAGCGGCTGCACGGCGACCGGCGCCAGCGTCGCCGGTTTACGATCGGACCTGGACCCAGCCCCGTCCTCGGCCAGTTGCACCTCCACGGTCGCGAAGCGCACGACCAGGTCTTGCTCATCCTGCGGATCGACCCGCAGTTCCACCGTGCCATGTCCAGCGAAGCCAAACCGGCCGATCCCGGTGTGCAACCGATCGGCGTCGAGCACGAGATCCGTATCGCCGCGCAGGTCGCCGTGCTCCAGATGCAGCCGCCCGTGCAGCCGCCCGCTGCCGTCCAGCGTGAGGCCGTCCAGATGCAGCAGGTGGTTCAAAGCATGCAGGCGTTCGGCCGGCAGGTCGATCTCGGCATTGATCATCAGCAACCGCAGTGCGTCCAGGCCATTGAGCGCGGTCATGACAAAGGGCTGCACCTCGATCCGGCCGCGCACCGCCGCGTCCCGCAGTAGATCCTGGTCCGGGCCGATCGCCAACGCCGGCAACCGCAGATCAAGGTCGGCATTGGCCAACCCCACTTGTCCGGTGCCGGTATCCAGACTGAAGCTGCCGCCCAGGGTCCCGGTGAGGGTCGCGCGGATGTGACCGATCCAGGCTTGTGTTTCGCCGGTGAGGCGCAGGTTCTTCACGGCCAGCACCAGCGGCCCGCCGGCCGGCGGCGGCGCGGCGGCGACGGCCGTCGGATCACGATGGCGGATCACCGGGTAGAAAGGTCGCAGTGCCGGGTCGTCCTGCCGCGACTTCGGCCGCGGACGCAGATGCACCTGAACATCATTGAGGTCCAGGTCATGGATGCGGATCTGGCCGCGCAGCAAAGGCACCAGCGAAACCGAAGCACCGGCACTGCCGGCATCCACCTGCCATTGCTCAACCGCGGTCTGCCCATCCGCCGCGAGCCCGCGTATCTCCACCCGCAACGGATACCAGGACCAGGCCCGCTCCCAGGTCAGCGCCAGTGCGTCCGGTTGCAGACTGTTCAGCCACACCTGGGCCGCCGGCAGATTCAAAAACAGGTTGACCGGGATCAGATAGAGCCCGGCCAGGATCAGCGGGGTCAGGAGACTGCGTGAGATCGCCTTGAACATGAGCGGCCCTCGGGTCCGGTTGATTGAGTCGGTGAACCTGAAAACAGCACCACGAAGTCACTGTGACGACTCACGCAGATAATGCCCCGACACCCACCCGCGACGCTGGGGATCGTCGCGCATGGACACCTGACACCACCGCTGACCGCCATGCATCTCGCAGCCGTGATTGCGCAGCACGGTGCCGTTGCGCATCGCGACGATCACCCCCGCCTTGCTCGACGGCTCGCGCCGCAGGTTGAGCTGGTCTCCGGCGGCGACACCGCTGACCTCCCAAAAGTCGGGTCCACCGGCCAGACCGTCCGCGAAGTCGGGCTTGGGGGCCGCCGACTGCGGGCGTCCGCCGCCGATTTGGACCTTAAGGCTGTAGTTGGCCTGTTCGCCGCGGCGCGCCGCGGCCCGCATCAGATAGACCCGAATCCGGTAGTCACCGGTGTCGGGCAGCGTGCCATCGAACCGGCCGCCGGACGTGCTGCCGACAAAGAGCGCCTCCTCCGACCCCGGCGGCAGGATATTGAAATAGTTCTGAGGGTTATCCGAGTGCAACTGCACACTCATGTGCTGCCCGGCCTTGGCCCCGAGCAGATAATCGACGTCCTGGTCGCCGTGCAGGCGGCCGGTGACCGTGGCACCCGTCGACCCGGCCTTGAAGTGGACCCGTTCAGTGCGAATGCCGTCGGCGGCCAGAACCGGCAAGGCCGCGACGAGACAACAGAGCAACAGCAGCGCAGGCGATCTCATAGTGCAGTAAATTCCTGGGTGACCATCAGGGCACGCCATGGTAAAGCCTGTTCGGCGTTCGGGCAATACCAGGGTATCAGCGTCAGGAATCTCCTGACAAGGCCGCCGCTCAATCCAGCAGAAAGACCAGAAAAATCGCGTCGCCGCTGCAATCTCGCCCGGCAATCAGCAACCCCGACATCGCCGCGCCGTCACCCAGGGTATACACCTCCAGGTTCTCCAAGGTCGGGTCGTCGTAGACCGCTGACAGCGCCTTCTGCCCGGCCGCGGCATCATCGATGTTGTCCAGCAACAACTCGACCGACGATCGCGCCTCCCGATCGGTGATACCCCGCAGCTCGGTCAGAATGCTGCGCCGGTCATCGGCTTGACGCACATAGATCTGTTTCCAGCCTGACATCCAGGCCTCCTCGCCGAACTGCTCCCAGTGCGCACCAACGAAATGGCGGTAATACTTCAGGGCCGCGGCTTCCAGGTCTTCCGCTCGCGCCACGCGGTCACAGAACACCGCGCTGCCGAAGCCCGCTTGACTGGGTGAGCCATAACTCGCTTGAAGATTCAGATTCGCATCGGTTCTTGTCATTGAGATATCCTCGTTGTACGCGTCTACTCTATCCAGCCAACCATGAGCCCGCCGGGCCTTGATCATTGTTGTGCGACACGAAGTCGCGTAAGTGAATGTTCTACAAGAAGTCGCTAGGAGGCGGCCTGATAGAACCGACGGTTTCTCCCGTCGTAGCCTAGGAGCACATGCGGGACTGGTAACGGTCCGGTGTGAAGCTGCTCTGAC
>NZ_CAIZIZ010000253.1 GCF_903933125.1 uncultured Lamprocystis sp. | reverse complement strand
CGGGCCGCTCCTACGGTAGGAGCGGCCCGCGGCCGCGACGAGTGCCGGCTTGGATCTGGCCGGACTTATGACCAAGGCCGCCTCGGCCTCCAGTGGCCGGAACCATGACCAAGGCCGGGTCCCTCACCCTAGATCCGGTAGTTGCTCACGCCAAGACGCCAAGGCGCCAAGAAAAACAGAGGGATGTGCGAGGCATCCAGATCACCCATCGGGTGAGTCGCCAAACGCAGATAACACATTGAAAAAATCGCGACTTGGTGCGAGATCGGCTCTTTTCGGCGCACAGGGACCCGCACCCGGCCGGCCTGGCTTCACGATTCCTGAACTCGGGCGCAACGGAAGCCCAGGTTGTCGTCACGGTAACCGGGCGCGCACCCGTCGCGGCATGCGCAACGGCAGCTGCTCGCGTCGTAGTTCCAGGAACCGCCGCGGACCACCCGGTCCTCGACAGCGTTTTGCGAACCGACCGGGTCCTGCGCCCACCGCGCGTCATAGGTGCGTATGCCATCGGCGCACCATTCCCAGACATTGCCGAGCATATCGTAAAGACCCCAGGGGTTCGGTTCCTTACCGGCCACCGGGTGGGTGCCGGACTTGGGATTGGGATACTGCATCTCGGGCCAAGTCGCGGAGTCGGACCCGTCCGCCAACTCAAACCCCACCCCGCTGTTGCCGCCATACCAGGCGATGGGGTCCAGCGCCGGCGCATTGTTTTCACCCAGAATCGTGATCGCTCCCTGGTAGAGTGCCTCCCCGGTCCCCGCCCGGCAAGCATGTTCCCATTGCGCCTCGGTCGGCAGGCTCAGGCCCAGCCCCGGCACCTCGCCCTCGATCCGTTCGAGAAAGCGCTGCACATGGTCCCAACTCACCCGCTCCACCGGCCGCTCCGGGCTTTGGAAACGGCTGGGGTTCTCGCCCATCACCCGGGTCCAGAGCGCCTGAGTACAAGGGGTATCGAACAGCCAGAAGCCGCGGCCGATCTGCACCACATGCCGCGGACCCTCGTCGCTGTCGCGGCCCGGTTCGTCCTCCGGCGAGCCCATTTGGAAGACCCCGGCCGGGATCCAGCGCAGGCGCTGCACCAGGTCGCCGAGGCTGAAGGCGGCAAAGACGCCGAAACGGTCCTCTCCCCAGGCGCTGGCCCAGGCGGGCGCGGCCCCCTTGGTCAAGGGGTGTGGCGAGGGGTCGATGGCGCGCGGCGGGGCGGTGGGCAGCATCAATGCACCGATGAGGCCGGATAGGAGACGGCCGCCCGGCGAGGGTTCGCCGCACCGCTGGTGCGCACTACTGGCACGCCGGGGGCCTTGCGTTTGGACGCCGAACATGCGGCGCCCGGGAGGGCGGTCTGTTCAGGTCCGGACCGTCCGGTCCGGTCGTGAGCTCGGGCGCAACGGAAGCCGAGGTTGTTGTTACGGTTATCGGGCGCGTTCCTGTTGCGGTAGGCGCAACGGCAGTTGCGCGCGTGGTTGTTCCAGGAACCGCCGCGGACCACCCGGTTCGCGCCAGTGGCGACCCCCCACCCGCACGGCGAGCTTACAGCCCGCTCAGCGCCCCGGCAAGCGGTACCCGACGCAGTTGCTCGCGCCGCCACGCCGCGGCATCCGTATGCAGCGTGATCGCAAGCGCGCCGGCATAGCCGGCCTGGAGGGTCCGCGCATTGATCAAGCCCCCCGCATAGGCGCCCTCCCACTGCCGGCGGCACTGCGAATAGCGCATCCTGATGCGCTTCGATGATCCGCCCAAGCAGGGCCAGAAGTTGCTGGTTCTTGAAGCGGCGCGCCAGGAGGTCCTGCAAAATCCCGTGGTCGATGCTCGCGAAGTAGGCCCGGATATCGATCTTGGCCCACCAGGGCCAACGCCGGCCGTGATGCTGAGCGCGCTGCACGGCGGCCAGCGCGCCCTTGCCCGTGCGGCAGGCAAAGGTATCGGCCACCAGCGCGCCTTCCAGCACCGGACCGACATGGGCCATCAAGGCATGGTGCAACACCCGTTCGCGAAAGCACGGGGCATGAATGGTGCGGGGCTTCGGATCGTGAATGCGAAACCGGCGTGTGCGGCCCACCGCGATGCCGCCGGACAGGATATCGGTGCGCAGGTGCGCAGGTGCGCAAGCTCGGTTTCCAGCCGCGCCGCAAACCGCTGCACCTCGGGCCGCGTGCTGCGGCCCAGCGCGGCGCGGTGGAAGGCGGCGGCCAGATTGTGCCAATCGGCCACGGCCTCCAGACCAAGCGGGCTACGGCGCATTGGCCGCGCCAGTGGCCGAGGGAAGTACCGCAAGGGCCTCCGCGAGCACGGCGAGGAAGCGCGCGGCATACTTCTCGATGCGCGCCTCACCGATGCCGGGGATCTCGCGTATGGCCGCAGCGGTGTTGACCCGGCGGGTGACCAACTCCGCCAACTGCTCGTTGGTGAACAGGGCATAGGCGGGAACCCCCTCGGCCTCGGCAAGCTCCTTGCGCAAGACGCGCAAGCGCGCATAGACGTTGAAGTCCTGCTCGCTCAGCACCTCGCGGTAATCCACCTTGCCGCGCCGCGCGGCCGCCGGCCCGCCCTGCGGCCGGCCCTCGCCGGCCGGCTCGAACGCCACACAGATGGCCCAGGCGCTGGCGCCGCCGTTCTGATTGAACTGCCGCTCCACGGCGAGGATGCGATGACCGGTCAAAAAGCGGTTCAACTCGTCGGCGACGTCCTCGCCGCCATGGATCGGAACGGTATAGAAGCGCAGTTGCATGAAACCTCGTCGGTCGAGCGCGGTCGTCGGCCTTGATCGTAATCCCGGCCAGCGGCGTGCGTTGTCAGGGCTTCCAGCCCTGACGGTGTCAGGCCAGGATGGCCTGACTACGCACCCGGCGAGCCCAAGTGGCCGGAATCTTGATCGAGGCCCGGTCGTCGATGGGCAAAATACGGGCATGATGGTCCTGAGCGAAAAACGATCTACCGACCTGTAGGGGCGACTTCAGTCGCCCCGAGCGCGCGCCGGGAACCTGACCGATGTGCGCAGTCACGCTGTTGATTCCTGAAAATCGCGTCAGGTGATTTCACGAACACCCGCTGCGGGAATGTTAGGGGCGACTGAAGTCGCCCCTACAGGCGCCCCTACAGGCG
>NZ_CAIZIZ010000252.1 GCF_903933125.1 uncultured Lamprocystis sp. | reverse complement strand
GGCAGCAGTTCCCGGTCCAGTGCGGTCTCCACGTAGGCAGAAAAGCCCAGGGCATCCAATCCGCGGGTACCGGCATTACTCCGGCGGCTCTGGCTGTAGAGGCTCAGCAGATGGGAGACGAAGGGACTGGTGTTGGGTGAGGCACTGGTGGCCGCCGCACCGCCGCTACCCAGACCTGACGCCAGGATCGCCAAACTTGGTGCCCGCGTTCGCCGGGCCTGGCGAATCACCGCGAGGGCATCACGGAATTCTCCGGCGGTCCCAAAGCGCTCGGCCCGCCGCGGGGCAACTGCCTTGAGCACCAAGTCCACCAGTTCCGGCGCCAGATCGGCGCAACCCGAAAACTCACGCGGATCCGGTGCCGGCCGGTTCGGTGGGGGCTCGCTCGCGTCCCACGGATAGCGGGAGGCCAAGGCCTCGTAAAGCGTCAGTCCCAGGGCGTACAGGTCCCGGTCGGCGCGCTCCCCGTTGTGGGGAACCGCCTCCGGATCGAAATCCGGGGGCAGGTAGCGGCGCGACCCACCACCTCGCGCCTCGCGGTCACCGGCGCGCACCGACACATTGAAGTCGATGATTTTGGCCCCCTTGGTCGTCCACAGGAGATTGCGCGGCTTGATGTCGCAGTGGTGGAAACCGTTGCCATGCAGGTGGACCAGACCCTCGATCACCTGCCGGGCCAACTCCAGCGCATCCTCCGCCGAGAGCAGGCGCTGCGCGATCATGTCTCCGACATCCGACCCTTCGGTGTACTCAAACACCAGGTAGGGAATACCGGCGCCGGGGATCAGGTCCGCATCCAGCACCCGCACGATGCGCGGATGTTCCGGGATCTGCACCAGCGGCTGATACTCCTTCTTCAGCCGCTCCAACGTGGAATAGCGGTCGTTGAGGACCAGCTTCACCGCCCGTGCCACGTCGCCCAGGGTATCGATCACCTTATAGACAACGCCGAAGCTGCCCCGCCCCAACCGCCGCTCGACCACGAATTTGTGCGTCAGCCGGTGCCCCGCGGGCAGGTTGAGGTAATCAGTCTCGTCCTCGGCACTGACCGCCGCCGGCACCTCGGGCGGTGGCACCGCGGGGACCTGTGGGGCCGGTTGCAGCAGGGCGTTCAACCCCGCCAGTGCCGCCACGGCCCCCGGGCGCGCGCCGGCATCAAAACGGCACAGCGTCGTAAGCCACGCATCGAACGCCTGGCCAAGCTCGGGCCGCAGCGATGACGGTGGATACAGGAAGGCGCCCTCCCGATCCCAGACCACATTGGGGTCGCCCGCAAAGGGCTTCTCCCCGGTGAACAGCTCGTAGAGGACGGCCCCCGCCGAGAACAGATCCGAAGCCGCGGTGGCGGTCTCCGGTGCTCGATACGCCTCAGGCGCCACATACCCGGCCTCCACCAACTCGACGATCGCGGGCGCAATGGTCAGGCCGCGGTCGACTGCGGTCTTGGCGAAATCGAAGTCGGTCAGCCGCGTCGTGCCATCCTGCCCGATCAGGATGGCCCCGGGGGTCAGATTGCGATGCAGCACCCCATGCTGATGGGCATGGGCCAGGGCAGCGAGCAGGTCGCGGGCAACGCGCCACTTCTGGTCCAGAGTCAGCGCCAGTTGCGGGCGAGCCAGGTGCAGCGTCAGGGCCTGGCCGGGCGTGTCGTCGAGCACCAGGCAAAAGGCCCGATCGTCCTCCGTCGGAAAAAAGTCGCGCGCCGCCAAGATGTTCGGGTGCAGTGGCAGGCGGGACAGCGCCCGGTAGCCATTCGCGATCAGCGCGATCTGCGCCTTGCGCGCGTCTTCCGGCTGGTAGGGCTCGGCCGCATAGACCCGCAGCCGCGCTGTGCCTCCGGCGAAGAGATTCTCGGCCCGGTACTCGGTGTAGGCGTCCGTCGCCCCAAGCCGCTCCTTCACCTGCCAGTGTCCAAAGCGCGGCACGCCCGGGGCCGGCTTCGCCACCTGCAAGGCGTGCAGGATCAGCGCCTGTTGAGCCAGGATATTTCTGGAGAAACGGGCCGGGATGCGCGTTCCGTCCTTGAACCAGCGTTGCGCATCCTTGAGCTTGACCACCTGTTCGGCGTCGCGCTGATCGCGGTCGTTGAGAAACGCGTCGGGTGCGGTGAGCAGGATGGCGACATCCACATAGATACCGTCCAGCTCGCTACGGCCCGGGTGGGCCTCGGTGATCAGACCCTTGACGGTCTTCGCATGACTGCGCAGTTTGGGTAAGGGGGAAGGATAGGAGGCGCGGCCCTCGGGATACCACCTGTTACCGTAGACCTCAATAGTCCCGCGGGTGCCCTTCACGTCGATCAGGTACAGGGCATGGGGTGTGAGCAACGCGAGGTCGATCTCGAAGCGTTCCTTTTGACGCAGGATCTCGAAGTTGTGCAGCAGGATGAAGTTGTCCGGCAGGTGATCCCGTAGATAGGCGATGGCGGCGCGTTCGGCGTCGTTGATTGGGTCGCCGATGGGGATCACTTTGGCCATTAGTCTTTCGCGCCCCCGATGCTCTGCTCGACCATGCTAATCGCCTCGTCGTTCAATGCGACTGCTCGATGCCGAGCCTCGTAGGCGGCGATGACCTTATTATGAATTTGTGCCTGAACTTCGCGCGGTGGATACGGCACGGGAAGCTGACCACGCAATTTGTAGTGATGGTCTTGCAGCTTCGAGCCCACTGAGATTGAGCGAAGCATTCGGAAGGCCGTCTCCGAACGCATAAAAGCATACAAGCAGCCCCGCGGCATGACCGCTTCATCAGCAATGACGCGCAAGATGTGCTCGGAAAATGCCATCTTTGTCCATGGCCCCCAAACAAACTCTGCTCGGCAATAGAGTTCGGATTCCCCTAGCGTACCCTGGGCAGCCACCATGACCGCACCAGCAATACCCAGAGAATCGTCGTCCATCGCCGATTTTGCGATCCAACGTCCTTCAGGCTTTAACCAAAATAGCTCCTTTTGGCCGATCATTTGATACGCATGCCCCTGATCCGCGTCGATTCGCTTGAACCGCCCGCCGCGAGACAGTGTTCCGGGAACACATAAATCATCGAGTGTCCTACTCTCGACTTTGGCCATTTTTGCCTGAGGCCGGGCGCTGTGCACGGGTGGGCTGGACCAGGGCCGGCGGCTCCTGCGGAGGTGGCGGCAGCGGGAGACCGGCGGTATCGTCTGAAGTCGACCAAAACACCAGCCGTCACCG
>NZ_CAIZIZ010000251.1 GCF_903933125.1 uncultured Lamprocystis sp. | reverse complement strand
GCGCCGTTCACCGGCGATGATCTGGTAACGCCCGTCATCGATGGCGCGCACCACGATGGGCTGGATGACGCCCTGCCCGCGGATCGACTCGACCAGTTCACGCATCCTGGCCACATCGAAATGACGCTGGGGATTATGCCCCGCACGGGGCGCAATCACGCTGACGGGCAACCAGGCGAGTTGACCGTCCTCGGCGGACGGTATCGCCACGGCGGCTTGTGGGATGACGGGTTGGGTTTGCATAACGGCCCCTGTCGGTCTTTCGATGATTCGTGGCTTTGACGTGTTCCACGGTTGTGATTCACGGCGTTTGCGCTTTCCCAAGCAACTGATGCGCTTGTTGGCACCGTTTCATTGCGGCCATCCCCCGCGCCTACTGGCTTCTGTTCCACGCGCTGCAAGTTGATTTTCGAATGCGCTCATTGACTGCCACCGATCCACTATAAGCGCCATTATAGCCACCCGCTTTATTTCGTCAAGAGTGATATTTATTTATTACTCTCCGTTTTACGTTTTCCGCCACCCTTGCTAGGCTACCCCCCATGATTTCTTCCTTCTTTATGGCAGCGGTTGATATGAGCGGCACACCACGACCGGCGACGCCGGTAGAACGCTTTTCGGCGTCCGTCACGGACGGTCATCTCAAGGGGGCACTCGATGCGTTGGTATGCCTTCCGGTCAATGTCCTGCGCGAGGTGCTATTGAATGCGGGTTTCCGGGTGGCTTTCGAGCAGACCAAGCCGAAGGTGCTGGCCGCTATTCAAGCGCAGTTGCTGCAGGCCGTGGCCGCCCGGACATTGCCCCGCAATCCCTGGAAAGCGGAACCGGCATTGCCCAATGACGCGCTGTTCGGCTCAGCGCCGGCGGTGATCGGGGAGAACGAGTGGCGCGTGATCGTGCGCCCCAGCGTCTTGGACGGACGCTGTACCGAGTATCAATGGCGCCGTATTGGATCGCTCCCGTGGCGCCAGGCCGGCGAGTGGCCGACCTTCAATCACAACGATGGCCTCTATATGGGTTGCCCGCGGTCTCTGGCGGACAAGGTGTTCTTCCCGAATCAGCCAGCCATTGAGGCCGCGCTGGGCAAGCCGCCTGCCGCTGCGACCGGGCAGCAACTGGACTTGCCGCTATCAGGGGTGCCACGTTTTTCGTTTGGATCGCGCCCATCACGTGGCCGACGGCGCGGGTTCGCGTACATGCAACGCCCGCGCGCCGGGGGACGGCAGGCGGGCGCTAATCCGGCTGGATCACAGGAATGATATCGGTCTGGGGGTGGGGCTCTGGCGCTCGGTGCCATGGGGATGATGGCCGGGGGTGCACGGACAGAGGTGTGCGGATCGGATTGGGTTCGGGCAGGGGACCGGCGGTCATCCATACGGCCCGGCGGAAAGGCGACACGGCGACCCGATCGCTTCGCGGCTAAGGGCGCCGAGCCAAGGGCGGAGACGCCTCGCGTAGCGTGAGGTCCGAAGACTATGGGGCAGGTCACAGAATAGCTGCCTCCCTCCCGACTACTATGAAAAAAATGTGGTTCCCGTTGCAGCCACCGGCCTAGTCGCAGCCGGCTGTCAAGCGGCGGCAGCGATGTCCCAGACGCGGACCTTGACAGGGGTAGCATTGATCAGCATACGGACATACGGACACCCATAGCACCTCGGGTGCAGGTCGGCCGGGCGCCGCTTTTCTCCTCGGTTAACAAGATATGCGGCCAGTTGGCCGGTCTTGTCCGCTGTTACCGAGTTATGCAGCCGGCAGAAATCCCGTTAGGCTGAGGTGGTGAGATTCCCTTGGCTTATTAGAAAAAATTGCCTTGATCCCGTAACTCCAACAAAGAAGAATTGATTATGGCGAATAACAAAGCATCAAGTTCTCAAAATGAAGACGCACATGAAAATTCGGCGTCGAAGAAGCGAGAAGCAATAAAAACGTTCGTTGCAGTTGTTTTAGCTAGTTCTACGAGTCTTGGCATTGCCTCGGAGACTGATAAATATATTACACCTGAGCAGCAACGCCAAATAATTCAAAAATGTGATAGTGATGGTGATTCAAAATTATCTGGGAGGGAGGTTCTATGTAGCGCTAGAGAAAAAAATAAGTACCTAAAGGAATTAAAAGAGAAAATTACCAGAAGCGCTGATGAAAAGTCCAGAAGCGCTGATGCACATGCCAGAAGCGCTGATGCACATGAAGAAAATATACGTAAACTCAAAATAATTTCTGAAGCCCTAAAAAACAGATAATTACACTTATCCTCGACTTTGGCCATTTTTGCCTGAGGCCGGGCGCTGTGCACGGGTGGGCTGGACCAGGGCCGGCGGCTCCTGCGGAGGTGGCGGCAGCGGGAGACCGGCGGTATCGTCTGAAGTCGACCAAAACACCAGCCGTCACCG
>NZ_CAIZIZ010000250.1 GCF_903933125.1 uncultured Lamprocystis sp. | reverse complement strand
CTGCGGGCGACGGTCGCACTGGCGGCTGACGCCGTGGTCGAGGTCCTGTTCCTGACCGGAGTGGCCCCGGACCGGGCGAGCGCGCTGGCGCTGCTGGACGGTTATCACCGCCCGGAAGCGGCCCCCGCGACCGGCACGACCGGTCAGGCGGTTGGCGAGGGGTTGACCGGACACGCAGCCGGCGCCCCCGGTGCGCCGGCCGCCGCCCTGGACCTCGCGGGGGAACCGCTGCGGCTGTTCAACGGTTTCGGCGGGTTCTCCGCGGACGGGCGCGACTATGTCCTGCCCTTGCGCCGCTCGGGCACTGACGCGGGCGCCCTGCCCCGCCCGCCGCTGCCCTGGATCAACGTCATCGCCAACGAACGGGCCGGCTGCCTGGTGAGCGAGGTGGGCGCCGGTTATACCTGGGCACGCAACAGCCAGGCCAACCGCCTCACGCCCTGGTCCAACGACCCGGTGAGCGATCCTCACGGCGAGGCCCTCTATGTGCGGGATGAGGCCACCGGCGAGTCCTGGTCGCCGCTGCCCGGACCGCGGCCGGCCCCCTGTGACTATGAGGTCCGGCATGGTCTCGGCTACTCAGTCTTTCGCTGCGATTACGCGGATTTGGCTCAGGAGTGCACCGTCTTCGTGCCCCGCACGGACCCCCTGCGCTGTCTGCGGCTGCGCCTGACCAACCATGGCACCCGGCCGCGGACGCTGGCGCTCTTCGCCTATCAGCGCCTGGTCATGGGCAACCAGCCGGCCCTGCCGAGCCCGATCGAAACGGGCTGGGATCCCGCCCGCGACCTGCTCACCGCCGTCAACCCGGCGGCCGGCGATTTTGCCAACGGCATCGCGTTCGCCGCGCTGATCCGTTTCGGTGGGACACCTGGACCGCAGTCCTTCACCTGTGATCGCGCCGCCTTCATCGGCCGCCATGGCGACCTGGGCGATCCCCAGGCGTTGCGCGCAACCGCCCTGCTCGACGGCGCTTGCGGGGTTGGGCTGGACCCCTGTTTCGCTCAGCAATCGACCCTGACGCTGGCGCCCGGTGCGTCGGCCGAGTGCAGCTTCCTGCTCGGCGAGTGTCTGGACCAGGCCGAACTGGACGACCTGGTCGCGCGCTACCGCGAGCCGGGTGCAGTGGATCAGGCGCTCGCCCAGGCCAAGGCGTTTTGGGACGATCTGGTCGGCCGGCTGCAAGTCGAGACGCCCTCCCCGGCCATCGACCTGATGCTCAACGGCTGGCTCGTCTACCAGAACCTGAGCTGCCGGATTTGGGCACGCTCCGCCTTCTATCAGTCCGGCGGGGCCTACGGCTACCGCGACCAACTCCAGGACGCGGGGGCCCTGACGGCTTTGCGGCCGGACCTGACCCGGGCGCAGATCCTGCTGCACGCCGCCCATCAGTTTGTCGAGGGCGATGTGCTCCATTGGTGGCACGCGGCGCCCATGGAGCGCGGCCTGCGCACCCGTTTCGCCGACGACCTGCTGTGGCTGCCTTTTGTCACCTGCCACTATGTCCAGGCGACCGGCGACCGCGCCATCCTCGACGCCGAGGTCCCCTATCTCAGCGCCCGGCTCCTGGCGCCGGGGGAAGACGAGGCCTATCTGCTGCCGGAGCCCAGCGGCACCTCGGGCGACCTCTATGACCATTGCTGCCGCGCCCTGGACCGCTCACTCACCCGCGGTACCCACGGCCTGCCGCTGATGGGCACCGGCGACTGGAACGACGGCATGAACCGGGTCGGCCGGGAGGGAACGGGCGAAAGCGTCTGGATGGGCTTCTTCCTCTACCGCATCCTGGGTGACTTCCTGCCGCTGTGCGCGGCGCGCGCCGATCACGCCCGCCTCGAACGCTATACCGATTACCGGACGGCACTGGTCGAGGCGCTGGAGCAATCCGCGTGGGACGGCGCCTGGTACCGCCGCGCCTACTATGACGACGGCACACCGCTGGGCTCCACCGCCGACGCCGAATGCCGCATCGACGCCCTGGCCCAGTCTTGGGCGGCCATCTCGGGTGCGGTCCCGCGCGAACGGGCCGAACAGGCGCTGGACGCGCTGGAGTCGGAGTTGATCAGCGAGACCGAGGGCCTGATCCGCCTGCTCACCCCGCCTTTCGTCGACACCCCCAAGGACCCCGGCTATATCAAGGGCTACCTGGCCGGCGTGCGGGAGAACGGCGGTCAATATACCCACGCCGCCTGCTGGGCGGTGATGGCCATGGCCGAACTGGGACGCGGCGAGCGGGCCGCCCGGCTGCTGGAGATGCTGAGCCCGGTCACCCACACGGCAACCCCCGAACAGGTGGCGACCTACCGGCTGGAGCCTTACGCCGTCGCCGCCGACATCTACGGCACCGAGCCCCACATCGGCCGCGGCGGCTGGAGTTGGTACACCGGCTCGGCCGGCTGGCTGTACCGGGTCGGCGTCGAGTCGGTGCTGGGCCTGCGCCTGGAGCACGGCCACACGCTGATCCTCAAACCCTGCATCCCGGCCGACTGGCCCGGCTACCGGATGACGTACCGGCTGCCGGACGGCCAGACCTCGTGTGAGATCGTCGTCGCGAATGGCGCCGGCGCCGGCCAGGTGATCGCCGTCAGTTTGAACGGGCAGCCGGTGCCGGTCAGCGACGGCGTCGCGCGGATCAGGCTGCCGGAGGGCGGCGGCGCCTGCCGGGTCGACCTGCGTCTGGGATAAGACGATTGGCGGAACGACTGGCTCATGCCGGATGCTCGTCCCGGAGGCGCTGCTCGGGTGGGCCGGCGGGCATTGATCATCATTGCGGCCAGTGCCCCGGCGTCGCACACTGGCGGCATTACCGTGAAAGTCCGGCACGGACCTTGTGGGAGCGGCGTCCCGCCGCGATGCGGTGCCGCGGTGACCGCGAACGCTGCGGCAGCGCGCCGGGGGCCGTCGCGGCGGGACGCCGCTCCCACAGGCTTGCTGCACTGGATCGGCGCCGATCCGTGCCGCGGCGGCCCTGCACCGGGCCAGCCGGGATGTTCCCGAGAGTTCCTTCAATCACAGGAGAACGACGATGAATCTACAGCGTATCAGCGGTTTGGCCCTGGGCGGCCTGCTGCTGCTGACCGGCCCGGCGACAGCCGCCGAGCCGTCGCCACAGGCGGCACCGCCGGACCCGAACCGGATCGTCGCGCGCATGTGCGATTACCTGAAATCACTCGACCGGTTCTCTTTCAGCGCGGAGGTCACCGACGACCGGGTCTACGCCGGCGGCAAGAAACTGCAATTCAGCTTCGACACCGAGACCTTCGTGCAGCGCCCCGACAAACTGCGGGTCAACGCCGCGGGCGATCTGCTCGACAAGCAGTTTTTCCTCAACGGCAAGACCATGACGCTGTACGATCCGACCGCGAAGACTTACGCCACCGCCGAGGTCCCCGCGGATATCGAGGGTGCCCTGGCACACGTCGACCAGAACCTGCACTTCCGGGTGGCGCTTGCCGATCTGGCCAGCCCCAAGCTGTGCGAGCATTTGGGCAAAGGCCAGCGCCATGCCCTGTTCGTCGGGACCGGCAAGGTGCGCGGGGTCGCCGCCGACCATCTGGCCTTCGATCGGGACGATGTCCAGGTCCAGGTGTGGGTCGCCACGGGCGCTAAGCCGGTGCCGGTCAAGATCCTGATCAATCAAAAGAATCTGCCGGCCTCGCCGCAATGGACCGCGTATCTGCAGGACTGGAAGACCGCGCCCCCACTCAAGGCGAGCACCTTCACATTCAAGGCGCCGGCCGGGGTGCAGCAGATCAAGTTCGCGCCGCCGCCGACGGCACCAGCCCAGCCTGTCGTTCAACCTGCCCAGACCGGAGCACAGCCATGAACACGCGTCACTTGAGCCTCATGCGTAAAACCGTGCTGATCGCGGCGGCCCTGGGCCTGGTCGGCTTCGGCACGCTGGCGACAGCCCGCGGCTTTGGCGGGGGTGGTTTCGGCGGCGGCGGCTTTGGCGGATTCCATGGCGGCGACGGCGGTTTCCATGATGATGGATTCAGCGGCGGAAGCTTCCGGGACGGCGGCGGCTTCGCGGCGGCACGCGGGCCGGATGGCGGTGAGTTCGCGGCCGCGCGCGGGCCGGACGGCGGCGAGTTCGCGGCAGCGCGCGGACCGGATGGCGGTGACTTCGAGGCGGCACGCGGGCCGGACGGCGATTCGTTCGCGGCAGCGCGTGGACCGGACGGCGGCGGGTTCGCGGCAGCCCGCGGGCCCGACGGCGACATGGCAGCCGTCCGCGGACCAGACGGCGACTTCGCGGCGCGCGGACCGGACGGCAACGTCGTGGTGGGCGGGCCGGATCGTGGCGGCGTGGTCTATGGCGGGGACACGAGTTGGGGACATTATTACGGTCCCGGCTGGAGCGGCGGCGCGGTCGCCGCGGGGGCCGTCGCCGGGCTGGCCGTGGGCGCCGCGGTCGCCTCGCTGCCGGTGGCTGCCGAACGGGTCATGATCGCCGATCAACCCTATTGGGTCGATAACGGCGTCTATTACCAGCAGTGCTACCAGGGGGCAGCGATGAACTATTGCGTGGTGGCCGACCCGAACTAACGACTTGGCCTTGATCTCCGTTCCGGTCAACGCAATCACCCGGATTTATCCACAGATGTCACAGATGTTCACAGATGAAGAAAAGCACCTGTGTTCATCTGTGGATCGAATTTCCTCCCCAACGCCTCAAGGGACGTTGGCCGGAACGATGATTAAGGTTTCATTCCCCGTCCAGCAGGAACTCGCGCACCAGACGGTGATAGGCGTCCGGCTGCTCGATCATCGGGAGATGACCGCAGCGGTCGAGGCAGGCCAGGCGGCAATCGGCCAGGCGTTCGGCCATTGCCTCGACCGCGGACACCGGCATCAGCGGATCCTGATCACCGGTGACCAGCAGTACCGGGGCCGTGACCTTGGTCAGCGCAGGAAAGAACTCCGGGCTGCCGGCGGTGATGGCGACCTCCAGGGCCGAGAGGGGGTCCGTGCTGAAAAACTCGACCACGCCGTCGCGAATGGCGGTCTCGTCCTCCGGCAGGTTTTCCACGAAAGCGCCGGCGACCGCGCGGCTGATGACCGGGTCATTGGCCGCCCATTCGATCCAGGGCTTCCACAGCGCATGTCCATCGCGCGACAGGGCAAGCAGGGGCCGCCACAAGGATAAGCCGAGATCCATCTGTTGATGGGCCTGGGTCAGGGTGACACGCTCCACCACATTGCGCGCCGTGCCCAAGCTGGTGAGCACCAGTCGGCGCACCCGCGTCGGCACCAGGGCGGCCACCCCGACCGCGACCGCCGACCCGAAGGAGTGTCCGACCAGGTCGAAACGTTCCAACCCCAGCCGGTCGGCGAACTCCAGCGCCTCGCGCGCCAGCAAGGTGGTGGTGATCGGGTCGTGCCAGGGCGGGGTCTCGCCATGGCCGGGCAGATCGAGAGCATAAACCTCGCGGGCATCGGCCAGGTAATCCAGGGTGCCCTGCCAGTGGCGGGACGAACACCGCCAGCCGTGAATGAGCAGCAGCGGCAGGCCGGTCCCGGCCTGCCGGTAAGCGAGCGGGCCGTTCGTGAGCGTAATGTGTTGGACAGGTGTGTAGTTCATGAAGCGCGGACCTTGGTTGCAGCGGCGTCCCAAGGGCGAGTACGGCCTTGACCCCGGGCAAAACCGCCATCTTACCTTCAGAACGCCCCCAACGGGGTCCGACATCGCGACGGCAGCAATTCCAAATTTGGGCAGCATCGCGCGACCCCTGGTGGATGCGGCGCGCGCCACCGCCGTGCCGGGTCCCTGACATCGAACAGCGCGCCTTATCCACCCTACAGCGGCGCCGGTTTTGTAGGGTGGATAAGCGCAGCGCATCCACCATCAGCCTCGCCCACACGCTGCTGACGGCGGCCACCCCAAATTTGGAACTGCTGTCGCGACGGATCGAAGCGCGGGCCCGGCGGGCGGCGCTCTCCCCGTTATCGAGCACGGCCGCATAGAGCGGCGCGCGGTTCGATGGTGCCGATGCAGCCGCGCAGCGCGCCGCGGCGAAGGAGTGTAACGAAGGCTCCGGCCGGCGCGCGCAACGACCGGTGGCGTTCGCCGTCAGCCGTCCGCTCAATAAAGACCCTGAGAGCGGGTGATGTATTTGGTGAGCTCCACATATTCGGCGTTCATCCGCCGCAGGATGCCGTGCCCAACGTGGACGATGTTTTGCATCACCCGATAGACCATCCAGGGTTGCTCGGTCAGCAGGTCTTCGAATGCAGCGCGGTCGAAGCTGCATACCTGGGTACGGCCCAGGGAGCGCAGGGTCGCCGAGTGTGGTCGGCCGGTGACGAAGCCCATCTCCCCGGCCATGTCCCCGGTCCGCAGCACATGGATGGTGGTGTACTCGCCCCGGCCCAGGTCACGGGTCACGGCCAGTGCCCCCTCGGTAATGACGTGCAGGCTGTTATCGATCTTGCCCTCCTCGATCAGAACCTCATGGTCCTGGAGGCGGCGGCAGAAGGTGATGCCCGTCAGGGCGCGCAGTTGATCGTCGGTCAGGCCCTCGCTCAAGGGGGATCCGCGCAGACAGGTGAAATCGTCTATCTCGTTCATCGACGTACCCTCGTTGGTGATCTGGGAACCGTTCACAAGTGAAGTGTGTGTTTCACGTGTTATTGACTCGCTACGTATGCGCTCTCGGGCCGGGTGGATGTCGAACGCACCCCCCAATTGGTCAGGAGCGACCGCGCCGCGGCGATGACCGTCGGGATGGACGCGGCGACGCCGGGCGACAGGTCGAGATCCAGTTCCATCCGGGCCGGCGCCACCCCGATCAACGCCAGCTCGACGGGCCCCTCGCCGAGCAGATCCAGCAGGGCCAGTACCTCGGCGAGGCCCAGATGATGCAAGCTGAGCTTGACCTCCAGGGCGCGACGGATGTCGTCATTGCGGATCAGGCCCACCGCGCCCGGCGGCTGGTCGCCGCCCAGGGCGTCGATCATCAGGATCCGGCCATAGCCCCGGAACAGCGGCAGCAATTCCAGACCCGCGGTACCGCCGTCGACCAAGTCGATCGACGGCTCGAAGCGGTACCCGGCCTCGAGCCGACGCAGGACATGGATCCCCAGGCCCTCGTCGCCCAAGAGCAGATTGCCCAGGCCGAGCAGCAAGATCCCGGAGCGCGCACCCGCTGGTTCAAACGGTGCTGACACGGATCACCCGCTGGCGTTGGTTATCGTGTAGATGGATCGCACAGGCGAGGCAGGGGTCGAACGAGTGCACCGTGCGCAAGACCTCCAGCGGGCGCTCCTCGTCGAGGACGGGATTGCCGATCAGGGCCGCCTCGTAGGGGCCGCGGGCGTCGTCCTGGTTGCGTGGTCCAGCGTTCCAGGTCGAGGGCACTACCGCCTGATAGTTCTTGATCTTGCCATTGTCGATGACGATCCAGTGCGACAGGATGCCGCGCGGGGCCTCGTGGAACCCGAAGCCCATCTGTTCGCCCTTGGGAAAAACCGGCGGATTGAAGCTGGTGTAATCGCCGCCCGCTATGTTGGCGATCAGGGCGTCGTAGTTTTCCAGCAGCATGTCATAGAGCACCTGGGTGCGTACGCAGCGCGCCGCGTGCCGGCCGAGGCTCGAATGCAGTGCCGTGAGCGGCACCGCGGAGCCCGTGATCGCGCCGATGCGGTCCATGGCCAGCTTCAGATAGCGCGTGGTGCCCTCGTGGCCCGCGGCCACCATCGCCAGGACATTGGCGAGCGGGCCGACCTGCGCCGGCTGGTCGGCGAACGAAGGCGACTTGACCCAGGAATAGGCGCCGTTTTCGTTGAAGTCGGTATAGTGGGGGACGGTGTCCTCCTCATAGGGCGAACGGGTCCAATCGCCCTGATACCAACTGTGCCTCGACTTTGGCCATTTTTGCCTGAGGCCGGGCGCTGTGCACGGGTGGGCTGGACCAGGGCCGGCGGCTCCTGCGGAGGTGGCGGCAGCGGGAGACCGGCGGTATCGTCTGAAGTCGACCAAAACACCAGCCGTCACCG
>NZ_CAIZIZ010000249.1 GCF_903933125.1 uncultured Lamprocystis sp. | reverse complement strand
GGTCGGGCCCAGGACGCGGGGGAACATGGCGGCCTGGGCGCCGATTCCGGTGGCATCGACGATCAGGGCGGTATAGGCCGTCGGGGCGGCCGGCGGTTGGTCTTGGAGGGGGGCGGGCGCGGCGGCGGCCTTGGGTGCGGCGTGTTGGGCGGGCGGAGCGGCATCAGTGCGCACCACGCGGGTAACGATGGCGACTTTTTGGACCTGGTTCAGGACCAACGGCAGGAGGGTGCTGCTCAGGCCGTTTTGGTCATTGATGGGCATGCGCATCTTGATCTGATAGCTGCCATCCTCGGCCTGACGCAGTTCGACGGTCTCCGCATTGCGGATCAGGCCAGAGACGGCGGTGTTGACGGCGCGGCTCTCGTTAATGAAGTCGCGGGTGGTGGACTCGGCATCGACACGCACCGCCTGTATGGCCTCCAGCAGGCCGGCCATGGCCTCGTCGGTGGCCGCGCGCTTCGCTCGCACCCGTGCCTGAGCCGGGCTGACGGCGTTGGCGGGTGGGACGCCGTCGCCGACGGCGTAGACCATGTTGTGCTCCCAGTCGATGCCGCCGAGCATCTCGTCTTGCAGACTGGAGACTGGCTTGACCATCTGGGTCGGTGCGGCACCCAGGGCCGGCCCTGCCTCGGCAGGGGCGGGGCTGGCGACGGCGGGCGCGGCCTCGCCTGCCTTGGCTGGCACTGGCACTGGGACTGGGGTTGGCGGGTCTGCGGCCCAAGCGCCGAGGGCGAACAGGAGGCCGGCGGGCAGCAGCAGGGCGGAAAGGGTTCGGGCTGGGCGGGTCATGGGGATGCCTCCGGTGGTGTAGGCGATATCGAGGACATGGCGGGGCGGTGCGCCCCGCTCATTTGAGCAATGGACATGAAAGGCCGCGGCCTTGGGACGCGGGTGCGATTTCTCTTGCGGGAGCCGGTTGGACCGGGCGAAGTGGACGGACGAGGCTAGGCCGGATTCCGCGGGGGGGGGGGGGGCAGCCGGAGTGGCGGGTTTGTGACGCCGCGCGGGTCGCTTGGGTCAGTGAGGAGGCAGCGGGAGCACGGACCGGAGAGGGGCAGCCGCCCAGCCGGGCGGGAGTGATGTGCAGATAGCGAAAGGTCGCGCCACCGTGGCGTAACCCACGGGCGCAGGAACTAAAACGGTGCCTAACAGGCGAGCGTTTGCCGCCGATTCCGTACATGCCTGCGATTCCCGCCGGTCGCGTCCTATGCCAAGAGGATCGCCGCACACGCCAGCGACCCGTTATTCTTTGCGCCCGAGCATACTTGAAGTCGCTCGACAGCTGAATGACCTGCGTCACTAATGTTAGCGTCGGCCCCCGGCGGATAGGCTCCGCGGGGGGCCGTGATCTACCTGACATTACTGCCCGAGGGATGTGCCCGTCGCGGTTGCGGGCCGCACCAGACGGCCATTGAGGATCAGCAGAACCGCAAACGCGGCCACTTGCGCCCCGATCAAGACCCAGGGCAGGAATACGATCTGCTCGCCAGACGCCTCCGCGCCCACCGATGCAAGGCCCTGGGTCGCCCACAACAGCGGCGAAAGAAACAGAATGTGGACGACGTTGACGACGAGACTGGCGATGCCGAGCCCAAGCCCTGGCCCGTAGGCAAAGACCGCCAATAGCGCGACCAACAGGGTGAGCCAAGTGCCGGCAAAGGGGATGAACATGGCCAGGATGGCGATGACGAGAGCGGCGATTCCGAGACCTTTTTGCATGACGAATTCCTCACGAGGGGTCCAAAGACCCGGGTTGGGGACGGCGGACGGGCGAGGCAGATCACCGGTCCGGGCGAGCGACGGCGGTATCACCGTCTACCGGATTCATGGTCAAGGAAGGCGCTGGAAATGGGACGCAGCGACGCAGAAGAAGTCGCGCCCGAGGAGGGCCGTCGTCAGTAATCTGGTCGTGCCGATGACATCAGTCGGTCAGTATGATCAGGGCAGGACTGAGCCGGGGGCTGTCGATTCGGGCGCCCGTAACACGCTCGGCGTCAGTCTCGCGCAGCACGATCTCCCCGGGGGCGCGGACGACTGCGGTCGGGCGAATCCACAAGGCGCTGCCGCCTGCCAAGATCCGCGCCTGGCCCGCGAACGGGGTATAGGTGGTGTAGCCGCGTTGTGCGACCCGGTTGGGATCGGCCAGCGCGGGAACCTGGATCGTATGCCCGGTTGGCGTCACAAGCCGCGGAAAGAGGCTCGGCTCGATGGCCAGGTCCCGGGCGTCGATCAAGATTCCGGAGTAGCTTGGGTCTGCGGGAGGGACGGATTCGGGCCGCGCCGAGTCAGGCTGCGGCAGGGACGATGCCAGGCCGGAGAACGGCAGAATCAGGGGCATCAGCCCGCTGCTGCCACTGAGCGGCAGCCGGGCCTCGACCCACAGCAGATCGCCGTTGGGGGCACGCCGGGCAGCGATCTCGCCCGCATTCACCAGCCGTAGCATCCCGCGGCGCAATCCGGGGTTCGCGGTGGCCAGGTCCCGTAGCGCGTGCGATGGGTCAACGTGCAGGCCAAGCAACCCCTCAAGGAGGTTGGATCGCGCCAGGTTTGCCGCCGCGCGAAAGGGCTCTCCTGCGGAGTCGGCGGACGCCGACGCGGTGACCACCGGACCAACGCCGTAGACCCATTGATCGCACCAATCAATGACGTGGGGCAACGTCGGCGACGCGGCCAGCCCGCCTTGGCCAAAGTTGGATCGAGTCTCGCCTGGAGATACCTGACCGCTGATCGTGGCGGTCGGTAGCGGCAGAGTGGCCGCGTAGTCCATCGCGGCCTTCAGTTGCGCGACCAGACTTTCGATGAAAGCGGTGTTTTCGTGCTCGCTATCCGAGAAATTCCCCGCTGTCCCGGTTTGCGATGCTGCCTGTCGGCGGCCATTGTCGGTCGCGAGGCCGTTACAGGCCCGTCCGAAGTCGCGTGCATCGGCAATCAGGTCCCACCACGCTGACTGGGTCTCGCGCTCGTGACCCCAAGTGCGCCAACCGTCGGCGCCCCCGGACGTCCGCTCGCTCCCGGGGGGCGGCGTAACCCCACGGACGGTCCCGAGCAATACCTGCGAACGCTGGCGCCCTTCGGCAAGACCTCGTAGTTGCGTTGCCTTTGCGCCGAGGTCCGTGCAAGCTTGCGCGGACGTGTTGCCTTGTGGCTTGATCGGCTCAGTGACCTTGTTGGCCCAAACGCGGACGGTGGGTGGATGGATCAACATCCAGTACGCGGGCGCCAACCCCAGGACGATCCCGAAGATGAGTCCCCGCCTGAACCAGGGGCTCGGCCGCGGGTCAGGGACGCGACTTGGGATGCGCGAAAGATCGTTGGGGTTCATGTCCGATCCACCGAGAATTCACGACCATGATTCAACCGAGCGTTGCGGAGCCAGGCACTTGGAAAGTCCGTTAGTCTATCAGGGGATGGAGCGGTGGGAGATGCTGCGGCTGGTCCGCAGGTTGTGCCTCGCGCACAAGGATGACTTGTTGGCGGCGCTGTGCCCGGCGGGCGACGGCTTGGTCAGCACCCTTGACCGGTGGTTCGGCGCCCTGCGGCAGTGCTTGGAGGGGACGATCCGGGCCACGGGAAACCGCGATGGCCGTGAGGCCATGGCGATGGCCCTGTTGCGGGACGCGGACGGGTGCGGGGCCGCGGTGGCGCCATCCTTGGCGGAGTTATGCCGGGCCTGGCGGTTGGATCTGGAGTCGCGGGTCGATTCGGTGCTCTGGAATACCTTGAGCCAGTTTCTCAAACGCAAGATGGATGAGTTGGACGGGTACGCCGGCGGGCATGGGACCCATGTGCTCCAGGCGCGTCGGCGCTTGGAGCGGATGGCGAAGGATCTGACCCAACGCAAGGCCGCGGCGAGCCCACCGAGCCGCTACGGCAGTCTAGCGGAGCTGGCCGCGGATATGGCGTTGGAGGTCCGCCGATCGAACCTTACGAAGCAGTTGCCGGCGACGCCGACCAAGATCCTGGAGTACCTCTACGAATCGCAGGCCGCGACCGCCGTCACCGAGGACCCCTGGGATGAGACACTGATGCTCGGGGAGATCTGCTCGCCGGAGACCTGGATCCAACTCGAACAATGCCTGGCCCTCCTCCCCAAGGACTTACATGAGGCGATGTCCATTGCCCTTGGCCTCTCGGACGAGCCGGTATTCCTCAACGACGACGCCTATTTTCGGCACTATGGCGTCGGCCGGGAGGCCATGCGCAAACGGGCGGCGAAGGCGCGAAACAGGCTGCTTGCGTGTCTTTGCGGCGATGAGGCGGACGCTAAGGAGTGATTTTTGATGAAACCACGCGCACAACTCACCAGGATCTTGGCCTGGACCCTCAAGGGCCAAGCGGAGCCGGTCGCCTTCGCCGAACCAAACCCGGAGCCAACCGTGGAGCGGACGGCCGAGGTATTGTCCGGCCGTCGGGGATTCGATGATCGAGAGCGCGCCGCCTTGCTGCGATCACCAGCGGCACGCGACCGACTGAGGTTTCTCGCCGAGGTACGGCGCGCCGAGCAGATCTTGCAGTGGAAGGAGTCGGCGGCGGATGACGGCCTGATGCTACAGGCGGCGGCCGGCGGCCCCATCGAGCCGGTGACCCTATCCAATCAGGATTTCACGCTCACGCTGCTGCCGCTGGACCCCGCGGGCCAAGAGTGGATGCTGCACCTGAGGCTCGCTGCCCGGCTGGTTGCCGGGTTTGCCGGTTCGCCGCTGCGGGTGCGAGACGAGCAAGGGGCGACTTGGCTTCAGGGGTCCCCGGACGCGGATGGAGAGTTGAGTGCGCCTTGGTTGCTCGGTGGCTCCCCGGTCGATCGATTGGCAACAAGCCGCCTCGTCATCGAGCCTGCTTGACACCGTTGCGCCCAGCACCAATGCAGCAGTCCGAGGTCTTTTTCCCAACCTGTGGTCCGACGCCCCGCATGAACCGCGTCCAGGTCGTTGCCTATCCCGATCGCCGCAACGGGATGCGCAGTTGCGCATCCGACAGGAAGCTGGCGCAAGTCAAGCGTGTCCTGAGTTATAGCCGCGACGGGGAGGGCATCGAGTCCTTGGATACCGACGTAGTCATTCGGCTGGACGACGACGACTTCGACGGCCTGTCCTTTGGACTGGCTCTTGCTTTGGCGGACAAGCGTGCAAGATTTTCAATGGAGGCTGTCTCAGAACTCACGCTCTGCGCGACAGGGATCATTAACAATAAGGGAAAAATAGGGGCGGTTGATCGTTTCCCGGACAAGGTTGCCCTCGCGATCACATTTCTTCCCAAAGACTCAATTTTTGTCTACCCGCAGGCAAATCGCACGGACGATGCCAATGGTTTAGACCGACTGGCGAAAGGGGGGGTCAAGCTCGTTTGTGCGGAAGACTTGTCTTATCTGGTCAAATTGTGGGAGCAGCCTGATCGAGCAACGAATCCTGAATCAAATAGGCGCTGGCATCCATGGGGCGAGTTTACGTTCGGAGTCCTGGTCGGCGTTGTTATTCCGGTTTCAATCGTCTTCGCGTACTTTACGGTTTTTGGGTCTTGACGATGCTCCCCTCGGGCAAGGTTGCTTGATCGAGTTCATTGCCGGGCTGCGTTTGGATATCCGGGAGGTCACTCAATGACCGTGCGCGAGCACAACAAAGGCGTCCCCTGGACGGCGCCCGTCCGCAACTTACCCGAGTCGTGCAGGTTTCCTCCAGGTCAGACCGCGTGACGACTGGTCTTACCGACTCGCGAGCGGTTAGGCGCAGGTGGATAGCTTCGCCGCAGTGATCCGCGCTTATGGGGCCTGGACAACCCCTCTATACCGAGGGGCTTGGGTAATCGGGTAGTTGTAGCGCTATGTCCGACAGGACGTTCTGGCACGAAATGATAAATGTACTTAACCGCAGCCTCCTGGTCGCTGTGCGCATAGCCAACAAGGTGGCTAAGCCGATCTCCGCTAGCACCGACCCGCACCGCGGGCACTTATACCCACATGCGTGACAAGAGTCACGAGACTGCACGGTCAAAGAACCTTCGGACTCGCAGCAGTCCCTCACCTCGCCAACCGCAAAGAAACCCCCTTGTTCACAATCAACTCCACCGCCCGTCCTGCATCGACCTCCAGCACCGGAAAGGTCTGCTCCGCCATCTCCATGTAGTAATCCGCCAACCGATCCATGGCACCACCCACCCCACCAGCCGCCCCTGCCGCCGCGGCCTGGGGCGTGAACATCGACTGGAATTGCATCTGGGTGCCCCCGGTGCTGATCGGGATGCTCGGGACCTGGGTGAAGACCTTGGCAAACGACGTCAGGAACCCGGCCTGCAGCGCCTTGGCAAGCAACGCACCCTGTTTGCTGACCAGTCGGCCGCGCACGCCCACCTTGCCGTCCTCGCCCACCGCGTAGGCGTCGAGCGGGACTTCGATCACGCCGCCGTCGGTGCGCACGCAGGTCAGGGTCTCGCTGCGCAGCAGGGCGCGTTCCGACCCCAGGTCGCCAAAGCCGCCGACGATGACGAAGCACTCTTTCACGTCGGCGCGGAAGCGGTTGGGGAGGATGGCGTCGTGCTTGATGCGCAGCAGCGCCGGGGTCGGGTCTTTGCGGGCACCTTGCCCGGTTGGGGCGTCCAGGCCATTGAGCAGGACACCGCTGAGGATGGCGCCGGCGGGGATGAAGAGGGCGTCCTGCGGCGGGGTGGCTGCCGGTGTCCTGTCCTCCGGGGCCGGGGCACTGACGACGCGAATCTCCAGCGGGCGGGCCGGGGGGCGTGGGGCACCGGACGCCGGGAGGACGGGCGCGCTGGGCGGCGTGAACAACTGGTCGAGGGGGCGCTCAGCACGCGGCGGGGCGATCGGAGCCACGGGGGGCGGCGGGGTCGATGTTGGCTCGTTGATCCGCGCCGCGGGCGGTGGAGTCGGTGGCGCGGTGTGCTTGGCCGCAGTCACCTGACGCTGGAGCGCATCGAGTTGCACCTTCAGTGCGTCGAGTTCCTGACGACGCGGCTCATCCACGGTGTCGGTGAGCGCAGCGGCCTCCGGCGGTGTCGCGGCGGCCTTGGCCGCCTGTTGGGCAACAGCATCCAGGTGGCGCTCCATCCGTTCCAATCGGGCGGCCAGGCCCTCGATGCCCAGCGACCGGGGATCGGTGTCGGTCAGGAGGTTGCGGACCAGTGTCTCCTGCGGACTGGCCACCGGTTGGCGCGGCGCGGCGGTGAGGACCGCGATGGCGGCGATGCCGAACAGCAGAGCGACCCCGGCACCCCAGGTCACCGCGCGCTGGACATCGGGGGACAGTGACGCCCAGCGGGCACTCAGGTGCATCACTGGGGTTTACCGAGCGGATCGGCCGCGACGGCGCCCGCATGGAGCACCAGAAAGATCTCTGTTTCCTGGCCCGGTGCCAGGGTCTTGAGCGGCCAGGCGCCGACCGCGGCGACGCTGTGCTTGTCCACGGCGCAGGCGGATGCGTTGGCCGGGATGGTCCCTGCCCCGCCATTGCGGACCCCGACCGTGAGGACGCTGGCGGTCAGTCCTTGCGTCAGTTGGGTGTTGGTGATCTTGAGTCCGGGGGCGCATCGGGCCTTGAGGCCCCCGCCCTTCTGCACCTGGTAGCCGGCCGGCAGGCGGCGTTGGGCCATCGCCCGCAGCAGATCGGCGATCGTTTCGACATAGGGTTGGTTGCCGCCGAGCCCGCTCGGCAGACCTGGCAACACTGTTGGCGGGCCGACGGTCTCGGGGGCCGTGCCGGCGATCGCGTTGCCGCTGCCCCGGTAGCCCGGAACAGTGAGGCGGATTTCGCGCGGCGGGATCGCGCGCGGGGCCAGGGTCAGGGACAGCGCCAGGTCGCTGCTCGGGCCATCGCCGATGTAGAGGGCCACGGGTTCTTCGGTCGCAGTGGCCACGTAGACCACGCGGCCGTTGACACTGGTGCTCGCCGGGGAGACGGTATGGACCACCGGATTCTGGAAGGGGGTGACGATGCGGTTCAAGTGATCGATGGCAATCTCGACCAAGGCCGTGGTGCCTGGGGGTACGCTCACACTGCGCGGCCCGAGTTCCAGTGCGGCCGGCATGACCTGCCCCGGTCCCCGACCGACCTTGAGGAAACCGCCGTTGCCGGCCGGGACGGTCCCCGGCCCGCCGATCCGGCGAATGGCCGGTCCACCGCCTTGAGGGGGAGCCCAGGCGGCAGGGGGCGCGGTGCGCGGTGCGTCGGTGCGAACATCGAGCAGATCACAGGAGACCCGCGGGGTCGCGCCTGCGGCATCGGGTTCGGGGTCGGCGGCGGACCCTGGTCCGGCGGCCGCGAGCAAGAGCATCAGCGCCATCGGCAACGGTCGCAGCGTCATGGGGCCTCCCCAGGGTTCGGCCCGGTGCGCGGGGCCCCCGGATAGACATCCAGGTAGACCACCACCGGGCGGTAATTCTTGAATTCGATGCGCAGGGCATAGGTGCGCTCGGCATTGACCGGCTTGGCCGCCGGGCCGCTGGTGATGTGGGTGCCGGTGACGAACAGGGTGCCGGTCGCCGGGTCATGGCTGATCGCGCGCGGCTGAAAGGAGAGACTGACCTTCTCGCGGCGGATTTCGCCGATTTGGGTCTCCAGGACTTGCAGGATGTCCTGGCGCAAGGACGGCGCGAGCAGGGGGTCGAGCGCCTTGGTGAGGAACTCGGCATTGGTCGGGCTGACGTTGCCGAGCAGTTCCGCCACGAACAACGCCCAGGCCTCCTTGACCTCCTGACTGGCCGACGAGCGGGCGACCGTGACCTCCCCTTCGAGGACCGGCGGGACCAGGACGACGGTACGCTCGGTCTGGTTGAGCGTGATCGCGAGCGCCATGTTGGCGCCGATCAGCAGCAGGATGACGATGCGGTTGACGCGGTTCTCCAGCGTCAGGCCGTTCCAGGTCGCCAGGAAGCGGTCCAGGGTCACGGCAGCCACCGGCGGGCGAAGGGGTTCGGGGTGGTGCGTCCGCGCAGCGGCAGCAGACCATGCCAGTAGAGGAAATGCAGCGCATAGCCGTCCGGCCGCCGCTCTCGAAACTTTGTATAGAGGCGCACCAGGAGCACGCCCAAGAGGAGCAGTTGGAACAGGGTGCGCGGACTGCCGGTGAGGATGCCCACCACCAGGGTCAGGACGATCGGTGCCAGGTCGTCGACCCGCCACAGCAGGAGTAGCGGTGGGTCGTCGATGGATTTGGGGATGTCGAGGGCGTCGGCCATGGACGGCAGTGTGCCGCGGGTAGGCCGGCGGGGACGAGTGGCCAAGGTGGGAGTTTTCTGGCGGAATGCGGGAGACTGGCGGAACTGATCCCCGTCATCGGCCCCAGGCGTCGGTGGCCCGCCCCGAACGAGCGGGCTTGGTCAGTCGCGAGGATGCCGAGCGGGGCGCCCGCCGCCGAACACCGTGATAGCCGCTTCCGCGTCCGCCGCGCCGATACGACGCAGGGTGCGCGTCGCGGGATCGAGGCAGGTGGCCGCGAGGACGTGCAGATCGGTCCCGGCGAGCCCGCGGTAGCGCCGCATGACGACCTCAGTATCGCCCTGCGCCTTCAATTGTTCGGCAACCGCCCGCAGTTCCTGTTCGGACCGAACATGGTGCTCGACGTACCGGGGATGCCCGACCGACCCGACCACCAAGGTCGCCAGCGGCGCCTGCGCGATACCTACCCGCCCAGCATCGAGCAAAGGTCGCATCCAGCGGTAAAAGAACATGGAGACCAGCGCACCGCAGTGGATGCCGTCGGGGTCCGGGTCCATGAGCAGGATCACCCGATCATACCGCAGGGCCTGGAGATCGAACCTATCACCCAGACCCGTACCAAGCGCCTGCGTGAGCGCCGCGAACCACGGATTGGCCACGACCTTCTGCGCGGTCGCGCGGACCGTGTTGAGCGGCTTGCCTTGCATCGGCAGCACCGCCTGGTAATCCGCGTTGCGCATCCGGCTCACCGCGCCCGCAGCCGAATCGCCTTCGACGACATAGAATTCTGCACCGGAGCCAAGGCCGTGGTGGGTGCAGTCGTCGAGCTTGATTGGGAGCCGAGGGAACATGGGGGAGAATCCTGTCACTGGGGCGAATCCGGCGGGGAGGCCAGGCAGTTCGTGGTGGTCCCGAACCACCGCCAGTCCAACGGACGGCGGGCGGGTGCAACCGCGCTTTGCCATAACCTCCAAGTGTCTGCGCTTGACCCGCTAGACCGTGTAGGCGCAGGGTCCTCGCACCTTAAGGTGTCGAGCATTGTGCACCAACCCGGGGCTCATCCCATGAGCCCGCCGCCAGGCTGGCTGAGGCACACCGCGAATCGCCTGCGCGGCGACGTTGCCCATGCTCAGGTAAGCGCCCGGAATGTGATGATCATGATCGACGGCCTTGATCTTGCGGAAGCGGTCAGATCGGCCTGCTTGCAGGCCGCGTTGGACGCCTATGAGCAGGCTGGTGTGAGCGGTCTGTGCGGCGAGGGGCGCTGGGAGATCGCGGTGCAAGCGATCAGAAATCTCGACTTGGTCCAAGTGATCGAGAAACATCGCCGGTCCCAAGATCGGCGGCAGTAAACATTCTATGAGCGGAAAGACAGACATGCAGACGAGGACCCGCGACGATATTGACGGGTCGCGCCTTAGCGGCTCTTGCCAGCGGCGACCCGGCTAATGCAGCGGTTCGCGGCACTCAAACGGCTTTCGAACGAACATCACCGCGGCTTGGTCATCGCCCGCCGGGCGCGGGAGCCGCAAGATGACCCGGCGGGTGCATGGGTCGAGTTGCGGAGAAGATTCGCCGACGCGTTGGAACCTCACTTCCAACGCGAGGAGCACGGACTGTTACGAGCGATGCAGGACGCAGGGGAGCGGACGCTGGTCGAACGCACGGCCGAACACCGCGCAATGCGCGTCATGATCAATGCGGGCGGTCCCGACGACTTGGCCGCATTCGCCAAGATGCTCGCCGATCACATCCGCTTTGAGGAGAGCGAACTCTTCGAGACCGCCCAACGGGTTCTCGCACCGGACGCGCTGGCGGCCCTCCAGGACCTTCATGATCGCCAGGCCAGCCCTGCGTGCGGTCCGCGCAAGGCGGGCACAGCGTCGCCCGGTTGAGGCCCCGCGTTGGCTGATCCCCAAGTAACGGTTCAGGCCGTCGCCGTGGAGTGGGTGTCGACAACCCGCGCGATGACGGGTCACAAGCGACCAGGCGCCGTTGTCCGCGTGTGACCAGTCAGTGGCCTTCGCTGCCGATGGTTCCCGCTCGCTGCGCCCGCGGGTCGGACACCGACCAGACCGCCCCCGATTAGGGAATCCGCGCCAGAATTAGCCGGCACAGCGGCGACATCTGGGTTGGCGACGGTTACCCAACGGTCCGAGCCAGGAGTGCAAGGCGCAAGTGATCCAGGTCGGTGATCGGCTCTGGCAGCGGGACTCGCCGCAGCGCGTCCCCCCGGGCGAGATCCAAGCCCCAGGGATCGACACCCACGATGCGGATCGGATCGGCAGTCGGCCGATCGGCCGGGTCCGGCCACACAGCGTCGCTCACGCCCTGTGCGGTCTGGATCAGGGCCAATTCCTGCGCCTCGTCGAACGGAGAGACGCGCAAAATGCGCGTGCTGTCGAGCCAGCGCGCGGTGCCGAATCCGCCGTTGACGTGGAACCGGCGGGGGATCAGTCGATAGAGGCGGAAATTGAGTTGCTCAAAATACCTGCGACTCGATGGATAGTAGCGAAACCAGCGGCGGTGGCTGGCCGCATCGGCTGGATTTACCTCCTGGCAATCCGCGGTACAGCCCAGACGCAGGCTCTGCTGAACGTCGCCTTCGGTCGCCTGCACCACGGACAGACCGCACCGGGCGTCTGCGCTCAGATTCTTGGTGTGCTGGGCCAGGTGGCTCAAGAGCAGCAGCGGGTTGCCGCACGCGTCCAAGCAATAGGGAACGGCGGAGGCGAAGGGGTAGCCGGGGTCCGCGAGCGAGTGGGTGGCGATGACCGCCTGAAAACGCCCCGCCCAGAGCTGGCAAGCGTCGTCGAAGCGTTCGTCGCGACTCGCGGCGATCGGGGTCGATTCCGGCACGGCGTTCCTCCTCGATGGCGTTCAGCAGGCGGTGGCAAGACCGCGGGCGGGCACGAATCCCCTCGATTGCGGCGGGCGACGACGCTTCCACGCCACGGGGTTGCAGCCCCACCGGCGGACGAACAGCCTCATTGAGAGGCAATCACAGGGGTCCTCGTCCAGGTCGATGCGGCGGCGACAGCGATACGTTAAGGCGGATCACACTGATCGCCCATCGAAGCGCTCGACGGGTAGTGCAGAAAGGTCGATGTCCTCCAGGCAGCGCACGTTGATCGCGGCCATCGCGGTGCCATCAGCGTTGCTGCCTTCACCGAAGGGATGGATGCCGCAGACCTGGCAGAACCGGTGCTTGATCGTCCCCTCGCCAAAGGTGTAGGTGCTCAGGTTCGCCTCCGGTGTCAGCAGACGCAGGCGATCGCGTGGCACGAACCACAACAGCGCGCCCTTGCGGGCACAAATGGAGCAGTTGCAGTCCATCACGGATGTCGGCTCTCCATCGACTTCGAAGGCGATACGGCCGCAATGGCAACTGCCCTTGTGGGTCATTTTGGCGGTCTCCTCTGTCGTTGTTACCAGGTTCTTCTGCGATCGGCCCTGTGTACGAGCCCGGTCTTCAGCCGCGTACCAGCATCGGCCCCGTCGCCGGGGCCACTACCGCGGCGGCTGGCAAATGGTTCCGGTCCGCCCAACTCGTTTCAACGCTACGCCGGACCGGTGATTCAACCAAGGCGCGGATCGAGACCGCCCTGATCCTCCAGAGACGGCCGGTGGCGACACCTGTCGCCGTCTCACCAGAGGCCCGGAATCAGCCTGAACCTGAGCTGCTTTAGATAGTCGTCGTAGCCCGGAAGCTCGCAGTGCAGCAGCCGCTCCTCGCCGACAGCTCGCCAGGCGAGAGCTGCGCCGATCAGCGGGACCGCAACCACACCCCACCAGGAGCCGAGCAGCAGCGGCGCCCCGACGAGCCAGAGCAGGGCACCGGCATACAGGGGATGGCGCACGCGGCCATAGGGTCCATCGGTGACGACACGGTGGCCGCGTTCGACCTGCACGCGCACCTGCGGAGCGGCGAAGCTGTTGTAGCGAAAGGTCTCCCAGATGGCGACCATCCCCAGCGCAAGCAGCGCGGCGCCGAGCGCCTGCACTGGCAACGGCACCTGCGACCAGCCGTAGCGGCGGGCGTCCAGACCGATCAACGCCAGCCAGCCGAAGAAGGCAACGATGAACGCCACCATGAAAACCCGATCCCAGAGCGGTTGGCTGCGCTGCACCGGCGCGGACAGGCGCGTCGCCACCAGGGCCAGATCGTGGCGCAGGAGCCATAGGCTTACCACCAGGCTGCCGACCCCAAGCTCGACCAGGAAGGCCCAGGCTTGCGGCCAGCGCCAGTCGCCCGCCGCGAGAAGCAGGGTCGTCCCCAGGGCGGCGAGCCAACCGACGGGCTGAACGAACAGTCGCGCGATCATCTTTCTCCCCTCCGGCGCGACCGGGTGGCTGGTGCGCCGAGCGTTGTCGTTGGCGCGCTGACTGCCATTTTCAAGTCGACTGGTCGCGAGTGCGGGGGGAGAGAACGGCCGCAGCGAAGGGTTTACGCAGGGGGGCGCTAACGACCCGGAGCGGTCAATTGACGGCTGATTGCGTGGGGCAGCAAAGTGCGGCGAAGCATACATTGAACCTCGGGGATAAATTGGGGCGGGGACGCAGCATATCTTGTCCGCGATGCCGCCTGCATGATCATCCGACAAATGCCGACCGTATCCTCGGGTTCAGGCTTAGCCAACGGCGTCTTCCGGATGGTTCGGGGTCTGATACTGCCCCAGCGCCACCAGGATCGGTGCCCGCAGGCCCTCCCCGTAATACATCGCATGGTACTTTTTCATCTGCTTTATCCGATCCGCGTACAGCGCCACCCGGTCGGAGGCGGCAAAGGTCTTGGCGATCAATTTGGCGTCGGCGTCGTTCAGTCGCAGGGCCAGATAATTCGCTATCGCGGTGAACAGCGATGGGTCGAAGTCCTTGGCCTCTTGGGAGGCGACGACAAAGGCGATGCCATACTTGCGGCATTCCTTGACCATGGTCGCGAGCAGCTTCAGGCGCGCGGCGCGGTGGGCCTCATCGAAGATCACCGCGTGTGTGATGCGGCGCTGCACCCCGCGTCGGAACATGCCCTGGTAAAGGTTGTAGAGTACGAAGGTGGCGAAGGCGCGCTGCAGGTAGTCGTTCTGCGTGCCGTGAATCTGGATCAGTGCCGGGCGCGTCTGGTCGAGCAAGGTCGGCGCGCCGGTGCCGGGGACGGTTGCGAACAGCCCATAATCATCCAATTCACTCAGTCGGGTCAGCAGCCCCTTGTCCGGCTTGTCCTCGGTGCGCAACCGCTCCAGAAAGGTGTGAAACGCGGGGGTTTCACCACGTTGGCCCGGTGCCCAGCCTTGGTCCAGATAGCTCTGCTTGAGCGCATCGCGCAGCCGACCCAACTGCACATCCCCCAGGTCGGGAAAGATCGCCGCAAAGATGTCGCGCAACATACCGGCATTGTCCAGATAGGCGACGGGGCCGTCGCCGACCACCTCCATCGGATTGAAGCCGAGCCCGGCGTAGCGGACTACCAGTGGCTGCTGCGGCAGGTGCAAGGCCAGCTTCTCGTCGATGTCTTCGTGGTAGGAGAAGACGATCGGCGTCACACCCTGGGCGTCGAGTTGGATGCAGGTGTTGATCAGGCTGGTGGTCTTGCCCATCCCCGGCAGGCCCAGGATCATCAGGTGCGGATTGGCTTGAATGATCGGGTGCCAATACAGCGGATCATCGCCGGGGTGCTGATGGCCGAGCAGCACGCTGGCCTCACCGACCGGCGGCGCTCCGGCCGCGGGCTGGATGACCGCAGCGGGACTTGGCGGTTCTTCTGTGGGGTCATCGGGCTCGGTATCGGCATGACTCCCCGGCGCGCCCTCATGCAACTGCGAATCGCTCAGTGCCGAGGCCTCGTCCGCCGACAGCGCAGTCCCAGTTGGGGCGGCGGCGGTGTTTTCCTGCCATCCGACGACGGCCGCGATGCCTTCACGCGCCACGTCGTTGATCGGCGCCTCGGGGTCGCCAGGGTCGCCCGGCCCGCCGTCCGCCGACGCCAGACCCGGCTCCGGCAGCATTCCGGCCCCGAACAGCCACAGGTCCGCATGGCCGAGCTGCTCGATCCGCGCCGGCTGCGCCCCGCCATACTCAGGGCAGAAGACGAAACCCAATCGGCGCAGATCGAGCAGGTCCGGCAGGTCGATTTCCTTGCGGACCAAGAAGCGGTCGATCTCGCGCATCAGCCGCGTATAGGCCGCCGCGGTGAGACCATGTCGGCGCCCCTTCTTCGCATAGAAGCGCAGGATGCGCGCCAGCCATGCCCGGTTGACGGTCTGCTCCAGGGTCGAGGTGCGCGCGCCGAAGAGCCCATGCCAACGCTGACAGGATGCCTCAAGCTGACGCTCCATCGCCGCGACCAGATCAGCCGCGCGGGCGGTCTTCAGATAACGGCGGAACTTGACCTCGATGAAGGTCGCCGCGAGCCCGCCGTCGGCGCCGACCGACACATACAGCAAGTCGGCGCGCTCATCGCCCTCCTGCCCCGGCTTGGCAGGCTTGCGGAACAGTTCCGGCACATCGTCTACCGGGATCAGAAAGCCCTCGGTCAACGCCGGCCAGACCGGATGGCCGACAACGGCGCGGCTGCACTGCCCCTGCACCAGCGCAATTGCGATCATTTGCTGTGTCGTCGTGCCCGCTCCTGCCAGGCGCAGCGCCAATCGGCCGCTCACCGCCTTCAGCGCATCCAGCAGGGAACGGCAATTACGTGGGCTCGCGGACAGGCCCATCTCGCCCAAGGCAGTGTCGAGCAGCCCGACCACTTCATCCAGGTTGCTGGTGGAGGTGATCAACTGCATAAAGCCCAGGTCGTCGCGCTCCGGCACACAGTCGATGACGTAGGCGTCGTAGACCGTCGGCAGCTCATGCGGAGAGTCGAAATACTCCATCCCGGCATTGCGGTCGGCGGTCATGACCCAATCGCACAGATGGTGCAGGTCCGCGAGCAGGTCTGCCTGTTCCGGGCTGACCTCGGTAATCAGCACCGGCCAAGCCGCATCGCCACCCCCCAGATGGCGCGCGGTCGCCCGCAGCACCTTGCTATGCAAATCAACCTGGCGCTTGGTCAACTTCGGCGGAAAGGGGTGGAGATCTCCCTTGGGCTTCGGTGGGATGTAGGACAGCCAATGGGGGGTTGCACCGGCATGGAACTCCCGCGACGGGATCAGCATCAGGCCGTGGGCCTCCAGCACGCCGCCATCCGCCGGCAGGGCGGCGAGGTCGCGGCACTCAACCCTGGAGTTGAAGACATCGAAGGCAATGGCGACATGGGCCGCGGTTTGCGGGCGGTCCCGGTTACGTCGTGCCCAGCGCAGCCGCGGCAGGCTCACCCCGCCGGGGCGCGTCACGCTCTGCAACAACCAACGATCCTCCTCCGGCACCGCCCCAGCACCGCTGCGCCGACGCTCCGCGGTGGCCGACAAGAAGCGCCCGGTCTGCGCGCTGGACTGCCCGGCACCGGGGAACAACTCCAACTCAAAACAGTGCGTATCATCGCCGTCATCCGCAGTCTCGTCATCCGCGGCGACGGCCCGCAGCGCCTTGCCGAGGGCCCGGGCGACCGGCATCGCATCACCGGCCCGCAGGGCATGGACCCGGATGCGCCGATACAGCGGATGCAATTGCAGATAGCGCCCCAGTTCGCCCGCCAAGGCATCGGCCGCACCATCGCCGACCGAGGGCGCCGTGGCCGCCTCGCCGCCCAGGAGCCGACCGAGCAGCGCCAAGGTTGCCTTGGGCTCAGGGTCATCGGCCGCGACCATGGCCGCCGCATGGAACCCGAGGGTATCGCCGAAGACGAAGGTCCGGCCCGGTTCGAGCCCCGGCAGGAAGGCCGGATAGTGGGCGCCGGTCACCGGCTTCAGGATATCCGCGATTCGCTGGGGCGTGAGCCTTTCGGCATTCCCGACGTTATAGCGATGGTAGGCGACCATGAGGTCGAACCCCTGCTGCCAGGCGATCCGCAGCGGGTGGGTCGGCAGCACGATCAGGCCCAGGCAGCGCCCAGCCAGGGACTGCACCTCCAGGGTCTGGATCAGCGTCAACTCGGGGTCGCCGGTCTGCCACAGCCTGGCCGCGGCGTCCACATAACGGTCAACCTGCTTCAGCTCATCGACCAAATACAGCACGCCCAGTGGACCTTGGGTCGGCTTGAGCCAAGCCGCCAACTCTCCCGATGCCGCAGCGAGCGGCTCGGTCGCGTCACTGTCGCCCATCGGCACAAACTCGGGTGAGCCGACCGGAGCGCCGTCCTCCCGCACCCGCAGGCGCCAACGCCCGAGCGCGCCGTTGCGCGCGATCCAGTCCTCGCTGAGCTGTCGAAACAGCGGCGGACAAAAGACCTTTGCGACCTTGCCCTGCCACTTGCACAGGATGAATCCCTTCTTGTCGGTCTCGAAGCAGGCCGGGTCGCCGGGCTGCTTGGCCAGTTGCCTGAAGGTGTCCCAATCCGGGACGACCTGAATGGCGGCCAGCGACAGCGTCGCCGCGATCTTGCCGGCGCTGCTCGTCGCTGGTCCCCGTGATGCGTCACCAAAGCACAGGATGAATCCCTCGCTCTCGGCCGGCTCGCACGCAGCGTCACCGAGCGGCGTGATTCGCACCTGTGCCTGAAACCGCGCGTTCTCGTCCAGATCAAAGTCGTCCTGGCTGAACACGGCCTTTTCCGCCGACTTGCCCGCGTGACTGACGCTGCGCTCCGCCAGCACGTTTTGACCTGCATGGACCTCAACCTGATAGGTCGCTGCCCCAGGCGCGAGACCCTCCGGCTCCGCGGTCCATCGCACTTCCAACCGGGCTTGGTTGTGTCCGTCGTCGCTCGCCAGGCTCAGGCGCAGCTCAAGCTCCCCGTCTGGATTTGGGACCAGTCCCGACCAGCGATACGGATCGCCCTTGCGCTGCCGCCAGGACTGGATGCGAATACCCTGCAGGGTCTGTTGATCGAATAATCCTGGCCGCAAGTGATTCAGCCACAGGTCCTGTTCCAGCGCGATGCGCTGCAAGGCTTGCATCCGCGGCAGCCCATCGACCTCACGCAACAATCCGACGAGCCGCACCGCGGTTACCTCCTGCCCCGCGTCCAGGTTCAACGCGGCTACCCGTTGCTCCGGGGCAATCCGCGCGCCCTGGGCTGGGAGTAAACGCTCGACCAGCACGGCGGCGTGGTCCAGGTCCGTTTCGCTTGGGCGGTCTGTGATCGCGATCGGCCACAAGCCAATCATCGGCAGGGCCGTGCCGACGACCTGTGCATCCTCGGCCGCACGGCCCAGGTAGGCCAATGCGGACCAGGGCGCCAACGGGCGGCGGCGCTTTTTCCAACCCGCCTTGAACAGAGCCTTCAGCGCGAAGCCCTTGCAGCCGTGGGGCAGTCGTTGCCGGGCCAACTCGACCGCCAGATCGAACAATTCTGACTCGCCGATCTCGCGCGCGGCACTGTAGATGCCGTCCATGCCCGCCCCGGCACGCTGCGGGTCGATCAGCAAAAGGGCAGCGTCGGCCTTGTCCTCGCGCCATTCGACGGCCTGGTCCGCCGTAATGCAGCGTGCCGCCGGGTCGGCGGTATCCCTGACCGCGGCGACCTGCCAACCCTCCAGCACGAATGCGGCATCCGCCGCGAGCGTCCCAACCAACTCGGCGGGCAGACAGCGGACAAAGGCCATACTTCCAGACTCTGGTTGCCCGAGAATCCGAGCGAAGGCGCCCTTCAAGATGGAGCGGATGGCTTCAGTCAACATGGCTCGCGACTCCTTGATAGCGAGGGCGCAATTGCTTCATCGACTCCGCATCATTGACGCCAATCAGCAGTCCCAGGTCACGTAGCCGCCGTTCCAGCCACGCCTTGTTCTTCAGCAGCAACTCGCGAGGGATCAATTGGCCGGGTGGCTCCTGGTCCACGAAGAGACCATAGCGATCACGCAGCAGATCCAGGAAATGATGCAGCGTCAGGGGGCACGACGACTCGCCGTCAACACCATCGCGCAGGTGGCGATGGACGAGGAAATCCAAGGTTGCCGAAGAGAGCACAATGGAACGGACATCAAGGCTGCGTCGTCTACCGTCGACTGTCCGACTCACCCGACGCCGCACAGCAAGGCCATTTGACTTGTCGGTCAGTAGGGCGCTGTCCAATGCGAGTCGAAATTTCGCCGCTTGCTGCCTGTCACCCATCAGATCGCAGAGAGCTTCCGCAAGTCGAACGGCCGCGTTACGATCCTTTGATCTCAGTATCGTAACGACATTCTCTGCAAAATCATTTCTCTCCAGCGAATCGGCAAGTCGCTGACAGTCCCGATCCAGATCACGCCGTATCAGGCGTGCGTCGGGATGTCGCTCGTGAAGAATATCACCAAGAAACCCGACACGATCGGAGGGGGCTGGATGCCCCTGAGGCAATGCGTCTTTGAGGTCAGGATCGGACGCGACCGCCTCATCCAATACCCGCAACAACATCATCCCGACAGGGAGCCGGTCGTAACGACGTAGACACTCCGTCAGTGATGCCTCAGATAGCTCCCTGAGCGTTCCATTTTGGCCCTGGGATGCGTCGACAAAGAGCGGCAGCCCGGTTTGCAGCGCACCGGCGATGACCTCGCCAGTATGCTCCCAGTCGTTAACAATATGAGCAGTCGATAAGAGAAGATTGAGCAAACCGAGTCCGATTCCCGCTTCCAGCATCTGGAGAAATGCATGACGCGGGATCGCTCGACCGTAGGCGGAAATGAATACGGCAAGATCCTCTTGAAGAGCACCTGCGGCCAGGCTAGCCAATGGGTGCCGATTAGGAATATTGTTGTCCTTCCCAGCACTGTCGGGAGCGTTTCCACAGGCATTCGCGATCCGGATAGCCAGTAACTCATCAATACCGATATCCTCTGCAATATCCTCCAAAAACACATCGGATGCCAAGTTTGCGGCATGCGGACCGCGGATGGCACAGTGCCGCCCGAACAGCGCGAGCAAGCGGTTTTGTGCGAGATCGGCAACGCCCACTGGAAACGGCCCTACCCCGAGAGGGTCGAGCGACTCGCCGACGGGTTGTGAGGCAAGCAGAGCCGTCAAGAGTTCAGGTACGTTACGCAAATTGACAGACTGCTCCGGCAGGTCGATCCAACTCGCGAAATAGTGCGTCGGAAAGATGCGCTGCACCTGCTCATGGTGTCCTTGCGCGTGCTTGCGGTTCTCCAGGCACCGGGACAGCAGTAAATCACTTAGGACCGCTTTGCCGATCTCATCGTCGAAACCTTGGATCTGGGTTGTGTGACGCGCGGTCAGCCTCTCGGCGACATCGGACACAGTCGGCGCCTTGAGCCCCCCTGTGGTGCTTTGTCCGAATGTGCTGACGAACTTCCCTTTACCGCGGCGGTGTCCGAATCGAGCAAGGTAAAGCATCGTCGGGAGCACGGCTCCGATGTCGAAGTCCTGCGGCGTGATCGGCAGAGCCGGAAAATAATTCGTCGTCCAGAGCCGTTTGGTCCGCTCTTTTGTGAGTACGTCCTCGACAATGTTTCGCATGATGCTGACCCCTTCAATTTGTCGCTCCCAAGCTCTGCCTGGAAATGTGGCGGGCAAAGCTCTGCTTTGGTTGCTCGATTCAGGAAGCAAAGCTTCCCGGCATAGGTTCTCAAGCAGATCTTGGAGACCAAAGAATGCCCGCTGCTGTTCATCCGATTTCCAGGCAGTTTATCTGCGCATCCGCGATGGCATCTACAATCGCATCGCAACGCTCGGTTAGGACGCGAATTACATTCGCCTTGTTGGTATTGCCGATCCGCAGCCAGATGACCTTAGGCGGAGCGCCGTTCAGCAAACTTAGGACTTGAAAGTCCGAATCTTTGGTAACAATCGTGAACCCGTGCTCCTTAGCGTACTTCCAGATTTCAAGATCGGTCTTTTGCTCCAAGCCGGCAAGTACAACCTGGCTGCTTCCCGGATAATGCGCTTGCAGGAATGGCACGATCCTGCGCGACAGGTTCTCATCCAGCAGCAGCCTCATGACGTTTGAACAACGACCGCGCGGCGTTCGCGATCAGCGGCGAAGGCCAAGCACGCTTGGATGTCGGCCCTTTCCAACTCCGGAAAATCTTCGATGATTTCGTCGGCGGTCATGCCGTCCGCAAGCCATCCAAGGACATCATAAACGGTAATGCGAAGGCCGCGGATGACGGGACGCCCACCGCGCTTACCCGGCGCTAATACGATTCTGTCGATGTAGCCCATCGTTTTCCCCGTAACAGTTTATTCCCGATTTTGAGATCCGCCAGCGAAACGAATTCCGCGGAAGGATCGAGAAGCCGTCTGCGCCGCTCGGCCAAGACATCGTGGTGCCAATCCGGCGATTCTATCTTGGCGTCGGCGATCATGAGAGAATCCCAGATGGCCTCCATGGCCTCGATCCGCTCTGCGACGCTCATCTTAATGATTTCGGTGGCGTTCATGTCAATCACTCGGGGTTTGGCTTTTGAAAGTGTATTGCGGCGGGGCCACGATGGTCTTGAAACCCAATGCGCGGATATGGTCTTGCGCAGCTTGGGAGTAGACGGCAAGGTCGTTATGAAAGCGTTCTGCATCGGCCATCAAGCCGCAGCCGCGTGCGCGAGCAGTCGTTCGCCGCCGCGGAAACTGAGCAGCGCATAGGCGCGGGCCTTGCGCAGGGTCAGTTCGCCACAGCACTCCCGCAACAGTGCCAGGTTCTCTTGTTCTGCGGCCGTCAGCGCGTCGGCACGCAGCCCCAAATCTGTAAGGCGCAGCCGGTCGGGCTCCGACATGCTGGACTTGGCGATATCCATTAAGGCGCCATCGCTTAGCCAGGTCATCTCGATCAGTTGGGTCTGGAGCTTGGGCGGGCAGTCGTCCAATGGCGGCAGGGCCGCCTCCAGCAGCACGGCAAGCACCTGCTCCAAGGGGCGGTGCATGAGTCGTGCGGCCTGGCTTGCCTGTCGGACCAGGGACTCGGACAAATCCAGCGTAATGGTGGTCACCGCGGGTCTTCGCTGTGAATGGATGTAAAGCGCTCAGCCTGGCGCGACCGGGCATATGGACAAGTATCGCCGCTCACAGCATCTCCCGCACCAGCACCTGCCACCCCTCGCGTGGTACGACGCGCACCCGGAACAGCCCCTGCTCGTCACTGGGATGCCAGCCGTGCAACTCGCGGGCGTCTTCGCTCGCCAGGCGCTGGGTGAAGATCTCCAGATTGGCGAAAACGCCCTCTTCGCCGACCCCGGAGAGTTGGGTGCCGTCCTTCAGTTCCAGCAGCAGATGGAAGATCTCCAGACCGATAATCAGGGTCTCAGTGCCGCCTTGCGCATACCGGTAAGTCAGGTGCAAATGGGTATGCAGGCGCTCCAGTCCATCGGCCGCCAGCGGCAGCGCGGGTTCGAGGCTGAACCGGTCCCAGGGCTTGACCACCCAGAAGGCGCTTTCGGTGGGTGTGCGTGGGGTGATGCGCAGCGGCACGCCGCGGGCCAGGTTGTCGGGGACGAAGGCGAGCGCGGGGAGGTCCTCCAGGCGGGCGATACCTAAGCACAGGTCGCGTAGCGTGGCGTCCTGGTCCGAGGGCGGAAGCAGCGGCAGATCGCGAAAGCGGGCGAGATGGCGGCCGTGACTGAGCCGCACGCCGTCGTCTTCATCCTGGTTGGGGGCTGGGTCCGGGCGCCGCAGCCAGGCGCGGCGGCGGGCCTCGCGGAGCCGGTCGGGGCCACCGACGGCCGCATCCTGGCGCAGCAACACACGGTCGATAGCGGGGTCGGCCTCCAGGGCCGGGTCGAAGCGGGCCATCTCGGCGAGCAGTTCGCCCTGGCGCTGGTCGGAGCCGGCGTCAAAGGCGCGGTGCCAGAAGGGCACCGGGCGACGGTCGGGGTCCTGGTGCAGGTCGGCGCAGTCGTCGAGACCGAAGAGACAATAGGACAGGGCCGCCCGCAACTCGCGGGCGGTGATGTGGACCTCGCCTCGCTGATGACAGGCCTGGAACAGTTCGGTGAGACGGTTGCGCAGGCGGGGACCGCTCGCCGCGTCGCGCAGGGTCTGAACCGAGTTCCAGGCGGTGCAGCGACCGCTGGCGGTACAAGTCGCACAGGGCTGCCAGGGGTCGGGCGCGTGCTGGGTACCGACGAGCCGGTCGATCAGTGCCCCCAGAAAGTCGGCGCTGAGCCCTTGTCGATCGGCGTCGATGCCGCCAACCAGTGAGCGGCGATTCAAGTCGATGAGCCGAAACCGTGCCTCGGGTGCCGGTACGTCACACAGCAGCACCTGGCGTAGTGAACGGGTGAGCCAGGTCTCGGCCGGGCGGGTCTCGATCCACTCCAGGAGCTTGCCGTTGTTGACGGCGACGATGTGGACGCGATCCCGCGGGAAGTCCGGGACCTGGAAGGGCGCGAACAGGTCGTCGAGTAGCGCGTTGGCATCGCGGCCTTGCCAGGCGGCGGCGCCGTCCAGATTGACCATGACGCGGCGGCCGTCGGCGAGGTCGGTCTCCCAGACCCGGCGGGAGGAATGGATCTCGCCGAGGCCCAGGCGGCGGGCCAGGTGTTGCAGGAAGGCGGTCTTGCCGTCGCCGGCGTTGCCGAACAGGATCACGAGGTTGACGCGCCCCGCCTCGATGTCGTCGAACAACACCTGATCGAGCCGGGTCTCCACATAGGTCGAGATCGCAAACGCCGAGTCCAGGCCGCGGGTTTCGCGCACCCCGTGACGGGAGCCGGGGTAGGTGCGCAGCAGTTCGTCCAGCCAGGGATTGGTGTTGGCGGACAAGGGCGGCGGCGGGGGCTCGGCAGCCGTCGGCCGGGTTGGGATGCCGCTGCTTGGATCGTCGGCCGTCTCCGCCTCCAGTGCATCCAGGATGGTCAGGGCCTCGGCGGCGTCCCGAAAGCGGCGGCCAGGGTCGGGGTCGGTCGCTTGATCGAGGAACGGACGCAGGCGCGTCAGGCCGTCGATGCTGTCCCAGCAGAGGCCCAGGTCCTTGCGTCGTTCGGGGCCATGGGTGAAGGGGTCGCGTTCGGTGAGGGCCTGGAACAGGCTTGCGGCCAGCGCATAGAGGTCGTCGGCGGGGGTGATGGGGGCGCGTGACTGCACCGCCGGGCTCGCGTAAGGCAAGGTACCGCCCCGCGGTATCTGACCGGTGCGGGCAACGGTGTCGTAGTCGGTAAGCACGGCATTGCCGCCGCCGACGATGATATTGCGCGGGCTGACATCGCCATGGACCAGCCCCACCCGATGCAGCGCATCGAGCCCGGTGCAGATCTGGCGCAGCCAACGCCGCGCGAGGGCCTCGTCGGACGCCTCACCCAGGTCCTCGGCGAGGATCGGCAGCACCCCGGCGAGGTCGTGCAAGGGTGTGCCTTCCACCCATTTGAGCAGAGCCACAAAGCGATCCTGTTCCCACTCGGCGGCGTACTCGTGGATGGCGGACAGGTGGGGATGCGTGGTGTAGGCGCGGGCCAGCCGGTAGGCGTGAATGGCGGCCTTACCGTCTTCCGCGTGACGGACCAACTTGGCCACATAGGTGCCGAAGCGCTCGTCCGACCCCTGGTCCAGTTCGACGACCTTGAAGGTCTGGCCGACACCGCCTTGCCCTAGTCGGCCAAGGATCTTGTAGCGCGACTGCTGGAACGGGACCACGGTGTCCTCGTCCCAATACTCGGCGGGCGGCAGGCTTGGCGCCAGATCCGTGCGGGCCTCCGGGACCTCGGCGAGAGCCGCAAGCCGGGCCGCGACCGCGTCCAGCGTCGCGCGATCCGCCGGGGCCGGGGCACAACCGACCTCCAGCACGGGCGCGATGCCGCGGGAGAGAGGATCGGTCCCGTCGAACAGCAGCAGCAGTGACGCGCACAGGCCAAAGGTGTCGGAGCGGGTATCGGCAACGCCGAGACCACCCGCGCACACCTCCGGGGCGAAAAAGGGCGTCAGCTCGCCGCAGTCGAGCCGTGTTGGCGCCACGGTGACGGCATCCTGCAACCGCGTCAGGTTGAGCTCGGTAAAGAGCGGCTGATTGTTGTGTCGCACCCGCAGGCTGCGCGGCGTCAACTGCCGGTGCAAAGCCGGTCCCACCTGCGGGTCCTGTGGGCGATGGAATTCCTGCAGGGCGGCGACGGCGGCACGGGCATAGGCGAGCCTGGCCGGCGGGTCCCAGCCGGAATCGGCCTGCCGTTCGCGCAGGCTCGGGGCCGCGGGGTCCACCAGCGAGAAGAAGTGCAACTCGCCGGGATAGCCCTCGGCCTCTTGGAAGGAGTCCAGCAGGCTCGGGATGAACTGGGCCTTCTGCCAGCGCTGGATGCTGTCGAATTCGCGCCGCGCGAGCGTAAGAGCGTCCTTGTCGTCGCTCGCCGACAGGTCGTACAGGTGCAGGATGACGCGATCGCGCCGGGTGGGGTGCTGGCCGCGATAGATGCGATGGAAGGCGTCGGCGGGTGCTGACAGCCGCTCCAGGTTGATGAGCCCGGCAAAGCGGCGCAGATCGCCGTCGAGGGCGACCTTGACCCGCGGCTCCAGCAGGCGGGCCGCCATGGCGATCTGCTCGGGTGACAGGCCTTGGCCGCCGCCGACGTTGAGCAGTTCCTGCCACTCCGGCAGTCCGAACACCGGGATACCGCGCGGCTTGGGTCGCCGGTCGGACGGGAAGCGGAGATCTCCCTTGGTCAGCAGCAACTTACCCGCGACGAAACCGACATCCAGGCCGGTGCGCAGCCGGCCGGCGATCCGCTTGGCCTTGGTGTCGATGCGGTCGGCCTCGTGGTCGACGGTCAGCGAGTCCTTGCGCAGGAAGGCCGCGTCCCAGTGCTTGACCTCGACGGTGCAGACGCCGGGCGGGCCGATGACGACGAGGTCGATCTCGTCCGCGCGGGCACCGGTGTGTTGGGCGTGACTCAGGTTGGAGAGGATGATCCAATCGCCTTCGGCGCCCTGGAGCTTGGCCCGCAACCGCTCGCAGGCGATGCGTTCGCTTTCGTTGACGAAAGTTCCGCAGGGGATATGACGAACCATCTCTTTGCCTCCCTATTTCCTTTGCATCCTGGATCAGATTTCTGGCGAGGGTCAACACTATCAGGAGTCTAAGGTGGGAGCAAAGGTGTTCGGAATAGGGTGCGTGGGGTGTCACAGGTTCGCTGGGAGAGCAGGCGGCGGGTCACTGCCAGGGCCCGGTCGGTGCTTGGGGGTTGGCACCCAATACGCGCGCCCTGGCGGCATCCGCCGCAATGGAGTGAGCAAGGCGGAGTGCAGGGGGCGATCACGCCCTGGGCACGGTTCAGTCGGCTGCTTTACGCGGTCCTCCAGACGGTCGCCGGACCGCGCTCAATGACCGCAATTGGCCGAGACCTGCCCAAGCGGACGCCAAGTCTCAGGCTCCTCAATCTGGTGTCTTCAGCCGTCCAGTCGCTAGGCGACCCCTGACCGACCCTACAGCCGCTTCTGCGTATTGGCCAGGGCCAGCCCCAGCAGCAAGGCAATGGCCGCGCCGACCACAGGCACACCCAGGGCCGGCAACGGCACCGGCGCCACGAGCAGCAGCAGTGCCCCGATGACCAGCCACAGCACGACCCGCAACGCCAGATGATGGGTCAGCGGACTGGCATAGGCGAAGGAGCACTGCCGGATGCGCCGCCGCAGCCAGCCATCGCCCCATGCAGCAAGCGCCAGGAGACCGAGCAACGGCCACCACGAGAGCAACACCGCGAGCCGCTGACACGCCTGGCCGAGGGACCACCAGACGACGGTCAGCCGCCCGGCGAGCCATGCCCAAAAGGGACTGTCGGCGAGCTTCGCGAGCCCCGCCCCACCGGTATCGGGACCCGGTAGCAGAATCTGGTAGCTCGCCGTGTGCAGGCCGGTGCGGATGAAGAGGGCCTCATACCACCCGGCCGCGCGGGCGACAATGGCAGCGGTGGTGTCGGGTCCCACCGTGTCCACCAGGGACGCCAATTCTCGGGCACTGACCTGCCGCGCCCAGTCGGTCGGCACCAGGGCAGCGAACAGGATGAACTCCATCACGAACAGGATCAGGCCCGAGGCGATGGTCCACAGCCAGACGCCTTTGCCTTCTCTGCCCTCGTGGCTGTCGTCAAGCATCGGTGGTCTCCGGCGGGAAGGCTGACTCGGAGGGCGCCGCACCGAGCCGGGCGCTCAGGATGCGGCGCTGGGCGGCCGTCATCGATTCGACCAGCAGCGGCTGCTCGGACGGGTCGAGGCCATTCGCGATCCCCTGGACGAAGGCCGCGAAGCGCTCGCGGTCGGGAACCTGTGCCTTGCGGGCGGCACGGTGGGCGGCGAGCCCGCCGGCGGTGATGGTTGCGATGCGCGCGTACAGGATGTCGTCCGCGGCATGACGCGCGCGCAGGGCGGTGGCCAGTCGCTCCAGCAGGCCGCGGCTGTCCGGCCAGTCGATCTCCGCCTGCACCAGGGCCTCGCGGTCCGTGCGTTTGGTCAGGACGGCGAGCAGCAGGTTCTTGGGTCGCGTCCGGGGTGTCATTGGGCCGGCGCGCTCCGCGGGGCACGCGGCGCGCCCAGAATCGGCAGCCGCCCCTTGACGATCCGTCCGCCGGAAAGCTTCGCGACATACTCGAAGTTCGGCAACTGCCCCAGCAGGGCCGGCGCGAACAGCTCGACCTCTTCCTCGACCAGCCGCTCGCCGGTGTTGCCGGTGTAGAGCACCGGGTTGGTCGAATCGGTGGTACTGCCGTGGGCGCGCATGATGGTCACCACGCGCGCCTTGGGCAGGCTCTCGGCCACATACTCCTGGGTCTCGGCATCGAGCACGCGCAGGGCGATCAGGTTGTTGATGTTCCCCAGGACCTGGCGCGCTTTGGCCTCGCTGCCGGTGCGGGCGGCGAAGTCGGCGAAGGTCTGGGTGGCGATGGTCAGGCGCAGACCGGCACCGCGGCCCTTGTTGAGCAGTTGGATGAAGGGGTCGTTGACCACCTCTGCCGCCTCGTCGATGAAGACGTTGACCGGACTGGGACGCCCCTGGTGGTTGTAGCGGTCGCCCGCCACCGCGGCCAGGTCGGCGATCAGGATCGACCCGATGGCGCTGCCGACCATGGTGTCGGAGAGTGCATCCAGCCCCACGTAGAGCACCTCGCCGGCCGCGATGACCCCGGCCATGGAGGCCAGTCGGCGCCCGTCCGCGGGCGTCGCAGCGTCCGGCGACAGCAGCCCTTGCAGGTCCCCGGCGGTCAGCATGTTCAGGATCGGCATCAGGCTGGCGATCATCTTGGAGAAGTGCACCTGTTCGTGCTCGAAGAGTCCGATCAGCCCGTCCATCACGGTCGAGGGATGCTCGGGGCTCACGCGCTCGCGGTAGAAGCGCACCAGGGCCTTGACCCGTGCATCTCCGGTGCGGGCGCGTGCCAGCAACCCGTCCGCTTGGTCCTCCCAGCCGGGCCGGCAGTCGGTGAAGTACCGCCGCAGGGCGCGCTCGACCAAGGCCTCGGCCCCGCCTTCCAGGTAGTGACGCAGGCTGACCAGGCTCGGACGCTCGTCCACCGCGAGCAGGCCCTGGACGACATTGGACAGGGCCATCTGGCCGAACGCCTTGAAGGGGTCGTTGCCGGTCTCGCTCGGGATCAGGGCGGCGATGCGGCTCGCCAGTTCGGTGGCCCGGTTGAAACTGTGCAGCGGGTCGATGCGGACCGACTCGCCGGGGAAGGCCGGGTGGAAGGAGACGAAGCGCCCAGGGATCCCGGCCAAGGCGCAGGCGCGTTGCGCGGTGTGGCGCAGGTCCTGGTCGCCCTTGGGGTCGATGATCACCACCGCCTCGCCGCGCAGCACCGCCTGGGTGACCAGCAGGTCGAACAACCGCGTCTTGCCGGCGCCGGTGGTCCCGACCACCAGCAGGTGCCCCTCGATGTGCTCCAGCGGGACCCGGACGTCGCGGTCGCGTCCGCCCAGGCCATGCAGCCAGGTCGCGCCCATGCTCTTGGGCTGACGCCGGGCGAAGCGCTCCGGACCGGCGCGCATCAGGTCCAGGGCCAGTTGGGTATGGGCGGGAAGCCAGTCGAAGCCCCAGCCGAGCCACAGGTCGCCAACCCAGCCAGGCATCCGTGCGGTGAAATCTGCCGGGGCGATGAATCCCAGCGGGTGACCTCGCAACCACCCATGCCTGCTAGCGAGACTCAGGGCGCTGGGGAGCCAGATCAGGGCCATGACCAAGGCAAGGATCGCCAGCCAGTGGAAGGCGCCCGCGTGCAGGCGCCACAGGTCGACGGTGCCCCAGGCGAACGCGGCCACACCGAGCCAGAGCAGGCAGACGCGGGCCTCGTAGTTGGGGCGCCAAGGGTTGGCGTAGGTCTCACTCATGGGATTGCGATCTCGACCCCCGCATCCGCAGTCACGGTGCAGCCCGGTCGGCCCATCAGGGCGCGGCGGATGGATTGGGGTTGGAGGCCGGCGGCTTGGGCGGCGGCGGCGATGTCGGCGCGCGTCAGGACGATGACCGTACGCTCGCCGTCCGGTCCGGCGGTCGTACGGGCGTGCTCTTCTCGAACCTGGGCGAGCAGGGCATCGGCGACGGCGCTGGGACTGGGCTTGGCGCTCGGGCTGGTCGTGGTCGGACTGGGACGGGGCGATGCGGCTGCGGTGTTGGATGTCGGCCTGCGACGGCGCGCCGGTGGCTTTGGCTGGTCCACCGTGGCCGGCGCAGCGGTGGACGCTGCGGCGGCCGGGCTGATCGCCATTGACGCCTCCTGCGTGCAATGCTCAAGGGCCGCGGCCGGCACCAGGGCGAGGAAGTGGCCGCTCGGCTCGGCCTTGAGCGCGACCCCGCGGATGCCGTCGATCTCGCGCACGCGCAGGTAGGGCTTGAGGATATCGACCGCCAACAGATCGTCGTCCCACAGGGCGTCGATCTGGACCTCGACGGCGGCGCCGAAGCCGTCCAGACCCGCGGGGACGCGAACCCAGACCTGGCTGCCCGCCACATACAGCACCGACTCCGGTTCGCGCGCCCCGGTGCGGATCGCCTCGGCCAGAGCGAGCAGCAGGCGGGCACCCGCGCCGGGGCGGCGGGATTGGAACCAGGCCAGAGCCAGCGTCCGTGGGTCGTCTTGCGGCGCCGCCACGGCCTGGACGGCGCGGGATGCCGCCGACATTGGGGCTGAGCCCGCCCCGTCGTCACCGTGTTGGTTTCGGCGCTGACCGGATTGCGCCGCGGGCGTTTCCTTGTCCGTGGTCGACGGAATCCGGGCAACCTGAATCGCTGCGACCAGTTCGCCGTCGTGCTCCGACCGCGCCGGGTCCAGGCCGGCGGTGTTTGGGTCGTCTTGGGGAGTCTCGTCCAGCAGGAAGGGCTGAGAGACTGCTCGCGGCCGAAGACCCGGGTGACCCTGGATTTCGACGTGACCGAACCCCGGTACCGCGACGCGCACCGGACTTTCGGAATGCAGGTCCACCGCGGCCGGCGCCGGCCCGGAGAGCACCAAGCTCGGCGACGCCAGACGCAACAAGCTAAGCACGACCGGCTTGCCCTCGCGCGCCAGCAGCGCCGGGGCCAGGCGCCAGTAGCGGCGCACCCCATCGCCGTCGTCCGGTGCAGTGGCATAGCCGCGCTCGAGCAGCAGGTCCGCCAGGGTATCGGGATGCCGCGGGATGCCGGGGACGCGATCCGCGGCGAGCAGGCCGACGATCTCGTCGCCGCCCTGGGGCCAGACGACGTGCAGACCCTCTTGCAACATCCACAGGCGGGCGCCGGGGATGTTGATGCGCCAGGCGCCGGTGCGCACCAGGCGGGCCATGGCGTCGAGCAGGTAGCGCTCGATGGGCACCCCGAGCGCGGTCGCCTGCGGGTCGATACGGTTGGTCTTGAGGTCGCGCTCAACACTGGCGCGGTCGGCGTCGGTGACCAACTGGCTGAGAGTCGCGCCTTCGTTCTGGCCCGCCACCGCATCGATCAGGGCGTTCATGATCTCGGGGTCGGCCTGGTAGAGCATCGCGATGGTGGCCGGACCCAGGACCCGCTCCAGCGCCATCATTCCGGCCGATTCGTGGCGGTTGTGGCGGCGGTCGCGCCAGTGCAGGAAATAGCTGTCGATACCGTGGCCGGCGGCCCAGGCGGCGATGGTCTCCTGCATCGGCGACCACGTGCGGGTCCCCTCGCGGTCGGTGACCGAGAGGTCGGAGACCGGCTTGCCGATATCGTGACAGAGCCCCGCCAACGCGGCGGCCAGGCGCCACAGGGGCTCATGGACGCGCCGCACCTTGGGCTCGCGGTCGTAGGCGAACACCTTGCCGTGACTCGCCTGACCGGCGAGGAAGGCGACTTCGAGCCCGTGGTGCAGCAGCCCGCCGGCACCGCGGTGGTGGTGCGCCTCGGAGGCCGGCAGCAGGTGGACGAAGGCAGCGTAGCGGTCCACCACCGGAAGCACATGGATCGCGAAGAACTCCGGGGTGCAGCCGATGCCGTGACGGAGCCTGCCGATCAGTTCGTCCTGGGTGGCCAGCAGGTCGACGGATGGGACGACCGGGAGGCCCTGGAGGAACGGCGGGTAGCGCGGGATTTCCGGCCGCACCGGCGCGGGCACGGCCGGCGCGCCCGGCGCCGGTTGGGCAGCAGGTGCGGGCGAGGCGCGAGTCGTCAGGCGGCGGAGGAAGGCGAACATGCCGCTCATGATGCCGGTGAGGACGGCCCGGCGTGAGGCCCCAAGGTGACGTTTGTGTGGCGGTTTGCGGGAGGTCGGTGCCCGGCAGCCGGGACTGGATCAGGTCCCAGGGTGCGCTCGCGTCAGTCCGCCCCCGACTCCCCATCCTCGCGCAGCAGCTCCGGCAGCGCCTGCTCGACGCGCACCGCCAGGCGCAGTTGGGTGCGCACCTGGGCGACATGGCGGGCCGCCCGCCGGATTGCCGCCAGCCGCGTCTCAGCGGAATCGACAATTGGCCGCTGCCAGTTGCGCAGCTTGCCCCGGAAGGCGCTCTTCGGGTACCGGTCCCCGTCGCCCTTCGGGATGTAATTCGTGAAGCAGGCGTTGCCGTCGGCCTGGCGGGTGAAGCGGTAGGTACACCACTCGATGGTGAAAGCGCCGGGCGTGGCCGGTGGACTGGCTTGTTCGCGCACCCGCAGTCCGATCCGCCCCCGCTCGCTCCGGTCCCGCGTTTGGGCTTCGGCGCGCAGCCGCGACTCGAACTGCGCCCGCACCGACTCGGCCTGCGCGCGCAGGGCGTCCAACCGCTGCCTGACCCAGCGGTCCACGGCGGCGGCCACGTCCTGGTCGTCGGCGTCCAGCTCCAGCGGATCGCCGCCCTGGTCGTCCCAGCGGTCGGCAACGCCGTCCGCGTGTCGGCCTGGCTTCCCAGTTTGCGCTGACGCGCCCTGCCCGCCCTGCATTTTTGGACCCCCTCGTTTTCACTAAATTATCTTTGGTGAAACGGACCCCTCGATTTCTCGATTGGGGGCCGCTCGCACGATCTCGCACCCGTTGGCATATTGCGGGGGTCCGTTTCCCCGATGCGCATCAACCAACCCTTTTCCAAGGAATTTTTACCTGTTTAGACAGGAGCTTGCCGCGGTCTTCCCGACAGTGCGTTTACCCATACAGCGACGGCCTGGGTCCGTTTACCCATGCACGGGATGGGCGTGCACGCGATGCTTTTTCCGCACCCCCGTTTACCCATACCGTTTTCATCCGCCCCCGTTCGCCCATGGCGCACTTTCTTATTGCGGGCAAGCGCTTATTGGAGGTTGCGGCAGACCCCGTTTTCCTATACAAAAATCGGCGGGGTCCGTTTACCCACGCAAACCGAGTCGGCTCATGGGGCGAATCGTGTGGTCCCCGCATCTGCCGAACTAGCCTCCCCCAAGCTGGATCAACGACCTGTGTCGACCGACCGTAGGCCAATCACACAGTTGGCCCCATGAGCCACCGAGTCTAGCGCAGCCCACGGCGTTGACTCAAGTCGCTCCATATCCTCCCGCATTCCGCCAGAAAAAGCGCACGTTGAACGCTCGCGTTGGCCAGTCGCGCGAGCCATCCTCTGCATCGGCGTAAAGCCCGCGCGCAGACCTGTCGCGCATCAGGATCGCCATACCAACCGTCCCTGACCGGCAATTGAATAGGGACGCGACTTCACCAATACCACCCGTGCACCTTGGGGAGCATCCATGTCTGCTGTGGCCGCCATCGACATCGGCTATTCGAACCTGAAGATCGCCGTGGGGCAGCGCGGGGCTGAGCCACGGGTGCGCGTACGGCCGGCCGGAGCGGCGCCCGCCGACCGCCTGGGCGAATGCATCCGCGAGGAGCGGGCCAACGCTGAGGCAGTGCCGATCCTGGTCGATGTCCGGGGGCGCCGCTGGGCGGCGGGGATCGAACCGGCACGACTGGACGGCTGGGTGCGGTCGCTGCACGAGGACTATGCGAGCAGCGACGCCTATCGTGCGCTGGTCGCCACAGCGCTGGTGCTGACCGGCGAGCGCCAGCTCGACACCGTGGTCACCGGCCTGCCGGTCGGCCAGGCGAACGATCCGCGGCGGTGCGAGGCGCTGCGGCAGGCGATCCTGGGGACCCACCACACGGACGCCGGTCCGATCGAGGTGGCGCGGGTCCGGGTCATCGCCCAACCGGTGGGCGCCTACTTGGATCTGGTGTGGTCGGCCCAGGAACCGGGGCTCCTGGAACGGATCGAGACCGGGAGCGTCTTGGTCCTGGATGCCGGCTTCTACTCCTTCGATTGGGCGCTGGTGGTGCGCGGGGAACTGCGCCGCTCGGCGTCGGGCACCAGCCTGGAGGCGATGTCGGTACTCTTGGAGCGGGCCGCCCGCCATCTGGCCGCGGTCCATGGCGGCAAACCTGCCCCGCTGGCCCTGGAGGCGGCGGTGCGCGCGGGCCGCACACTCTTCTTTCAGGCCGGGCGCGCGGTCGACCTGGCACCGGTGCTGACGCTGATCGCCCGCGACGTGGCGGGCGTCGCCCTGGAGGCCCTGCGCCAGTCACTGCGCCGGGAAGAGGCGAGCGTCGATCTGGTGCTGCTCGCGGGCGGCGGAGGGGAACTCTACGGCGCGTCGGTCGGTAGTCTCTTCCCGGGTGCCGCCGTGGTGGTGGCCGCCGACCCGGTGGCGGCGAACGTCCGGGGGTTCTTCCATCATGCCCGCTGAGGCCCACGCCGAGCCGCTCGACCCGGTGCGCCGGGTGATCGTCAACATCCACCCGGCGCAACGCGAACTGATCGACGACTTGAGCGCCGTCGGGCCGCGCTACCGCGCCGAGCGGCTGCGCTCGCTCGCCTTGATCGGCCTGGCCGTGCTGCGCGGCGGGGTCGGCACGGCCCATCGACCGGAAATCGCACTGGCTCCACCGCCGGAATCGCCGCCGACTTCCGACCCACAATTGTCGCGGCGTCTGCGGCTATTGAATTGCGTGGCTCCCGATGAATAGCACGCTCGGCCATATAGCCCTCGGTGCAATAGAGTGCTGCGCGCCTTATTAGCGCTCGCTTATGCACTCACGAATACGGTTCCGCATCATGTCATTCACCGAAAAAGGCGGTATCATCGACCGCCTGTCCCGATTACTTGCGATGTTCATCGTCATGCTTGCCTGGCTGTCAGCAGCGCCCATTGCGACCGCGCGCACCGATACGGCTACTTCACCGCCGATTCGCTTCGACGGTACCCCGTGGGAGCAGGCCGCACACCGGGAGGGGATCGCTCCGGGACTCTTGTATGCGCTCGCGCTGACGCGCAGCGGCAAGATCGGGGAGGACCGGACCGCCGCCCCCTGGCCCTGGACCCTGATCATCGGCGAGACACCGCGACAGTACGCCAGCCGCGCCGAGGCCGAGGCCGCGATGGCGCGCTTCGATCAACACACCGAGCTTGGCGTCGGCATGACGGGACTCCTCGTGCACATGCGGCCTGGCGCCGCGGCAGCCGGTCTGCTGGACCCGACGACGAATCTGCGCCGCGCCGCGGCAGCCCTGGCCGAGCGGTTGCGCGCGGCCCCGCAGGACCCGGCACTGGCGGTCGGGCGTGTGGCCCATCCGAACGATCCGACCGCGGCACGGACCCTTGGCCGACGGGTCCTCGCCATCGCCGCCGCCCTGGACGATGCCGGGCCAGCGCGCGGGACCGTGGCAATTCGAACCTACACCGGCGTTCGGCCCGCGGCAGCGGAGACCGACCCGATCGTCGGCATGGTCCGGGCCGCGGCCGTCCGCCACGGGATCGACCCGGCCTTCGCGCTCGCCATCGCCCAGGCCGAGAGCGGTTTCCGCCACGCGGCCGTGTCGCCCAAAGGGGCGCGCGGCGTCATGCAGTTGATGCCCGGCACCGCCGCACGCTACGGGGCCAACCCGCGGGACCTAGGTCAGAACATCGAGGCCGGGGTGCGCTATCTGCGCGATCTGGCGGAACTGTTCGACGGCGATCCGGCTCTGGTGGCCGCCGGCTACAACGCCGGGGAACGCGCGGTGATCCGCTACGGCCGGGTCCCGCCATACCCGGAGACCCAACGCTATGTGCCGCGCGTCCTGGCGGCGCGCGAGGGCTATCGATGAACGTGACTGCACAGACGATCGCCACCCCCCACGCCGTCGCCATCCAGCCGCACAGCGCAGCGATCGAGCGGGTCAACCTCACCTTTTTCCTGGCGGCGCGCGATGCCGCCCGTGACAACGTCCAGTACGCGGTGACCGCGTTCGGGGTCCCGCCGACCCTTGGGCAGTGGCTCGCGACGGCCAGCGTCGATGAGGTCATGGCCCTCGCGAAGCTGCCGGTGTGCGCCTTCGCGGTCCGGGTCCCGCCACGGGCGCTGGAGCGTGCCTGCGGTCAGCATCCCGGACGCGCGGGCATCAAGGATGGCGACTGCGCCGCGGTCGTCGGGCTGCATACAGTGCTGAAAGCGGTCGAGGGCGAACGCTATGAGCACGCTTGAGCGTCATCACCGCTTCGCCTTGGCGATCCGGCTGATCGGCCACCACACCAAGCTGTCGATCGTCCATGCCGCCACCGCGGTGCGCTTGGAGACGCTACGCCGACTGTACCGGGAGATCCATGAGCGCCCGCCGCGCGGCGGGCCGCTGGCCAACAGCGTCGGGACGGTGGCGAAGACCCGCGGCCAACAGGCCCATGCGTCGCTGTTCGCGCGCCTCTACCTGGCGCGCCAGGGGCCGGTCCTCGACCAGGCCATCGACTACCTCGCCCTGACGGATGCCTATGATCTCTACCTGGCGCTGCTGCCGGGAGGATCGCGGCCCTTGCTCCCCATCAACCTGGCCTGGGCCGTGGCCAGCGACCTGCGCAGCGGCCAGGCGAGCTTCTCGCGCTGCCCGCGGTGCGACGTGCAGTATCTCCTGATGCACACCGGGTCGCTGGGCCTGCGCTGCCCGATCTGTGCACTCTATGTCCGCGCCTAGTCCCCGTCAGGTCATTGCCGTTGGGCTGGGGCTGCTGGTCGCGGCGGGAGCCTTGGCCGAGCCCGGGCGGTTCTATGAGCGCAAGGGCGAGGGCTGGTTCTGGTACCGTGACCCCAAGCCGGTACTGCCCGCCGAGCCGGTCGATCCCGCGCCGGCGGCCGAGCCCCCTGCTCCACCGGTTGCTTCGGTCCCCGAGGCCACCCCGGTCTCAGTCGCCGCTCCACCGCCGCCGCTCTCGGCCGCGTGGATGCGCGAGCACCTGGACCGCTACCGCGACCGGGCCATCGATGAGCCTACGCCGGAGAACGTGGCCGCGTATTTCTATCTCCAGCGCATCGTGCTGGATAAATCGTCCAAGTTCGCCAGCGTCGCCCAGCGGGTGGTCCAGGGCGACCCCTTCCTTGATGAGATCACCCAACGACCGACCGCCACCTTCGGCGCCAACCTGGCGAACAAGACCGCCGGCGAGGCGCGGGACGCCTTGCTCAGGCGGATCGGCCAGCTGGCCGCGGTCTGGTTCTTCTACCGCTCCGACTGCCCCTACTGCGAGGCCCAGGCCCCGCTGTTGGACCTGATGGCGAGCCGCTACGGTTTCACGGTGCTGGCCGTTTCGCTGGACGGCAAGGCGCTGCCGAGCGGGTTCTTTCCCCGCTTTCGTCCCGATAGCGGGCAGGCACGCGCCTTGGGCGTCCGCTCCACCCCGGCCCTGTTCCTGGTCCGGCCCGAGGGCCCGGCCTTTGCGCCGGTCGCCCAAGGGGTCCTTTCGCTCGCCCAGTTGCAGGAGCGCTTCGTCCTAGCCGCCGTGACCGCGGGCTGGGTCTCCGAAGCGGAGGTCAGTCCGACGCGGGCGGTCACTGCTGATACCCGCGGCGCGCTGTTGGTGCCCCCCGATGAATTGCCCGATGACCCGACCGCCCTGGTCGCCCGTCTGCGTGAGTTGATCCATGAATAGACTGCTGCGCATCGCCCCGCTCGTCCTTGGGATCCTGCTTGATGCCGGCGGCCTGCGCGCCGACGGCATCGCCGAACAGTCCGAGCGGCTGTTCAATACCATGACCAACGCAACCGCCCCCAGTGCGCACCTGGGGCAGCGGCGCGGAGTCTTCGACGGCGGGTCCTTGCAGGCGCGCAACCGGATCGCGGCCGAATCGCTCTGGCACATCGTACCGCCCTCGTTCGAGGCCGGCTGCGGCGGCATCGACCTGTACGCGGGCAGCTTCAGCTTTATCAACGCCGAGCAGTTCCAGGCCCTACTGCGCGCGATTGCCGCCAATGCCGCCGGCTACGCCTTCCAGTTGGCGGTCAATGCCATGTCGCGCGAGGCCGGCGAACTGATGAGCAAGCTCCAGGACACCCTCCAGAAACTCAACCAGGGCTTCGCCGACTCGTGCCAACTGGCCCAGGGCCTCGTCAACGATACCGTCTCGGCCTTCCAGGGCACGCTGACGGCCAAGACCTCGCAGACGTTGGCCACGACGGGCATCGGCGACATCTTCGAGACCTGGACTGCCAGCACCGGTCAGGGTCCGGCGACTCAGGCCCGGACCAATCTCTCGGATGCGCAGCGCTCCCAAGCGGACCTGCAAGGCAACATCGTCTGGCAGGCGCTCAAGCGCAGCAATGTCGCGGCACGCTTCGCGGGCGGCGACGACCGGTTGCTCGAAGCGATCATGAGCGTGACCGGCAGCGTGATTGTCGGTCCCGCCGAGTCGGCACCCGATGGTGCCGGCGAATCGGCCCGGATTACGCCCTTGCGCGGCAACGTGCTGTCGGTGCGGGATCTGCTGTGGGGACCGCGGGTGCATGAGCGCGACCCGGTTCGGCGCACCACCCAGGTCGTGCAGCGCTACGACTGTTTGGATCGCGACGTGAACGCCTGCCTCGATCCGCAGATCGTCGGCGAGGACGCCCTGGTGGGCCTGGCCCAGTACACCAGCCGAATGCTGCTGGGCGATCCGCGCAATGCGGCGAACGTCGGCCTGGTCGAGAAGTTCCGCTGGGGCAACCTGGCGTTCACCGATGCCGAGAAGGCGTTCATGGAACTGGCCCCGCATGGCGTCGGGGCGATGCTCCGGAATCTCGGGCAGCACGACAGCGGTACCGCGCGGGCCTTCGCCGAACAGGCGTCGCCGATCATTGCCTTGGAGATGACTAAGCTGTTGATCGACGACCTGATCCGCCAGGTCGAGGGGGCGGTGGCGATCCACGACAGCCCCTATGCAAAACAGGCGGTCGAACAGATCCGGGCAGCCAAGGAGGATGTGGCGCAGGAGTATACCGAGCTCGCCCAGCGGCACGGGAATCTGCAATCGCTGATGCAGTATTACGGCAACCTGGCCGGGCTGCTGAAAGGGCGTTCCATGGTGTCCGGGGTCCCCGATTCCGGAACTGAGAGCGCCAACTGAGTCGCCGCCATGTGGGAAATCGTCTCGATCGGCGATGCCGCCTATCTGACCGCGGTCCTCAACGCGGTGGCCATGCTCTCGGGCTCGGGCGATATGCGCACCCTGGCCGGCATCGGGTTCCTGGTCGGTCTGCTGTTGATCCTGTTCCAGGGGATCATCCAGGCCCGGCCGCCGCAGCTCCAACACCTGCTGGTGGCCTGGGTCATTTATCTGGGGATGTTCGGCCCGACCGTGCGGCTGTCGGTGGAGGATGTCTACTCCGGGGCCGTGCGCGTGGTCGACAATGTCCCGCTCGGCCCGGCGGCGATCGGTTCGGCGATGAGCCAGATCGGCTTCGGGGTGGCCCGGCTCTTCGAGCAGGCGTTCTCCACCCCGGCCATGACCGAGTACGGGTTCGCCGCACCGCTGCATATCCTGCAAGGGGTGCGCAAGACGACGCTGTCGATGTCCGCGCTGGGGGCGGCCAATGCCCCAACCGCTGGGGCGGACATGGCCAAGACCTTCGTCAATTACCTCTCCGAATGCACGCTCTACGGGTACAACAACGGCACCCGCAGCGCCGACGACATCCTGCGCAATCCCAACTGGGCCGACGCCCTTGGCAGTTCGCTGGTGGTCCCGACCACCCAGTTGTGGATCGGCGGCAACCCGGTCACCAAGGAGTGCCCGGAGGCTTGGGGCGATCTGTCGGCCTATCTGATGACGCAGTACGAACCGGCGCTGCGCCGGTCGGTCGCGGCCACGCTGGGGATCCGCAACCCGGACGAGGTGCCGGGAGCGGTGAACGCGGCGCTCGATGCCATCGCCGGGGGCGGGGTCGGTGCCCAGAACTACATGGTGATGGCGACCGCGGCGGCCTTCCTGCCCTACGCGGAGGCCAAGAACAAGCGCGATCTGTTGCAGTACCAGGACGCGGTGGCGATCGAGCAGGCGGCGCAGCAGCGCAACACCCAGTGGGCGTCGGAAGAGCGGCTGTTCGCGCGCATCGTGCGCCCGATGATGACCTTCTTCGAGGCCTTCCTGTTCGCCGTCTCGCCGCTGATGGTGTTCGCCGTCGGCCTGGGGCCGGTCGGCATCCGGATGGTCGGCAAATACCTGTTGTTCGGTCTGTGGATCCAACTGTGGCAGCCGATCCTGGCGATCATCAACCTGTACCTGCTGATGGCCATCCGCTTCAAGCTGGACGCGCTCCAGGATGCCGGGCTCGGTAACACCCCGCTGCCGTCGATCTATGCGATCTGGAAGTTGGATTTCTTGATCTCGGACTACCTGGGGGTGGGCGGGATGCTGGCGGCCAGCACCCCGGCGATTTCCTTGATGCTGATCTACGGCTCCGCAGTCACCGCGACGCACTTGGCCGGGCGGCTGCAGGGCGGGGACTTGATCAACGAGAAGATCGCAAGCCCGGATGTGGTGAACCCGGCTGCGGCCTTGACGGTCGGACCGATACATGACCATGGCCCGATCCGGGGCACGGCCGCACCGGGGGCGGAGTCGGTGACCTGGACCGCCAATGTCGGGCAGGACGTGCAGCGGGACCTGCGGTCGAGTCAGCAGGCGATGGAGCGGTCGAGCCAGGGATTCGCGTCGGCGCTGTCGAGCGCGGCGTCGCTGACCGCTTCGCGCAGCGGCGAGAGTTTCGAGGGCCATGCGTCGACCTGGATGAAAGACGGCGCGAAGAGCGCCACCGACCAGGTGGTATGGCAGACCGCGGAAGGGCTGACGCAGCAGTACCGTGAAAGCGGTCTCTCCACGAACCAGTTGGCGGCGATTCTGTCCGGCGGGCTTGGTGGTGCTGCCAATTTCAGGGGCTCCTCTCAGGAAAGACAGGAAGCTGCAAGAGCTGACATCAGCTCAAAGCTCCAGAGCCAGTATCAGGTTCAAACGAACCTCGCTGATGAAATGGCAACCGATATTGCGCGTAAGGTGACCTCCAGCGAAGGACTGGAGACACGCATTGCCGAAGCGCTGAAGGTCGATTCCTCATCAGGCAACCGTAACGTCTTCAGTGCCGGTTTGCGTGGCGAGGAGTCATCGAACCTCACCAAGTCGGCAGACGATATCCTGTCGTCCTCACGCAGCCTTGATCACGCCGAGTCCCAAGCAGAACGGTTCGGCACCCTGGGGTCGTACAATGGCGTACCCACCGGTGCGGCACTGGTCCGACCTGAGAACCAAGCGCAGATCGAGCGGCTTGAGCAGCAGATTGCCCGGTATAATCTCGACGGTGATGTCCAGTACGAGACCCACCGCTTGCTGGCGGGCGGGGTCACGGCCGACCCGGAGCAGGCGCGGGCGATGGCCGGTATGGGCTTGCTCCTGGGTCACGCTGACGGTGAACGCGTCCGCAGCATGACCGCTGGCGAACGGGCATCGGCCAAGGAGGCTGGGATGGAGATCCTGAGTGGGCTGTTCAACTTCCGCACCCCAGACCGGATCGCCCCCGACCGCAACGCCGACCTCTCCGGGACCGTGCCCGGCTTCGGCGCCACCCGCTCCCAGGTCGATGCAGTCGGGTTACGGGATGCTCGCCCGGATGCCCAAGGGCTACCCGAGCAGGTTGCTGCCCATGCACGCGGAGTCCAGGACACCTGGAGTCCCACCGCCCCGGACCGCTTTGCGCAAGGCGCCGGGCGGGACGTGTCGACGTTCCGATCCGACCGGCAGCATGCCATGCACTTGGAGCAGCAGGCGACGCTCGGCGCGATCATCGAGCAACGCGCCTTGCTGCCGCGTACCGCGGCGCAGATTGGTCATAACGAGGTCGGCGGGGTCTTCGCAAGGCTCGCCGAGTCGGGCGCGGTGACCCGCGCCGGAGCCGAGGGCGTCGCCGGCCAGGTGACGGCGGGCGCGAAGGCTTTCGCACAGTCGCTGATGGATGGCAAGGGCCTGGGAGCTTCATTGCAGGCGGGGCGCGAGGCCGCCGGAGATGAACAGGGCTGGACGGCCGCGCGCGAGGCGTTGATCGACGCGCGAATGCGTCAGATCTCGTCCTACGGTTTGACGCCTGCTCAAGCGCAGTTGTACCGGCAGGCAACCGAATCGGTGTTTAGCTTCGCACCGACTGCGGCGCAACAGACCGCCCGTCAAGCGGTGATCGACGAGTCGGGGCCGCGGACGGGGGCGCACTTGGCCGAACTGATCGAGCGGTCCGCGGGGAGTAAGGACGATAGCGATTTGCGCTTGATCGGAGCCTACAACAGAACCACGGTCGAGGAAAAAAAAAGCCATGAGCAAGGGCTAAGCAAACGTGGGGGCGTTGAACAGCCCCTGGTGGCACCCGCCCACCTGAGCGGACACTTCCGCGAGGTGGAACGCAAGTACGATTTGCCAAGCGGTCTGCTGACGGCGATTGCCTATGTTGAGAGCACCTTCAACCTGGGGGCGGTCTCGCCCGCGGGTGCGCAGGGAATGTTCCAGATCATGCCCAAAACCGCCGCGGCGCTGGGCGTAGCGAATCCCTTTGACCCCGTGGAGGCGGCCGAAGGGGCGGCCATGCACCTCGCACGGGACTACCGAACCTTCGGGAACTGGGAGCATGCCGTGATGGCCTACAACGCCGGGCCGCAGCGAATCCAGAACTATCTGGCCGGCATCGGGCGACCACTGAAACAGGAGACGCTGGACTACCTGCCGAAGGTCGAGGCAGCGCTCCGGCGGGTTAATGCGAGCACATAACAGGTGCTGGTCCCGAATCGATCGGTGGCGACCGGCATCGCGACCCGACCGGGGTGGATTTCAGGTTTAACAACGGAGACCAAGATGAACTTCTCTGCTTTGCGTACCGTTCCCGGCCGCTCCTGGTGGACGCTCGCGGTTACGATTCTCATCGTGGGCGCGTTCGTTTTCGACCGCGATCTCGGCGTGACCATGGTAATTTCTGGTCTCTTTGTCCAGCTTGCGGCTTCCGGCCTGCGAGGATTGATGAGCCAGCGGAATGTTGCCTCGCGCCATGCCGCACCCGCTTCCAGCGACGGAAACCCGTCAGTGGCAGAGGACGCTAACCGCAGGGCATGGTGCGAGTGGTCACCAAACGACTCCGACTGCGACTCCATAAGACCCGCGCCGAATACGACGGCAAGCCCGTCTGCGCTATTTGATGATTGGCCACAAGCAAACCCGTGGAATGATTGGGAGCGGAATATCATCAATCCAGCGACCGGATGCTCTGTGGACAGCTATGCCGGAATGGATTCGGGTGGATGCTTTTATGGCGAATCTCATGTCGACAGATCCGAGGATAACAAATAGTCGTGGGCGGCACACCTTCCCGAAGAGGAAACAGCAATCAAGTCTTTCTTGTCAGCTCCATCTTCGTTGTGCCGATCACTGGCAGGGTTATCGAGCCCCATGCAAATCCCGCAACGGCATCCACGCCGGATCCCCTATAAGGATACTACATTTCGTTTTCTGTCGTGCCGGTTCAGCCGCTTTGACCGCTGCGAGCGCCATGAAAATCGGCGCCTTTGACGCCTGGTATACCGCGCATTTGTTCGCAATCTTGGGGAGCAACCTCGACTGCGAACCATGCTCTCCTCCAACGAAGGTCACCGGACAGTGTTCCAAGTGAGTTGCCATGGGCAATCCCAAGGCGCGTCGTCACGGTCATCCGAATAGTGGAACAGTCGCGTCTTTTGACGTCCATTGAGCGTTCGCAGTCATTCGCTAGGCTCCGGGGCGGGAACGGAAGGCTTCCCATAGGTCGAATCGTCGGAGCCCGCCGAATCGACCGTGAGCAGCCCTTGCTGTTGGACTTGCATCGCTCAAGGGCCGGGAGACGAACAATGATCAAGTCGAATATCTCTCCTTTTCAACGCGGCTACCGTCGCGGTTACTTGGCCGCACGCGATTTCGTCCTGTCCCTGCGCGCCCGGATCGTCTCCGGGGAAGATATAGCGCCGAACGAGTTGGGCTACATCTTGGAGCGGCTCCATCGGCGCATGGGTGCCGCTGACGGGCGCACCACGGCCGAACGCCCGATGTCGCCACGAACCGCCGCCTACCAATCGCTCCGTGGCGAGTATTTCGGATTTTGCGCCGGGCTGATCGATGTCTTACGGCGGCAGTAATTCCCCAAGACATAACGACACGGACACGAGGTTACGATCCATGGTCTTCAACCCTCTGGGCCGGTCACCGTCGCAGCCGCCTCACCCGCGGCAAGCGCGATGGCTTCGATCAGCCGCTCTGGCTGAACGGGTTTGGCGATCAGTACGGCGCCGCAGCGCGCCGCTTCCTCCTGCAGTTCGGCGGTGTCGTTGCCGGTCAATAGGATGACCGGCGTTCCCAGGTGTAGCGTGTCGCGCATCGCCGTGAGGATCTCCAGTCCAGTGCGGCCAGGCATCCGGTGATCCAACACCACCACATCGTATCCGCGCGGGTCCTGCTGAAGCATCGCCAGCACCGAGACACCGTCCGCGCATTCGTCCAGGACGTATCCCGCGTCCCGAAGAAATAGGCTCATCGCCTCGCGGATGACCGCCTCGTCTTCGCCGAACAAGACCCGAATACCACGGGATGACCGCCGACCGGCCGCAACGGTTTTCTGTTCGCCATCCGGGCTTTGGGGGGCGGCCCTCGCAGCAAGGAGGTTGGGGACTCGCGGGATCTCGACGCGGAATGCGGCCCCCGCTCCCGGCGTGCTGGAAACGTCGATGCGCCCACCAAGGGCGTCGACAATGGTCTTGGTGACCCACAGACCAATCCCGATCCCCCTGGACACGGTGCCTTGTGCGGACTTGCCCTGGAAGAATGGCTCGAAGATGCGGTCGATTTGTTCCTGCGGGATGCCGATCCCGTCGTCAGTGATCGTCAGCCGCACGCAATCGGGGTCGTTCGTGACATCCAGCGTGAGCGTGATACGGCCGTTCGTGGTGAACTTATCCGCATTGCGCAGCAGGTTGTACATGACCTGCAGCAACCGGGTCCGGTCGGACACGATCGCGGCGGGGTCCCCGCAACAGTGCACCGTCAACGTGTTGCCGGGCGCGAGTGTGGCCCGAATGGTGGAAGCCGCCTCGTGGACCAAGTCGCGAATCCCGAACGTGCTATAGGAGAGTTCCAGACCATGGTCCGATTCCGCCTTCGACAGATCCAAAAGTTGCTCGATCAATTCCAGGAGATGGGACGATGCGCTCAGAATCGTGCTGAGGCTGTTGCGAGCGCTGTCTAACCCAGTCCCGCCGCCGATCAAGCGGGCATGCAGGATGATCGCCTGCAACGGCGTGCGCAGTTCGTGACTGACGTTCGCCAGGAACAGCGTCTTGGCGCGATTGGCGCTCTCCGCTTGGTCGCGGGTCTCCTCCAGCGCGCGCGTGCGTTCCGCGACCATGGTTTCCAGGCCATCGGCGTACCGGACCAGGCGTTGGTTGTCGTCGGCGATGCGCCGTCGCATCGCGTCGATCGCCCGGTAGATGAAGTGCACCTCCGACGGACTGCACGCCGCGACTGCCGGGAGGCTGGCGTCGCCGGCATCGCTCCGCAGCGACTGCACCAGCGTCGCCAACGGCGCAAGCATCTTCCTTGAGACGCGGATCAGCGCGAGCGATAACAACAGCGTCACCGCGACGATCTGAACGGCAGCATAAAGGGCGGCGTCAAAGCAGGTGCGATAAGCGCGGTCGAGCGAGACGGTGATCCGGATACGACCGAGATCCACTTGCGTGCGCTGACCTTCGTCTAGCGCGGATGGCGCGCCGATCGATTCGGCGGTCACCACCCGCGCGATGGCGAACGTGCGACGCGCCGCCGCCAAGTCCCGCGCATTCCCTACGGCCAGGCGTTCACCTCGCTCGTTGACCACTTCCGCGGATAACACCTCTGGAAACTTCAGGATATTGCTGACGACCACTTGCGCGTCCTCGGCCGATGCAACGAGCAGGGCATATCGGACATCGCCTGCGAATACCGCAGCGATCTCTTGGGCCGTGCGTTCGCTAAAGATGCGTATCTGGTGCCAGGAAGTCAAAAAGATGATGACCGGGGCGACGAGTCCTATCACGAGGCTGAGCGTAAGGAAGACCTGCAGCAGTTGACGCAGGAAACTCGTGGTGCTCGGGGGCTGGTCATTTGTAGACATCATCGAACTCCTTTTCCTGTGACGTTGGCAGGAAAATACCGATCGCGGTGGCCGTGCGGCCATTGAGCACTGTCTTGACGCCGTTCGCGTACCGAATACCTTGCCGAGCGCTATCGATCAGGTCGGCGACCGACCGCCCGAGATCGGAATAGTCGTGGGTGACGGCGAACAGCAGGCCGCGGGCGACATAATCCGCCTCGTCGGTAAACACCGGAACCTTTCTCTCCCAGCTCGACGCGACGATCTTCGGGAGTAGGATGTCGGCGTTCATGCCGATCACACGACCTTGCAACCAAATGCCGTCTTGGGGGCCGGCTTGACGCACCACGGTCTCGACGACCACCGCAGCATCGCGAAGCGTGGCCACCCCGATCGCCTCGAAACGCAGCCGATGCGCCGCAGCTGCGGCCCTGACGGTGTCGATGAAGGACTGCGGAACGTCGTCACGGTGGATCAGCGTGACGACGTTCACGTCCGGCGATAACGCGCGAAGCTGCTGGATGTAGAGGTTTGGATCGAGAAACAGTGAAATCCCGCTGCCTGTCTCCTTCGGCAGTTGCCGTACCAGAATAGGAACGACGGGTGCCCTGTTGTAGATCAGGGTCGCCGCGGCGGATGCGTTCTCCCCGACGGCAACCACGGCTTTGCCCTCGCTGTCCAGCGTTGAGCCGGGTAGCTCCTCGATCGAACAGACCCCGACTGCGGCATGGGTGCGTTCACGTAGTCCTCTGACGATCTGTGCGATGACGTGTTCGTCGCGGGATCTCACCTGTGGGTGGACCAGCACTACCGGGGCATCCGCACACACACTGCTTGGCGCGGCGACCGGTCGGGCGATCGGCAAGAACGCCAACCACCAGTGGATCGCAAGCAATATAAGACCGGCGGCGAACCGGTTAGTTCCGCGCTCGGGAGTGGCGCTTGGGCGTTTTGACTCCATTCGCCTACCGGTTGATGGAGATGAAGCGGTCCAATCGCGGGATTGGTCGACACTGGCACACGCAGGGTCGGCTTAACATGCCGCGGTCCCGCGCTTGGTGCAATCGTTGGCGAAGCGTTCGGGTCTGGCGGAGCCGGCAGGTCCGGCACCGCGACGTGGCGCCCGCGTCGTCGAGCGCTCGCCGGTCGTGCACCGCGCCAACGGGCGAGCCCCCTGGAACCAACGCCGCCCATCGGGCTATTAGAACGCCCAACGGCGCGGCCAGGCAATAGCCCGGAGGGTCTAGGTTTCGCCGGTCGCGGCGACGGCGACCGCCGCATGAACCTGGCGGATCGCCTCGGGAAGTCCGCCGGCAATCCGTTCGGCCTCGCCGAGACGTCCCGCTTGCAGCGCATCGCTCAAGGCCCGGAAGATTTTCGCGAGCTGCGGCATGCCGGCCTGTGTCATCAGCGTGATCGCCCGGTGGGCGAGTTCGCCGCGTTCTCCTGATGCGTCGCGGTACGACGCGACATCAAGCAGCGGGGCGACCTCCGAGTCGGGCGCGAGGAACGCGAGCGCGCCCGCCAGGATGCGATCCCGGATCGCCGTCCTCCCGGAGGCCAGGGCCAGTGCCTGTGCGGGATCATAGGGCGGGATCATAGGGCGGGAGCGGCTCGCGGCTGTGCATGGCGATCGATCAGTCCTCGATGAGGCCCAACTGCCGACACTGACGGTAGATGCGGATATGGGTGGTCGCCCCCAGGATGGCTTTGATTTCCGCAATTTTCTTGTCGACATGCTTCTTGCCGACCGGCAGCGTGGCGGCGATTTCGGTCGGCGAGTAACCGTCAAGTAACAGGCGCAGGACATCGCCGCGCCGGCCGACCAGCAGGTCCGCCCGCACCTGGTCGGCGGACAGCGTCGTACGTCGGTCAGCGTCCGCGAGGAGTTGGGCCTCCACGTACCGTTGGCCCGCGTGGACGGTGCGGATGGCCTGCCAGAGTTCGCCGGGCAGGACGCCTTTGCTCAGGAAGCCGAGCGCCCCGGCGTCCAGACAGGTGCGGACGATCTGGGCATCCTCATGCGAGGTCAGGCACAGGATCCGCGACGCCGGACTTTGGCGAAACAAGGCAGCGACAGTCTCGGCCCCGCTCAGCGTGCAGGGTCCACCCTCGTGGTCCGGCATCCGCAGGTCGAGCAAGATCACGTCGGGTGTGAGCGAGCGGGCATGGCGCAAGGCCGCGGTCCTGGTCCCGCATTCCGCCACGACGTCCACGGCATCGGGGGCAATGGCGCGCAGCAAGTCCGGGAGCGTGCTCCTCAACAGGGCCTCATCTTCAGCGATGAGGAGTCTGACCGGTGTTGCGACGTTCCGGTCGAACGCTGGATGGGTTGGCATGTTACGGGTTTGGCGGCTGTCCGCGTGTTGGGTCGACGACGTGTTCCTGCCTTGGTCACGGCCACGGTTCCTGACGGCGGTCCTGCGGCCGATGCCGTTGGTCGGGAGGATGAGTGCGGAAACGGGGCACTGCAAGGCGTCAAAGACGCCTGATTGAGTCGGCTCCGCTCGGTCGCGGTGGTGCGTGCCCCGCCGTTGCGGCGTTCCTATACGCTTCTTGGTTTCCGCTGCGGAAAAGCCAGCGAGCCGCCATCGGAAATGTCCGACACCAACACAGGCGGAATACGCTCCAGCGTTCTGGCCGCTTCGGATAACCTACCGACGCCGTTGTAAGGGTGTCCAACGACTTCCACCACCGACTACCAGATCGTGTTGCAGAGGTGAGAGCATTCTCGGGACGCGCCTTCAGGAGCGGGTGGCAAATAACCCCCAATGATTCTTGTTTGCTGCCGATGCCCATTGGCGCTCCGCCGCCCTTCCGCTCGCAACCCGCGATGTACCTGGCCTCCTAGGAGGAAGACCATGCGCCCAAAACACCTCCTCTGGATCGCCTTCGGCGCCATCTTCTCCGCCTGGTCTTCGCTGGACCCGGCGGCCCGTCCGGTTGGCGACGCGCTGGCCGAGGCCCTTCGGATCGGAATCAACCACATTGCTCATCAGCCGGCGCAACAGTCCGGTCAAGGGACCGCCATACAACGATGTGATCCTCCAAGAGGCGGGCGCGGTCCGGGCAGACCCGTTGCCCACCCGACCAGCACCAGGCTTGAACCCAAACGCCACAGACCACCAATCTCGCCCCCAGCCAGCCTCCCCACCGCTCATGTGCCAACCCCGCCAGCGGCGCTGGCCGCGTAGCACGACGCCTTACTCCGGGGCACGGACTCGAAAGCGAGCGATGGGGCCAGGTTCTGCCCCCGCTCTCCGGCTCGCTCGGTCGGCGCCTCGGCCATCGCCGCTTGACTCACTCCCTTGGCACCCGGCCCCGAAGCGCTTTCCAGCTATGACTCCAATAATTCGCTGCAGGCGCGACAGCGCTGACGGTCCGTGTTTAATAAAGGCAAGCAAATCGGTACAGCCCATAACGCCGAGGGGGATGTAGTGGACGAACCAGGCTTCCCCATGCGGGAGAAATTAGCCACTCAAGGAATCGCGTATTCAATAATCGCTCGCTCCTAATATGAAAACTCAAGATAGATACTGCGCAATTCCATATTATCGACGTAATCCATATGATTATCTTCGTAAGATTGCTATGGATAAAGATACATTCTCAATGTCGTATGACGAGATGCGAGCAATCACAGAAGCAAGATATCATGAGATGGAAGAAAGCGGATTTAAGGCATGTAAGATTGATTTCGATGCGGAGGAGCTATCAGATTGGTGTAACAGACAAGGCGTAGGAATGAATCCAGCGTCCCGCACGCGATTCGCGATGATGAAGTTAAAAAAACTGATTGATACTTCTATTCTTTTGCCCTGACGCGCAAAATATATGTCGGCGCAGCAACTTGTTATGGTTCGATCAAGCATGACTACATATTTGCTTCGCGGCTTCGCGGTGTGGCTTCTGATTGCCTTGGCCGAGGCGGTTCACGGGACACTGCGGACGCTTTTCCTCCAACCCGTTGTTGGAGACCTTGCGTCACGGCAGATTGGCGTTCTCACAGGGTCGCTCATGATTCTCCTGATCGCCTACCTAGCGATTGGATGGATCGGCGCGCGGGATGCCAAGCCACTGGTAGCGGTTGGCCTGCTCTGGCTCATCCTGATGCTCTGCTTCGAGGTTGGCGTCGGTCGCGCTGTCGGACTCTCGTGGGAACGCATCATCGCCGACTACGTGCCTTGGCAAGGTGGCTTCATGATCGGCGGGATGGTGATCCTCGCCCTCTCACCGCTGATCGCAGCACGTTTACGAACACCACGTCACAGTGATGCCTGACCCCTCACTCCAGCGGCGCGCCAACGGCAAGCCACCAAGCCCGTGCCAGCGGTACGCGGTAGATGATCGCCAGCCTAGGCGTGGCGTCCTGCCATCGTCGCCCGTTTAGCTTGCACGTCGCTGCAAGCGCCTGATGCGCGCCATCACCAAAATGTAGCCCCGCGCTCTGGTACAGTACCGGCCCGTGCTTTCCACGCCCGCTCGCCAGTGCCCGGATACCCAGCCGCCCCCGCCGTTCTCGATCCTCACCCGCCTCGGTTTCCGTCGCCACCCTCCAGACCCTCGGCCGCCACACCCTCAGCACCCTGCGCGACCTGACGCTCGGGCTGGCGCTGATCTCGGCGGTCTCCTATCTGCCCGTATCGATCACGGCAGGTTGGTCGAGCCACGCCCAGCGCGCCCTCGTGATCGCGCACGACATCCGGGTCCTGGTGGGCGATGTGGGCGGCGAGGCCGCGCGCGCGGCCGGGGGGATGCTGGCGAACCTGCGCGCGGCGCTGGTGCCGGCGCACTGGTCGCCGTCACCGCCGGCGCCCGCTGAGCGGCGCGAGTCATCGCCGACGCCGATCACGCCCGCCACACTGCCCAACCCCGGCCCGCCCGCCACCGGGTTACCGCACGTCGCCGCCAGCTTCAGCGCCGCCAAGCACCTCGAGGGCGATCTGATGACCGCCGCCGAACCGGTCCGGGACCTGCTGCCGACCGACCGGTTAGAGAGATTCCGGCCTGGCGGGTACCATCTCGATCGCCGCGTGTTGGTGCCTGTATGTTGCGGTCAGGTCATCGTTTCAGCGTGGACCATGGGCGGCACTGGGCTGAAGGAGCATGGGTTCAGGGGACGGGGCTGGCCACGTGACTGACCCCGGGCTTTCCGGGCAGGCGGATTGCCAGACAAGCAGAACCCGTGGACTGGACTGGCAAACATTGACTTGATTCTCATAAAATTAACGCGGTATGGAACCGTGGCTACACCACCAAAACCCAAAGATCCAATCATGGTCAGCTAGTATTTTCATGCCCTAAACGCCAGTGTTGGCGCGATTCCGGACGGTTGCCTCGTGAGCGTTCGCGAATCAGTAGTGTTTTTTTACAGTGGTGTACGTGTTTCCGGTTGTGGCGGGAGACTGCTGCCCCATTGCGATCCGCGCGTCGACTGGTTGGCTACATGGCCGAGTGCAGGGCTGCGTCCAGACACCGCGGTAGCCGCCTAGGTACCCGGACGCGCCCATGCGCCCATATCCCAACAAGCACGGCTTCGGCACAAGCACGGCGTCGGCCGGCAAAGCTCTAGGCGAACCCTCCCGAGTGTCTCCCGCGTAGAGCCGCGAAGGTCCTCCCACCGCCTTCGTGGAGCCGTTGACACCACAGGCATCGGGCGTAAACTCCCTCCGCAATCCTCGTCGCCGACTGGTTGTGGGGCTGTTCTCTTGTCCCTTAGCCTAGGCAAACGCTGATTTATTCGGTGATCGCAGTCGGTGGCCTTTCAGAAACAACGACATAAGAATCCCATGGCCCCGCAAGTGCTAATTTTATCAGCGCTTCCCTAGCGCGAAGAAACTGCTGGACGTGTTTGAGGCCAGCGAAAGGCCGAATGCGGCACAACAGGTGCGCCGCGTGACAGCGTCCTGTTTCTCTGGCGATCCCTCGGTATATTTCCTATTTTCTTGCCGACGAGGAATAGTGCGAGCCAGTAGCCTTTTTTCACCTGATTTTCCCGCGACCGCCCCAGCTTTGGAGACCTTCGGCTTCAAGTTCTCTTCCGGTGGCGCGCATATCAGCCGTACCATGATGCTGGCAGAGCTTGACGCGGTGCTGTCCGCGGTTCCTGTCGGCTCCGATGCCACCGATTACCGCGAGGCCATTCTTCTGAAGAACGTGCTGGGCAAGATTACAGACAGCACCCGGCAGAAATCGCTTCGTCACTTGCGCGAACTGTATGCGCTCAAAGAAGCCACACCGATTTTCGGACTTCTCCGAAAGCTTCACGCCATCGACGCCGCGAGCCTGCCGCTCCTGGCCGTCCAGGAGGCCTGGGCGCGCGATCCACTGTTCCGGGCCACCACGCCAGCGGTCCTGGACGCATCGGAAGGCCAACGCGTTGAAACGGCCAGCCTGGCGCACGCATTGGAAACCGCGTTTCCGGATCAGTATTCAGAGCTGAGCCGGAACAAGGTCGCACGCAATGCCGCCTCCTCCTGGACCCAGTCCGGGCACCTCACCGGTCACGCGAACAAGACCCGCCAGCGCATCAAGCCGACAGCAGTGGCCGTCACCATGGCCTTTTTCCTTGGGAATTTCGCCGGCTACCACGGTGCGGCGGTGTTTTCCAACCCTTGGTGCGCGCTCCTTGATCTGAATGCCGACCGTGCCAGGGCCATGGGCCAGGAAGCCCATCGGGCGGGACTGCTCAACCTGCGTGCGGTGGGCGAAGTCGTTGACCTGAACTTCCCGCTGCTCGCGGAATTCCAAACCGAGCCATCATGAGCGCCATCGACCGCCTGCTTTCCAACTACTCCCGCCAGGTGCGCCTGCCCTGGGCAGCCCACACCTCGGGCAAACAGCGCGTCTGGTTTGCGGTGTATCCGCCGGCAGAAGAACGGCGGGTACGGGCGCGGCTGCCGCAGTTCGAAGCACTCACGCTCGAAGCCGACCACGGCTGGACCACCGTTGACCTCACCGACGTGCTGCCGCAATGGATCTCGGCCCACGAGTATCGCGAAGCCATCTTCGCCGAGCCGGAGCAGTTCAGCGCCAGCAGCGAGCTCGAAGACCTGGCCGTTGAGCGGGTGCGTCAGGCCTGGGCTGGCGCTGATGTCAATGCCGCCAGCGTCGTGGCCGTCACCGGGCTGGCGACGCTGTTCGACTTCCTGCGGGTGTCCAGCCTGATCGAGCGGGTCGAAGACTGCGTTCGCGGTCGCTTGCTGGTGCTCTTTCCGGGCGAATACGCCGGCAATGTCTATCGCTTCATGGACGCGCGCGACGGCTTCAACTACATGGCCGTTCCCATCACCTCAGCCGAGAGCTTCATCAACCCGTGACGAACCGCGAGCTTTACTTTCGTGATCCCATCACCCTTGAGCTGCTGAACAACGGCGTCTCGAAGGTCTCCGAAATCGGCCATGACGCGGGACAGATCAAGACGCTCCGCTTCGAGCTACAGAATTTTGTCTGCGACGGCGAATACGCGCACGGGATGGAGCGAATTCTCAAGGCGTTCCTCGATGGACTGGGGCGCGAAGAGCAGAAGGCGGTCTGGGTCAGCGGCTTCTTCGGCAGTGGCAAGTCCCATCTCGTCAAAGTGCTGCGTTACCTCTGGGAGGATTACCACTTCGCAGATGGTGCCACCGCCCGCTCGCTGGTGACCCTGCCAACGGAAATCACCGATCTGCTGACGGAATTGACCAACCGCACCAAACCCCTGGGCGGCTTGCGCGCCGCGGCGGGAACCCTCGGCGCGGGCTCCATGGACAACGTCCGCCTGGCGTTCATCCAACTGCTGCTGCGCGCCGCCGGCTTGCCGGAGAATCTCGCGCAGGCCCGATTCATCCTCTGGCTGCGCTCATCCGGGCTGGAGACCAAGGTCGAGGCGGCACTCGAGCAGCAGAGTCGCCAGCTTGCCCGCGAAGTCCTCAGCTTGAAGCTCTCCGTCCCCCTGGCCGAGGCGCTCGTCAATGCCGAGCCCAAGTACGCCACCGCCGCCAACGCCCAGGCGGCCATTCGGGACCAGTTCAAAGACAACAACTCCCCGACCGTCGATGATGCGCTGGAGATCGTGAAGCAGATCTTCGGGCATGTCGGCCAGCTCTCCTGCACGCTGCTGGTGGTGGACGAGATCCAGCAGTTTATCGGCGAGAAGATTCAACGGGCGAACGACGTTCAGGAAATCGCCGAGCACGTCTGCACCGATCTTGGCAGTCGCCTGCTCTTCGTGGGCACAGGCCAGTCCGCGTTGCACAGCGCCACTCCCGCCCTGCAACGGCTTCAGGCCCGCTTCGCGGTCAAGGTGCAGCTCTCCGACACCGATGTCGAAAGCGTCATCCGTAAGACCGTCCTGCGCAAGAAGCCCGAGCAAGAGTCAAGCATCGCGAAGTGCCTGGATGCCAATCAAGGCGAGCTGGCCCGTCATCTCCAGAACACCCGCCTCGCCGCCACCCACGAAGACGACAAGTTCTTCGTCGCCGATTACCCCTTGCTCCCCACCCGGCGCCGGTTCTGGGAGAAGGTACTGCGCAACACCGACCACTCCGGCACCAAGGCCCAGTTGCGCTCCCAGTTGCAGATCGTCTTCGAGGCGACGCGCCAGACTGCGGCGGCGGCCGTCGGCACCGTGGTGCCGGCGGACTTCATCTACGATCAGATTTCCACCGATCTACTCAACTCCGGAGAGCTGGAGCGCGAGTATGACGAGATCATCCGCAAGCAGCGCGATGGCACCCCGGACGGCGATCTCCGCTCCAGTCTGTGTGCCCTGATCTTCCTGATCGGGAAATTGCCCCGCACTCCGGGTGCCGACGACGGTGTGCGGGCGGACGCGGACACGCTGGTGGATCTACTCGTCAGCGATCTGAAGACAGACCGTCAGAGGCTGGAGCAACGCATCCCCGAGCACCTCAAGCAGCTCGTCGATACCGGTCAGCTCATGGCGGTGGAAACCGAGTACCGCCTCCAGACCCGCGAGGGCGCCCTCTGGACCCACGACTTCAACCGTCGCCGCACGACCGCGCTCAATGACGACCAACGGATCAATTCCCGGCGCGCCGAATTGCTGCGCGAGGGCACCAAGCAGGCGCTCAAGCCGGTCTCCCTGCAGCAGGGCAACTCGCGCCAGCCACGCAAACTCGCCTTCGAGCTGTCCGCCAGCCGGCCCACCACCGGCAGCGACGAGGTCACCCTGTGGGTGCGCGATGGCTGGAGCGACGACGAAAAGTCGGTGCTGAACGATGCCCGTGCCGCCGGTGTCGACAGCCCCATGCTCTTCGGCTACCTGCCGCGCATCCACCACGAGGAATTGAAGCAGGCCATTGCCTCGCAGGTTGCCGCCCAGGAGACGCTGGACGCGCATGGGCCGGCCGGCACGCCCGAGGCCATCGAGGCCCGCAAGGCCGTCGAGACCCATCTGGCGGTGGCGCAGCACCGCATTGCGGAACGGCTCGGTCACATCATCGGCGGCGCCAAGGTCTTTCTCGGCGGCGGGCAGGAGGCCAACGGCGTCGAGCTGGCCGACAAGGTGCAGGACTCGGCCGACAGCGCCTTGGTGCGGCTGTTCCCGCAATTCGCCGAGGCGGACCACGCCAACTGGGGTCAGGTCGTCAGTCGTGCCCGTGGCGGTGATGTCGGCGCCCTCGCTCAAGTGGGCTACCCCGGCAATCCCACGCAGCACCCGGTCTGCCGCCGGGTGTTCGATCTCGTTGGGGCCGGCAAGAAGGGCAAGGATCTGCGCGAGCATTTCAAGGCCGCCCCCTATGGCTGGCCGCAGGACGCCATCGACGGCGCGCTGCTCGTCATGCTGGTGGCCGGCAACCTGCGCGCCACCCTCAATGGCCAGCCCGTCCAGGCATCGTTGCCGCAGAATCAGGTGGGCGTCGCCAGCTTCTATGTCGATGTGCCGCCGCTCGATGTGGGCCAGCGGCTCGACCTCAAGGCCCTGTTCCAGAAGACCGGCATCGGCACCCAGAACGGCAAGGAATCCGAGGCCGCCGCCGAGTTCCTGAAAAAGCTGCTGGCCCTGGCCGAATCCGCCGGCGGCGCGGCCCCCCGGCCCGACACCCCGGATACCCAGGACCTGCGCGACCTGCAACTCCAGAGCGGCAATGCGCAACTGCTCAAGCTCCACGGGCAGAAGGACGGGCTCGCCGCCAACCTTGCCGCATGGAAAAAGGCATCCGAGGCCATCGCAAAGCGCTGGCCCGCCTGGGAACGCCTGCTCGACTTTCACGAGTTCGCCACCTGCCTGCCGGAAGCCGACGCCTGCGCCCTCTCCATCGCCGCCGTCACCAGCGGCCGCACACTGCTGGCTGAGCCCGATCCCGTGCCCGAGCTGACCAAACAGCTCACGACGGCGCTGCGCATCGCCCTTGGCCAATTGCAGGACGACCTTGCCGCCGCCTTCCTGGCCGGCGAGGCCAAGCTGGCCGCCTCCCCGGTCTGGGCCAGCCAGACGGGAGAACAGCGCGCCGCGATTGCCGAGACCTGCCAACTCACGCCGCCACCCAAGGCTGCGATCGGCACCGACGACGACATCCTCGCCGCCCTGCAAGCCCGCACCCTCGCCGACCGGCGCAACCTGCTCGACGCCGTGCCGCAGCGTTTCGCACGCGCGCTCGAAGAGGCCGCCAAGCTGGCCACCCCCAAGGCCGTGCGGGTTGTGTTGCCCGGCGCCATCATCAACAACACGGACGAGCTCGACCAGTGGCTCGCCGACGTGCGCCAACAAGTAGAAGCCAAACTCGAAGAGGGTCCGGTGATCCTATGAGCACTCTGTCCACGCCCCTTCGCCGCCAGTTGGAACGTGCGGCGCGTGAGGCCCGCAATCTCGCCGTGGCCGGCGCCCGCAAGGCGCTTGAAGCGCTGGCCGTGCATGAGCCTGATCCTTACCGACACATGGACGAGGCCCAGCGTACGCACCGCCGCCAACTCCGGGCGCAGGCCAAGCAACTCGGCGATGGCGAGAGCCGGACCAGGCGCGGCGCTTACGCGATCGAACACCTGGTCGAGAAGCTCGCCTACGACCAGTGGCATCGGCTGTTGTTCGCCCGCTTTCTGCTGGAAAACGATCTACTCATATCGCCCGAGCACGGCGTATCCGTGTCCCTGGACGATTGCGAGGAACTTGGCCCCTCGCTGGGCTTGAAGGACGCCTGGGCGGTCGCTGCCCGCTTTGCCGCCGTCGAGTTGCCGGAGATCTTCCGCGCGGATGATCCGGCGGGCGGGGTAGAACTGCCGCTGGAAGACCGCCAGGGACTCGTCCAGCTCGTCACCGGGCTGCCGGTGGACGTGTTCACCGCAAGCGACAGCCTTGGCTGGTGCTATCAATTCTGGCAGGCGGAGCGCAAGGACCAGGTCAACGCCGCCGGCAACAAGATCGGCGCGGACGAACTGCCGGCCGTCACCCAACTGTTCACCGAGGATTACATGGTGGACTTTCTGTTGGACAACACGCTTGGCGCGTGGCACGCGGGGAAAAGGATGAAGGAGGAAGGAGGAAGGATGAAGTTTGCCACCGAGGAAGATGCCCGCCGGTTTGTTGCCCTGCCCGGCTGCCCATGGAAATACCTCCGCTTCGTCAAGATCCCCCCCGACGGCGAAGCCCCTGACTCCCCTTCATCCTTCATCCCTCATCCTTCATCCTTTCTTTGGACCCCCGCCGCCGGCACCTTCGACGGTTGGCCAAAGACCGCGAAAGAACTCAAGTGCCTCGACCCCTGCATGGGAAGCGGGCATTTCGTGGTGGCGATGTTCGAGCGGCTGGTGGCCTTGCGCCTGGAGGAGGAAGGGCTGGACGAGGCAGCGGCGGTAGCGGCGGTCATCCGCGACAACCTGTTCGGCCTGGAGATCGACCCGCGCTGCACCCAGATTGCCGCGTTCAACCTGGCGCTGGCCGCCTGGCGACGCGTGGGCCACTGCCGGCTTCCGGCGATGAATCTGGCCTGCTCCGGCCTCGCGCCGAACACCCGCGAAGCCGACTGGTTGGCGATTGCCGGTGACGGCGAGAAGCTCAGGAACGGTATGGAGCGGCTTTACCGGCTGTTCCGGAATGCGCCCGTTCTGGGCAGCCTCATCAACCCGCGCGCGGGCGAGGGCGATTTGCTGGAGGCTGGGTTCCATGAACTCCAGCCTCTGCTCGAGCAGGCACTGGCGCAGGAGACCCAGGACGATCGCGCGCATGAATTGGCCGTGACCGCGCGCGGGCTGGCCAAGGCGGCGGAAATTCTTGCTGGGCAGTTCACGCTCCTCGCCACCAACGTGCCTTATCGAGGGTGTAACGACCTTGATCCAGAACTCAAGGGATTCATGGAAGCCGCTTACCCTCGTGGACGGACGGACTTGGCCACCTGCTGCTTGGAACGATGCATCGAGCTGTGTGCCAATGCGGGGGCGACTGCGATAGTAAGTCCACAAGCGTGGTTATTTATAGGGCCATATAGGAAACTGCGGGAACACTTGTTAAAAACGACAAGGTTTAGTTTTGTGGCTCAACTTGGGAAGCACGCCTTCGCCACAATTGGCGGAGAGGTTGTGAATGTAAATTTAACAACAATATCGAAAGCTACCACAAATAGAGACTCGACGTTTTCGAGTCTTGATGTCTCGCCAATGCTACCGCTTGAAGCAAAATCCACCGCGTTGCTGACTGATCAAGTGGTGCTGCTCGGGCAACTGAAGCAACTAGACAATCCCGACGCTCGAATCATTACCGATAGGGATAGACCGACTCTCTTACTGAGAGCATTTGCAGACTCTTATAAGGGGATAGCTACTGGCGACATGAGCCGATTTATTCACTCGTTTTGGGAGCACACCCCGTTTGGAAACGTCTGGTCGCCACTACAGGGGCGCGTGGATGTTCCTGCTGCTTACGGAGGTCGCGAGCAAGTTGTTCTTTGGGAGAGCGGACGCGGCCAGCTATTGCGATTCGTTTCTGAACGCTTGGGAGAAGATTCCGTCGGTGCGTGGTTGCGAGGTGAGCAAGCATGGCAACATCGAGGTGTCGCCATTGGTCAAATGACTACATTGCCATGCGCGTTGTATCTCGGTGATCTCTTTGATGAAAATACCGCTGCGGTTATTCCGAAGGACGAGAAGGATTTGCCGGCGATGTGGGCTTACTGCCAATCGCAGGAGTATCGGGATCAGGTGAAAAGGCTCGACAACAGTTCTCTCAAACTTCCAAACCTGACCTTAATCAAAGTCCCCTTCGACCTAGCTTACTGGGAGAGGGTGGCCGCAGAAGAGTATCCGGACGGATTGCCGAAGCCGTTCTCCAGCGACCCGACGCAATGGCTGTTCAACGGCCACCCGGCCGGTGCCGACCAGCCGTTGCATGTCGCCGTGGCGCGTTTGCTCGGCTACCAGTGGCCGCGCCAGACCGGTTCGAGCTTTCCCGATTGCCCGGCACTCGGCCCGGATGGTCTGGAAACGCTGGCGGATGAGGACGGCATCGTGCCCATCAGCCCCGCCAAAGGCGAAGGCCCGGCCGCCGAACGCCTGCGCGAACTCCTCGCCCGCGCCTTTGGTGTGGATTGGAACGCCGCCCGGTTGGAAGAATTGCTCGCCCAGGCGGGTTACGCCGGCGCCTCGCTGGAGGACTGGCTGCGCAACGGCTTCTTCGAGCAGCATTGCAGGCTCTTCCACCACCGCCCCTTCATCTGGCACCTCTGGGACGGCCACAAGAGCGGATTCAGCGCGCTGGTGAATTATCACAAGCTCACCCAGGCCAATCTGGAAAAGCTGACCTATTCCTACCTTGGCGATTGGATGCGCCGCCAGCAAGCCGCCGTGGACGCCGGAGAGTCCGGCAGCGACGCCAAGCTGCAAGCCGCCAAACAATTGCAGGCCACGCTCAAGCTCATCCTGGAAGGCGAGCCGCCCTACGACCTCTTCGTCCGCTGGAAGCCGCTGTCGCAGCAGGCCATCGGCTGGCAGCCCGACCTCAACGACGGTGTGCGAATGAACATCCGTCCCTTCATGCTTGCCCCGGATGTGGGTAAGAAAGGCGCCGGCATCCTGCGCACTAAGCCTAACATGAAGTGGGAAAAGGATCGCGGCAAGGAGCCCACACGAGACAGGGCCGAATTCCCCTGGTTCTGGGCCTGGGACGAGGTGACGCAAGACTTCACCGGCGTCGGCAAAGAGCCGGACGGCAATCGCTGGAATGGCTGCCACTACAGCAACGCGATCAAACAGGCGGCGCGGACATCCGCGGAATGAAGCCAAAGAGATCGATCACTTGACGGTAGCGCCAGGAGGTACGAATGAAGTGGGCAGAGGTTCGAGCCGAGTATCCAAACGAATGGCTGGTCGTCGAGGCGATCCAATTCCATGAGGAGGGAGACGTCTTCGTCGGCGATGACATGACCGTCGTGGAAAAATGTCCCGATGGCGCCGCCGCATTTGCTGCCTACCGCCGTCTTCATCAGGTCTATCCCGCCCGCGAATTTGTGTTCGTGCATACCAGCCGCCAAGAGTTGCGGGTCGAGGAGCGGCGCTGGATGGGTATCAGGACCGGTGCATGAAGCTGATACTCCGCGATTCCTTGCTGTTTGCGCCGGTGACCTTGGTCTATCGCGGCGTCAGGCTGGAGATTGACGATGTGTTGGTCGATACCGGCTCGGCCACCACGCTGCTGTCCATTGATGCGGTCGCCTCTCTCGGCATTTACCCCGAAACCACTGACAGCCTTCGCAGGATACGAGGAGTGGGTGGGGTGGAGTATGTCTTTTCCCGACCAGTCGATGCGATTGCCATCGGCGGACACGAAGCCTCATGGCTGGACATCGAATTCGGCGGATTGGACTATGGCTTCAAGATGAATGGCATATTGGGATTGGATGCTTTGCTTCGGGCGGGCGCCGTTCTCGACCTCAAGAATCTGACCATCGACTTTTCAGTTTGATCGATTGGACGACGCGGGCTCAGTGTTCCGGCCGGTCCGCTGTTGGAGTCCAAGGCCGATGATGCATGATTTCAGTGAGGGTCATTTTCCCTCGACTTTGGCCATTTTTGCCTGAGGCCGGGCGCTGTGCACGGGTGGGCTGGACCAGGGCCGGCGGCTCCTGCGGAGGTGGCGGCAGCGGGAGACCGGCGGTATCGTCTGAAGTCGACCAAAACACCAGCCGTCACCG
>NZ_CAIZIZ010000248.1 GCF_903933125.1 uncultured Lamprocystis sp. | reverse complement strand
TGCCGAAAACTGGGCATCTCGTTCTGGGACTACCTGACCGACCGGATCGAGCAGCACGGGGCCATCCCTCCTCTGGCGGATATCGTCCGTGAGCGTGCCCTGGCGGGCGCCGCTGTGCCGTGAGTTATTGAGAAGTTACCGAGCGATGACGTTGCGAGCGGACAACTGCCGATAGGCTTCCGCCTTCTGCGCCGCGGTGACGGTGGATTTCCAAGCCAGTTTGTTGGTGAAGACCTCGGCGTTGCGCACGATGGCGACCGCATTCTGTGCCGCGCTGGTAGCATCGGCCGCCGCCAGCAGGACGCCCCATGCCTCGTTCGCGCCATTCACCGCCGTGGGGTCCCACAGCACGGCTTCGGGTGCGGTGTAGCCGGCGACGATGATGTTGAAGTAGTTTCCGAGGATGAAGTCGGTCGCATCGGTCAGGGTGAAATTCACGTGGTCGGAGGTAAAGGACACCGCGCCCGTGGACGTGGTACCCATCAGGAAACGACCGATCACTGCCCCTCTTGGGGAAATGACATCAAAGTCGCCGCCTTCGGCCACTGCCACGCGATTGATGACCTTATAGGTACCGAGTTCCGCCAGTTTCCCGAGCGTGATCGCGGTACAGGTTCCGGTCCCGGTGCCGCCCACCACCACCGGCGTTCCGCCCGCCGTTACGACGACGGTAAAGGAGTTGGCGGTGATGAAATCCGTGTTGTCGGTCAGCGTAAAGGACAGATGGCTTGACGTATACCGGGCGCTGCCACCGGTCGTGGTGCCCATGCTGAAAGATGGGAGCGCGGTACCATCGGGGGCCGTCACGGAGAATACGCCACCGTGGGCGACGGCCGCGGTGCACTGGATGACATAAGAGCCGACCTGAACGTCAGGCCCAAATGTCAGCAAACTCATGGTGCCGTTGCCGGTGCCGCCTGCTACAGCAGGAATGGGGGCCGCGGCTTGGCGCTTGGTGATGCGCCCCAGGACTGAGCCAGGGGTCAGCGACCCCGCACCGGCAGCGATCACCACGGCCTCACGGCTCAGGGTGTTATCCGCCTCGCCAATCAGGAACTCACCCATGCGGGCGGGCATTGTCTGGATGGTCATTTCGCGGCACTCCGACGGGCTTCATAGATCGCGGAAAAATCCAGCGCCTTCGCGGCCGGGTTCGGCGGATTCGGGTCGCCAACCGCCTGCTCACTAAACAGATGGGACGGGGCCGCGGGTTTCGACGCCGCGCGCAGGTCGGCGGCGAAGTCGGCGAACGCTTCAGCGGGCAGGGCCAGGTAGTGCGGCATCAGCTTCTCGGGGCACGGCCGGCCAAGCGAGGAAAACAGGGTCTCGACTTCGCGCGTGCGTGATGCGGTGCGCTCGGTGGCCAGGGCCGTTTCGGCCGCTTCGGCGCGGGCGGTCAAGGTGGTGACCTGCGCGGTCAGTTCCGCCACCAGGGCGGGATTGGTCTCGGGGGCTGCCATGGTGGGGGCCTCATTGATGAGCGGTGGGGGTCGACTCAGCACGTCAGCGCGAGTGCGGTGGTCATAACCCGTGGGCGTGAAGGACAGCTCGCGGATGCGGGACTGACGGAAAATGGTGAGGGGGCCGAAGAAGGTACGGCCGTTCAGTTGGACCTGGGTACCGGGGGCGATCTCCTCGACGGAGCCAGGATCAGCGTGAACGGACAATTGCCACGGGAAGCCCTCGTCGGCGTTTTGCGCCAGCACTTGCGCACTCGCGTTACTCAGCAGCGTGCCGGCAACCATCAAGGCATTGGCGGCAACCGCCAAGGCGCCGACGCCAACGGGGATGTCGCGCTCGTGGTTGAGCAACACCGGGCAGGGGTCCAGCAAGACGATACTTGCCAGGTCGATGACGAGGTTACCCCAGGCCCAATGATCGGGGATCACATCGCCGGAGTAGGCGACCCCGGAGAATCGTCGGCGCGAGGTTGGGTCTTTGGCATTGGCATCGGCCGGGTCCAGGGTCGGGGCTGGGGCCTCGAACTGGTAGGCGGCGGGTTCGGTGCGATAGGGCGCGGGTGTATCCATGCCCGCACGGTAGACCCCGCGCGGGCAGAAGTTAAGCGCAACAAGTTGTAAGAACCCAAGAAAGGTGTGGCATCCGTGCCTTGTTGGTCAGTCCGTGGCGACTGCGCCGCCCTATTTAGCTGTTCGAGAGCCGGACTTCTGCGCTTGCCTCATCACGTGCCAGACCTGCATATAGGCGTCATGCCGGTCGGAATCGCGCACCGATCCCTTGAAGTTCCGATAATCGATCGTCGTCGCCTGATCGGCCAGGGCTTGTGCAACCTGGGTCCGCGGGATCACCGCACGGAATCGGTAATCCGCATCCGGTGTGATCTCGACCGGGTAGCCAGGGAAGACCCGCTCCAGGTCGCCAGCGATCCGCGCACGAACCAGCAGATCGTCCGGGCGGTCACGGTGGGCGACGATGGACAAAAATGCATCGGACAGGAAAACCCACATCAGGCATCACTCCCCAGCATGGCGCTGTCGACCGGTCCGGTAAATTTGCCCTTGGCGCGCTCGTAGGCTTCCGGGTCGGTGCGCTTGAGTTTCTCAGCCCATGGGGCATCCTTGTCACCGCGGGCGTCAAGTTCAGCGCGTGCGACCACCATCATGGTCTCGTGTTGTTCCAGCGCGGCCAGGTATTCCTCAGGCGTCTGGCCCAGTGCGTCGCACTGGTTCTTTACCCAGTCCTCCGTGAAATAGTGAGCGTTTGTCGGGTTCGACACGTGATACTTGGCAATGATCATTGTGGTTGCGTTCATCAGATTTCCTTCAGTGCTACTTCGTAGCGGTTGCCATTTTGTTCTGCCTTGGCGACCCTGAACTTTGCCCGCGTGCCAAACAGAACTTCATTTTCGCTTTGAAACTGCGAGATATCGGCGATTCTCACCCCTCCCTTACCCTTGATCGTCAACCAAACGAGCTTTGACGAGAAGGCCGGCGTGGTGGACACGTGGCTCCGCAGCAATTCCAAATTTGGGCGGCACCGCGCGACCTCTGGTGGATGCGGCGCGCGCGACCGCCGTGCCGAGTCCCCGAGACCGAGCGGCGCGCCTTATCCACCCTACAACGGAGCCGGTTTCGTAGGGTGGATAAGCGCAG
>NZ_CAIZIZ010000247.1 GCF_903933125.1 uncultured Lamprocystis sp. | reverse complement strand
TGGTGCGCCGCACCAGTTGGGCGGCGGCGAATTTCGTCAACTCAACCGCAGACCCGGACGCCCTCGTTATTTCCCAGCGGGACTGGGAACGCTTGCTGGATCAACTGGCCTCGACGGCCTGAAATGGCCAAAGTCGAGTTGCGGTGCGCAAGCACAATACCGGCTGGGAAGTCATCCCGGCGCCGCCGGGCGGCGTGCCCCCGACCAACCTGGCGCTCGGCGACCTCGACGGCGACCAGCAGGCGGACCTGGTGGCCGATTTGGGTCCGGCGGGTCTCTGGGCCCTGCTGCATCAGTTGAACGGAACCGTGTGGGTCAAACTGCACTCAGCCCCGACTCAGGGTCTGCTCATTGCCGACATCGACGGTGATGGTCTGGGCAATCTGGTGGCGAATCGCGGCGCGGATGGCGTCTGGATCTCCCGCGATCAGCGTTGGGAGCGTCTGCACCCCGGCTCGCCCAAGCACATGGCGGCCGGCGATTTTGACGGCAACGGACGGCTCGACCTCGCCTTCGATCTGGGCGGTGACGGCATCTGGTTGTGGATGAATGACAGGGTCTGGAGCCGGGTCGACACGATGAGCGCGGATCTCCTGCTGACGGTCGATCTGGACGGCAATGGCGCCGACGACTTGCTGCTGAGTCAGGGAGCGGCTGGAACCAATGTCTGGATGAACAACCAGACGTGGCGACACCTCCATGACCGTCCGGTCCGGCATGCGGTCGCGGGCCATCGCGATGAGCAATGACGCATCGCCACCGGCCATCTTGGCAGTCCGAGCGTCCGTGCTAGACTCCCTGTGAACCGCGCTGTTCAGGCGCCACGCTGCCGCGAGGGCATCACTATGGGCTTTACCCCGGACCTGCCGCGGGTGGACCTGCGCGTCCCGCCCGCTGTCAGATTGGATAACGCACTGTTCTTTGCCATCTGTCAGGCCAATCGGGAGTACCGGATCGAGCGCAGTGCCAGAGGAGATATCCGCATCATGCCGCCAACCGGAGGGATCACGGGGAAACGCAACTCGGATCTGATCATCGATCTGGGTCTTTGGGCCAGACAGAACGGTCGCGGTGTCGTGTTCGATTCGTCGACCGGTTTTGTGCTGCCGAACGGTGCCGTGCTGTCGCCTGATTGTTCCTGGGTGCTGCGCGAGCGGCTGGCGCGACTGAGTGACAAGGAGAAAAAGCAGTTTCTGCCCCTGGCCCCGGACTTCGTGATTGAATTGGCCTCGGCGAATGACCACCGGACCGAACTGATCGCCAAAATGCGCGAATACCGGGCGAATGGCGTGCGGCTCGGCTGGCTGATCCTGCCGACATCGCGACAGGTCTATCGTTTTCCCGAGCAAGGGGCGGAGGAGTGCCTGGATAATCCCGGCACCCTGACCGATGAGACGGTCCTGCCGGGTTTCCGGCTGGATCTGTCCGGGGTCTGGGCGGAGGGGTTCTGAGCGGCTCGATTGCGTTCTGCGGCCTTGATCGTAATCCCGGCCAGTGGCGTGCGTAGTCAGGGCTTCCAGCCCTGACGGTGTCAGGCCAGGATGGCCTGACTACGCACCCGGCGAGCCCAAGTGGCCGGAATCTTGATCGAGGCCCGTTCTGCCGCGTGGCTGTCACCATTCATCGTCAGGCTTGGAATTCACGTCACATGAGTCGCATCGGTCGAGCCCTCTCCCTGGCGCCGCTGTTGGTTGCGCTGGTCTGCACTCCCGCCTCGGGCGAGGTGTTCAAGTATCAGGACGCCGACGGCAGTTGGCATTTCACCGATCGCCCCCCGCCGGGAGCGCGGGTGTCGCAGCCGTCGACGACGGCTGCCGATCAACCCGCGGCGACCCGCGACCTTGCCGCACGGTTGTCCGCACGCTTTGGCGGCGGAACCCCGGTCCAGCAGGCGACACTGGCAACCGTCGCGATCAAGTCACAGTCCGGCGAGGGCGCCGGCTTTTTCATCAGTGAGGATGGCTACATCCTGACGAATCGCCATGTGGTGCGCCCGATCGCTGAGCCACGAGATGAGGAGCAGCGTTTGTTCAACGAAATGGAACGGCGTCTGAGTGCGATGGAAACCGAACTCGCGGCCCGCCGCAAGCGCGCCGCCGGTGCCGAGTCGGAACTCGCCAACCTCAAGCGGCAGGGCCAGGGCGGCGGCGCCCAGGCGCGCGCGCTCCAGCGTGAATATGAGTATTTCAAGTCGGCGACTGTTGAACTGTCGGCCGAGGTAGAGGAGGGGCAGCGCGCGCTGAACAAGGCCAAGCTGGAAAGGAGCCTGAAGACCAGCAGCGCGATGGTGCAGAACAGTTTCACCGTCGTGCTGAAAGACGGTGAACAACTTGGAGCACGACTGATCGGCGTCAGCGAACCTCACGATTTGGCGCTTCTGAAGCTCGATGGATACCGAACCCCGGTGCTGCCGGAGGCCGTTCAGCGCCGTCTCGGGCAGGGAGACTCGGTTTATGCCATCGGAAATCCGCTGGGCGTGTCCGACAGCGTCACCTCCGGCCGCGTGACGCGACTGGGAACCGAGCAGATCCTGACCGATGTCCAGTTGCTGCCCGGCAATAGCGGCGGCCCTCTGGTCAATGAAGCGGGGGAGGTCATTGCCGTCAACTACGCCAAGCTGACCCAGGGCGGCGATGCCAACTACCAGGGGTTCGGGATAGCGATCCCGATTGCGATAGCCCGCGATGCCTTTCCGGAGTTGCGCTGAGCGGGGGTCTTCGAGTGATACCCCGTGCGGGATGATTGATGAGAGCGGGATCACCAAGAAAGGACGCCACTCGGTGGGGGTGGCACGGCAACGGAACGGGCGGCTGGGAAAGGTCGATAATTGCCAGGTGGGCGTGTTTACCGCCCTGAGTCGCGGCGCGCTGGCGACCTTGCAGGCCGTCACGCTGCGCGACAGCACCAAGGGCGAATTGACCGTTGAGGTCCTGCATCAGCGGGTGTGGCTGTGGGATGGTGCCGAACCCGCCGCCCGGTGCTGGCATCTGCTGGTGCGCCGCGAACTGGGCGCCCGCGCCGACCTCAAGTACAGCCTCAGCAACGCCGCGGCGGAGACTCCGGTGTTGC
>NZ_CAIZIZ010000246.1 GCF_903933125.1 uncultured Lamprocystis sp. | reverse complement strand
TGGTGGATGCGCTACGCTTATCCACCCTACGAAACCGGCTCCGCTGTAGGGTGGATAAGGCGCGCCGCTCGGTGTCAGGGACCCGGCACGGCGGTCGCGCGCGCCGCATCCACCAGGGGTCACGTGATGCCGCCTAAATTTTGAATTGCTGCGCAAACGCAGTCACCGTCGGCACAGCATTCCGCCGCCGTCGCGCCGCAACGCCGCTGCCGAACGACGCCACTCTCCCCGCCCAGCACACGGGACGCTGCTCCCAGGTGGGCTCAGCAGCCCTCCTTCGCTCCCCGGTTGTAGGCGTCCTCGAAGCGCACGATGTCGTCCTCGCCCAGATAACTGCCGGACTGAACTTCAATGATTTCCAGCGCGATGGCCCCCGGATTCTCCAGCCGGTGACAGCTCCCCACGGGAATGTAGGTGGACTGATTCTCGGTGAGCAGAAAGGTCTTATCGTCGCAAGTCACCCGTGCGGTGCCGGTCACAACCACCCAATGCTCGGCGCGATGGTGATGCATCTGCAGCGACAGGGATTCGCCCGGCTTCACCGAAAGTCGCTTAACCTGATAGCGGGAGCCATGGCCGATGGACTCGAAACTGCCCCAGGGGCGATGCACCCGCTGGTGATGGCGGAATTCAGCGCGATGCTCGCGCTCAAGGAACTGGGTGACGACCTTGACGTCTTGGGCGCGATCTTTGCGAGCGACCAACACCGCATCCGGTGTCTCAACCACGATCAGGTCGTTCACCCCCACCGCGGCCACCATGCGGTGACGGGCGATCAACAGATTGTTGGACGAATCGTGGACGAAAGCGTCGCCGTCCAACACGTTGCCGGCGGCATCCTGCTCACGCACCGCCCACAGCGCCGACCAGGCACCGACGTCCGACCAACCCGCGTCCAACGGGATGACGATGGACCTGGGTACATCGTCGGCGGCCTCCCCGGCGATATGCTCCATCACCGCGTAGTCGATCGAGTCGCTCGGGCAGGCGGCGAACGCCCCCGCGTCGAGGAGAAAAAACTGGCCGGTCTCATGCCCCTGGACATAGGCGTCGGTGCTGGCCTGGGCAATATCCGAACGGAAACGCTTGATCAGCGTCAGCCACACGGACGCCTTGAGAATGAAAATGCCGCTGTTCCAGAGGTATTCGCCGGATGCGAGATACCCCTGGGCCGTCTCCACATCGGGTTTCTCGACGAACCCGCGCAGGTGGTAGGCGCGCCCTTCCGCCCCCGCGAACGGATAGGGTTCACCCTGACGGATGTAGCCGTAGCCCACCTCGGGCGCGCTGGGGACGATCCCGAAGGTCACGACCGCACCGTCATGGGCCAGGCTGAAGCCATCCGCGACGGCGGCGCGGAAGGCCGGTTCGTTGCGAATGGTATGATCGGCCGGCATCACCAGCAGTACCGGATCGGCACCCCCGCGGGTCGCCGCCAGGGCCGCCAGGGTCAACGCCGGCGCGGTATTGCGGCCCTTGGGTTCGAGGATAACGGCGGCCGTTTGCCGGCCCATGAGGCGGAACTGCTCGGCCACCAGGAAGCGGTGAGCCTCGTTGCACACCACCACGGGATCGAGCAAGCCGATTGCGTGCCGCGGATGCTCCTGACCCAGACCGTCGAGCCGCCGCACCGTCTCCTGGAGCATGGTATGTTCGCTGGTCAGGGGGAGAAACTGCTTCGGGTACGCCTCGCGCGAGAGCGGCCACAGACGGGTACCGGAGCCGCCTGACAGGACAACAGGTTGGAGAAGCATGAGAGATAGACCTTTCGGCGATTGCCAGCGTAAGCGGATCTTAGGCGATTTCCGTCAAATCATGTACTACTGCCCGCGTTGCGCCGCGCGTTGCCGCAATTCACGGATCAAACCCGGCGCCAGGGGAAATGCGGGCATTCTCTGGTAGGATCGGGTTCCCTTGAGGATAATTGCGCCTCGCACTGCGGAGCACCGTTGCGGCCTCGAGTCCCGCCACGCAAGTCCCGCCACCCAACCAGGTACTCGCACCGATGGAGCCACGCTCAGACGATCAACCGCCGTCCATCCCCGGCATCGACAGCGCCGAGTTCCTGGAGCGCATCGGTGAGGATATGGATCTGTTTTGGGAGGTTCTGGGTGAGTTCAGCACCTCCTATCGCGACACCACGGCGCAGATCGCCGCGGCCCTGGAGCACGACCCGACCGTCGCCAAACAATTGGCGCACACTCTCAAAGGCGTCTTGGGCAACCTGGCGGCCACCGAGCTGTACGCTGCCTGTAAAGCCCTGGACGATGCCATTCGGGAGGGTCGGACCGAACGCTACCCCGCCCTGCTCGCCACCCTTTCGCAGGGTGTACTGACCCTCTGCGATGCCATCAGCGCTGCCCGCGCCGGCCATGCCCGGAGCGATGCCCCACCGGGTCCACCGATCAGTTCGGCCTGGCTTGCCGAACAGTATGCGGCGTTGCGGATCGCGCTTCAGGGACATCGTGCCCGTGACTGCAAGACCCTCACGGATGCGATTGCCGCAACCAGTCTGCCCGCTGCGGAGCAGCCCTTCTTCGACCAACTGCGCGCCCTGGTCCGCTCCTACCGATTCAAAGAAGCTGAAGACCTGCTTGAACGACGCCTCCATGTCGGACCCTAAAACCAAGATATTGGTGGTCGAGGACAGTCAGACCAACGTCGGCATCCTGGTTGGGCTGCTCGCCCAGGCTGACGGCCACCTGTACACGGCCAAGCGCGGCAGACGTCACCGCGTCTGCGCGGCGACGGACATCGCGACCGTCGTCACGACTCACTAACACCCCAAGCGTTGCGCGCGAGGCCCGCCGTGTCCCAACAGATCGTCTTTGAACATCCATTGAACGAGCGCATCCGGACCTTCCTGCGCCTGGAGCATCTGTTCGAGAAGGTCGACTACTTCATGCCGCAATACGACCCCTGGGCGACCCGGGTGGCGGTCGAGGCCTTGCTGGATATCACCGCCGTCACCGCGCGGGCGGATCTGCGCACGGAGATCGGCAAGGAACTGGAACGGAATATCAATACCCTGAACCGCATCGCCAGCCAACCCGGGGTAGACCCGGCGGCCCTGACGCGGGTCCTGGGCGAACTGGAACGGGCGGCGGGCAATATCCAGACGCTCGGCAGCCCCATCGGCCAGACGGCCCGCGAGGACGAGTTCCTCAAGGGGGTGATCCAGCGCAGCAGCATCCCCGGCGGCGCCTGTAGTTTCGACCTCCCGATCTATCACCACTGGCTGCTCCAGTCACCGGAGCGTCGCCAATCCCGACTCGACCACTGGCTCAAAGACCTGCGGCCGGCGGATGTGGCAATCCGGCTGATCCTGTCGCTTGCGCGCGGCAGTGCGACGCCGCGTCAGGTGATCGCACCGGGCGGATTTTACCAGGAGTCCCTGGACCCCCAGGCGCCGGCGCAAATGGTACGGGCGGGGTTACCGGCGGGTGGCGCCCTTTACCCTGAGATCAGTGGACACAAGAACCGCTTCAGTATCCGCTTTATGCGCCTCGAACCCCGCGGCAGGTCGACCCAAACCGGTGAGACGGTGGAGTTCCGTCTCACCTGTTGCGTTTTTTGAACTACGATGCCTGCCAAGATTCGCTGCCCCACCTGTGGCCGTCCCGTCGCGTGGACCCCGCAATCTCCGTACCGACCCTTCTGTAGCGAGCGCTGCAAGCTCATCGACCTGGGCGAATGGCTGACCGATGGCTACCGCATTCCCGACCCCGGAAACAGCCCGAGCGATGACCCGCCGCCGTCGGAGGAGCAACTGCCGATCCACTGAAGCTGTCCGGCCTTCTGTCCGGCCCCCGATCGGTGTAAAGTCGCGACCCTACCGGAGCCGTCCACCCGCCGTCGCGCGACGCACCTTGGGAATCGTACATGTTTGAACTGCCCCTGTTGTTGAAGGCATTGATCCTCGGCATCGTCGAGGGATTGACGGAGTTCTTGCCGATCTCCTCGACCGGCCACCTGATCATCGTCGGCAGCCTGCTCGATTATACGAACGAACAGAGCAAGGTCTTCAAAATCGCCATCCAGCTTGGCGCCATCCTCGCCGTCTGCTGGCTCTATCGGGAGCGTCTCGTGGGCGTCACCTTGGGGCTTTGGACCAAGCAGCGGGAGCGCCGCTTCGCCGCCAATATCCTGCTCGCTTTCCTGCCGGCCATGGTGCTGGGGGTGCTGTTCTACTCCACCATCAAAACCTACCTGTTCAATCCGCTCACGGTGGCGGGAGCCTTGATCGTCGGCGGTCTGGTCATTCTTCTCGTGGAACGTAACCCGCGCCCCGCGCGGTTTGAAACGGTCGATGACATCACCTGGCGAGAGGCGCTGAAAGTGGGGCTCGCCCAGGCCGTCGCCATGTTCCCCGGGGTTTCTCGCGCCGGGGCAACCATCATGGGCGGGCTGATTTTCGGGCTGTCGCGCAAAGCGGCCACCGAACTGTCGTTCTTTCTCGCCGTCCCGACCATGCTGGCCGCCACTGTCTATGATGTTTACAAGTCGCGTGACCTGCTGAACGCCGCTGACCTGCCGGTCTTCGCCGTGGGCTTCGCGGCGGCCTTTATCGCCGCAATGCTCACGATCAAGGCCCTGCTGCGCTACGTTTCCAACCACAGCTTCGAGGTCTTCGCCTGGTACCGCATCGCCTTCGGCTTGATCGTCCTGGGAACCGCCTACACTGGACTCGTGGATTGGCACGACTGAAGTCGGCGACCGGCTTCAGCCCAGCCAACGCAGGCACACCCGTTACGGCTGTTGCTGATCGGCGCAGACCCTGCGAGGATTGGACCTGACCACCACCAGGCTCGTGCAGCCGCTCGGGCACGGTCTGGTCACCAGAACGATAAACAACAAGGGGTGCCATCACGGCCCCCCGGACAGGGATCGATGTGATGCGACCCCATGCCGTCACCCACTGCGCCACCGCACGACGGCTGCTCGCCCGCTGCGCTCCCTCCCGCATGTCTTGCGCACGCGCCGACCCCGTTGGGGCCGGCGCGCGAAGGTCCCAACCACCACAGAGGAGATCGCGGTGCGAACCATCGAGCTGAAGGCGCCCCTGGATGGCGTCACCCTGCCACTGGAACAAGTCCCAGACCCTGTCTTTTCACAAAAAATGGTCGGTGACGGACTGTCAATCGACCCGCTCTCACAGGTGCTCCTCGCCCCCTGCGCGGGCACCGTGGTCAACCTGCATCGCGCCGGCCACGCGGTGACCCTGACGACTCCCGAGGGCATCGAGCTGATGATGCATATCGGCCTGGACACGGTGAACCTGAAGGGCCAGGGCTTCACCTCCAAGGTCGCTGAAGGCCAGACCGTGGCCGCGGGCGAGGCACTGATCGCATTCGACGCGGATTATCTGGCCACCCACGCCAAGAGCCTGCTGACCCAGATCGTCGTCACCAACGGTGAGCGGGTGACCGCCTACCACCAGGTCACCGGCAGGGTGCGTGCCGGCCAGGATACGGTGATGACCCTCGACCTGGCCGACCAGGCCGCTGCCGCCGGGGCGATCGGCGGGCAGCGCGTGGTCTCGGAGGCGCTGCTGATCCCCAACCCGACCGGGCTGCATGCCCGCCCGGCCGCGGTGCTGGCCAACCTGGCCAAACGCTGGCAGTCCCGCATCACCCTTCAGCGCGGTGACGATCAGGCGAACGCCAAGAGCCTGGTCTCCATCATGGGACTGGGGATCGAGCAAGGCGACAAGGTGGTGCTGGTCGCGGAGGGACCGGACGCGGCGCAAGCCATCACCGCCCTGGCCCCGGAGATCGCCGCCGGCCTGGGCGACGAGGGCAGCATCCCCGCCCCAGCGCCCGCCACCACCGAGGTCAGCGCCGACGCCGCACCGGCTCCGCGACCGCGCTCCGATGATCCCAAGTTGTTGCTCGGGGTCGCCGCCTCGCCCGGTCTGGCGGTCGGCAAGGTGTGGCGCCTGCGGCGCGAGGAAATCCAGGTCCAAGAGACCGGTGAGACACCGAACCAGGAGCGGCGCCGCCTGGAGGACGCCATGGACCTGGCCCGCAACCAGTTGGAAGCCTTACAGGCCGAGTTGCGCGCCCAGGCCGACCCGGCCAAGGCGGCCATCTTTGCCGCCCACCAGGAACTGCTGAGTGACCCGGACCTGCTGGACATCGCCGAGAGCGCGATGGCCAAGGGCAAGAGCGCCGCCTTCGCCTGGCGGGCCGCCTTCACCACCCACGCCGAACGCCTGGCCAAGCTCAAGAATCCCTTGCTGGCCGGCCGCGCCAACGACCTGCGCGATGTCGGCCGACGGGTGCTCGCCATCGTTACCGGCCACCCCCTGGAAGAACCCCAGGCCCCGGCCGACAGCATCCTGATCGCCGAAGAACTCAACCCCTCCGACACCGCCCGGCTCGACCGCAGCCGCGTCCTGGGCTTCGCGACCGTCGGCGGCGGTGCGACCTCCCACGTCGCCATCATTGCCCGGTCGCTGGACATCCCGGCGGTCGCCGGCATCGAACCGCGCGCCATGGACCTGGCGGACGGCACCCCGGTGATCCTGGACGGCAGCAAGGGCAGCCTGCGACTCGACCCGGACCCGGCCGAGATCAATCGGATTCGCACCGTCAAGCAACGGATGGCCCAGCGCCGCGCCGCCGACCTGGCCGCCGCCTTCACGCCGGCCATGACCACGGACGGGCACCGCATCGAGGTGGCGGCCAACATCGGCGGCCTGGAGGACGCGGCGAAATCCATCACCCTGGGCGGCGAGGGGGTCGGTCTGCTGCGCTCCGAGTTTCTCTACATGGACCGCACCTCGGCCCCCACCGAGGACGAGCAGTACGCCATCTATACGGAGATCGCCAAGGCGCTGGACGGCCGGCCGATGATCATCCGCACGCTGGACGTGGGCGGCGACAAACCCCTGGCCTATCTGCCCATGCCGCGTGAAGAAAACCCCTTCCTCGGCATCCGCGGGGTGCGCATCGGACTCGACCGGCCGGAAATCCTGCGCACCCAGGTGCGCGCCATCCTGCGCGCCGGCCAAGGGCAGAAACTGCGCATGATGTTCCCCATGATCGCCACCATGGAGGAAGTCCGCTCGGTCAAGGGTTTGGTCGAGGAAGAACGGGCGCGTCTCGGCACCGTCGATCCGGTGGAACTGGGCATCATGGTGGAGGTCCCCGCCGCGGCCATCCTGGCCCGCCAGTTCGCCCGCGAGGTCGACTTCTTTTCCATCGGTACCAACGACCTGACACAGTACACACTCGCCATGGACCGCGGCCATCCCAAGCTCGCCGCCAAGGCGGACGGCATGAACCCGGCGGTGCTGCGGCTCATCGCCCAAACCGTGGAAGGCGCCAAGGCGGAGGGCAAATGGGTCGGCGTGTGCGGCGGCATCGCCAGCGATCCCCAGGCGGTCGCCATCCTGATCGGGTTGGGCGTCAGCGAACTCTCGGTCAGCGTTCCCTCCATCCCGGCGGTCAAGGCCGAAGTGCGGGCGAACTCGCTCGCCGCGTGCCAGGCGCTGGCGGAGCACGCACTGGCTCAGGACAGCGCCGCGGCGGTCCGCGCGCTGGTGCCCTTGGACTACTGATTCGATCCGGAGAACACGATGAGTCTATCAACTGTTTGGGGTGACACCTTCGGCGGTCTGCAAAAGATCGGCAAGGCCCTGATGCTGCCGGTGTCGGTGTTGCCGGTGGCGGGTATCCTGTTGGGTGTGGGTGCCTCCATCGCCCGCGAGGCCGACGCGCCCTGGCTCGCTGAGATCGGCCGGATCATGTCCGCCTCCGGCGACGCCATCTTCATGATCCTGCCCCTGATCTTCGCCATTGGCGTGGTCCTGGGCTTCACCAAGAACGACGGCGTGGCGGCCATGGCGGCCACCGTCGGCTACTTCGTCCTGTTGGCCGCCCTGGGTGTCATCGGCCTGCTCTTCATCGGCTGGACGGCACCCGCGCAGCCGCTCGCCCTCACCGGTGACAACGACAAGTCGGTCTACGTGGAATACGACACGCAGCGCGACCGTTTCGTCTGTCTCGACAAAGACGGACGAACGATCGAAAAACAGCGGGCAAGTGAAGTCAAGGGCACGGCGCTGACCTGTGACGGGGTCTCGGTCCCGTTCGTCCTGCAGGCCGGCCAGGGTGAAGAGGGCGCCATTGCGCTCTATGACGCCGGCAAAGGTGACATGGTCGCCTTCCCGCCGGCCCAGAGCCGCGCCGAGATCAAGAAGATTTTCGGCATCGAGTCGATCGACACCGGCGTCTTCGGCGGCATCCTGATCGGCCTGCTCTCCGCCTTCCTGTTCAACAAGTATTACCGCATCTCGCTGCCGGCCTATCTCGGATTCTTCGCCGGCAAACGGTTCGTGCCGATCGCGGTCGCCTTTGCGGCCATCGGACTCGCCGCCATCCTCGCTATCATCTGGCCGCCCATCGGCGTGGCCATCCGCGATTTCGGCGACTGGGCGGCCTATGGCAATCCGGCGGCGGCGGTCACCATTTATGGCGTGGTGGAGCGGATGCTGCTGCCCTTCGGTCTACACCACATCTGGAATGTTCCCTTCTTCTTCGAAGTCGGGACCTATGTCGACCCGGAGACCGGCAAGACCGTCCACGGCGTCATCAACCGCTTCTTCGCCGGCGACTATGAGGCAGCCATCCTGGGCGGCGGTTTCGTGTTCAAGATGTTCGGCCTGCCGGCGGCGGCACTCGCCATCTATCACTGCGCCAAACCGGAAAACAAGGCGCGGGTCGCCGGCATCATGGGCTCAGCGGCGCTGACCGCTTTCCTCACCGGCATCACCGAGCCGCTGGAATTCGCGTTCCTGTTCGTCGCCCCGCTGCTCTATATCGTCCATGCGGTCCTGGTGGGCATTGCGTATCTCAGCACCTACCTGCTCGATGCGCGCCTGGGCTACAGCTTCAGTCACGGCTTCATCGACTACGCGCTCTATTATGTCAATGACATCAAACCCTGGATCGTCCTCATCCTGGGACCGATCTTCGCCTTGGTTTACTACATCGTATTCCGTGTCCTGATCCAGTGGTTCGACCTCAAGACGCCCGGACGCGAGGCCGAAACCCTGGACGCGGTGGACGCCAAGGCCATGGTGGCGGACGACTTTGCCAAGGAACTGGTCCTGGCCTTCGGCGGCAAGAGCAACATCCTGGGGCTGGACGCCTGCATCACCCGACTGCGCGTCGCGGTGGCCGACATGGGCAAGGCCAACCCGGACAAACTGAAAGCGCTCGGCGCGGCCGGTGTCGTCACGGTCGGCAACAACCTCCAGGCCATCTTCGGACCCAAGTCCGACAACCTGAAGACCGACATGGAGGAATACCTGCTGACCGCCGGCCCCGAGGCCGAACTGCCGGAAGGTGCCGCCGCGCCCAAGGTCCAATACAAGGCGGATGCCTTGAAGCCCCGGGCCCGCGACGCCGACGCCCCCGCCAAGGCGCGCGCCATACTGGCGAGCCTGGGCGGCAGCGCCAACGTCCGCCAAGCCGAGGCCGCCGCCGAGACCCGGCTGCGCGTCACCGTCACCGACGAGGCCATGCTGGATGAGGCCGCATTGCAGGCCGCCGGCGTGCAGGGCATTCTGCGGCTGCCCGACAATGTGCTGCATCTGTTGGTCGGATTGAATGCCGATCAATATGCCGCGGAAATGAAGGCGGCGATGGCGGGATGAGTTAGGGCAGGACGCCCGGGATCAGAAATCCGGGCGGGGACACACCCCGTTCCAACCCAAGCGACCACTCGGATTGATCCACAGATGTCACAGATGTTCACAGATGAAGAAAAACATCTGTGAACATCTGTGGATCAGACGACAACGATTGTCGTCGTTTTAGCTTCTGTTTGACTCGCTCCTAACGCGTGGGCGGGACGCCCGCGCTCCCTTACGCGTCCATCGGAAACACTCCCGGAAACAGATAAGGCACCGCGGCCATCGGCAGCCCGATGCGCACGGCGCCCTTGGGACTGTCCGCGACCAGCAGGCCCTCTTCCAGCAGGCCGGCGATGACGTCGCGGCCGGCACGCTCGCCGTAGCCGGTGAGTGCCGCGGCCGCGCCGCGGGGCAGCGAGCCGCGCAGGAAGACCGTCAGCAAGACGGGCACGGCGGCCGGTTTGATGGGCCGGCCAGGCAGGGTGCCGGCGGCGCGCAACTGCACATAGCCCTGGATGCGGCCGTGCAGGTCGTCGATCGCGAGCATCCCGCCCATGAAACGCGCCTGGTCGATGCAGGTTTGGAGAAAAAACCGACAGAAATCCGCGAGCCCGGCGAGGGAGAGGTTGCCGCGCCCGTCGTAGTCGTTGCGACGCGGCGCGTCCGCGGCGGCCAGTCGGTCCAGATATTCCGCACGGTTGCGGGCAAGTCCGCGGCTGGCCGACCACAGGCCATGCCCCAGGATGCCGATGGCGCCCAGATAGGCGTCGGTGAAAAGCCGGGTGACGCGTCCGTTACCGTCCAGGAAGGGGTGTATCCAGGCCAGGCGGTGGTGGCTGGCGGCAGCGGCGATGAGACGGGCCTGGCCGCGGTGTCGCTCCGGGGCATAGACGTTAGCGAAGCGTGCGAGAAAGCGGTCGAGCGACCGCGCGTCCGGGGGCAGGTGGCGGCCTACCTGGACCGGGCGTTCGCGCAGGCGGCCGGGTACCAGGGTCTCGCGTTCCCGGTCGGACGGATCCTCGACCTCGCGAAGGGGCGGCGGGAGTGCTTGGTAGAAGCGCTCATGGATCCAGCATAGGAAGGCCGGGTCGCAGACCCGAAGCTCCGGCTCGGATGCGATGCGACCTTCAATGGCCTGCTGAATCTCGATGTGTGCACGGCTCTCCAACTGGAGCGCGCGGCGGGCAGGCTCTCCCGCGTAGTCGGCGCGCATGGCCCGCTCGATGTCGATGGGGTGGGTTCGATGCCCCTCGATCAGATTGGAGTAATAGCTGTTGATCGTGCGCAACAGCGCCCGCAAGGCGCCCTCGGTCAGGGGGTGCAGCTGACCAACCGCACGGGCGGATTCAGCGACCAGGTCCAGGGCCAGATCACTCAGGTCCGCGCGGTCGCCGGCGGTATCGGGGAGCATTGGCTCCATGGTTGCCGGGTCGTCGTACATTTCTCTCCTCGGCTGGCCATGCCGATCTTGGTGCCGATCTTTCAAGAGAGTAAAAGATTGATTAGAAAATAAATTACGCTGCTTGAGACCGCCCGCTCCGGGGCTTTGGTGCCGATCTTTACGCTCAGGCGCCCGATTCCCAGGTTGCCCCGATAATTGTCGACGGAGACGCGATGCGAAACCTCGCCTAGGCCGGGATGCGTAATTTTTCCTCCAGTAGTTACCACAGAAATTACGTTTCCCACGCTGGGTGCGGTTTAGTAAACCAGCAGGAACAGCTTCAAGGGTGCATCCAAAAAGGCGACCGCGCCATACCGGGTAGTGCTGCAGTCTACATCTGTGAACATCTGTGACATCTGTGGACAAATCCGAGCGGTCGCTTTGGCAGGAATGAGGTCTTACGGGGGCGGTCCCGAACTGCACAACGAGCGCGAAGCCAAGACATTTGGACAGGATTAACAAGATTTACAAGATGTTATTCGTTTTCAATGCGGCTTTTTGTGGTTTGCCGGTGATCGGTGATCGACTTGTACGTAGAGGGTTTCCCGCTCCCAATCCTCGGCGCTGATGACCACGAAGTCGGCGCCGTCGCTGACCGTGACCTTCAGCGGCTGATGGTCGGCGATAATCTTTTCGACACTCACCGTCCCCGCAACGCCAGCCGTTCAATCGTCTGACGCAGTAACTCAGGGCTGACCGGTTTCGCCAGGAAGTCGACCATGCCGGCCTCCAGACAGGTCTGTTTGACATCTTCGGACGCATTCGCCGTCAGGGCGACGATGGGCAGGGGTTGCCCCAACGCCTGCTTGCGATACGCTTGCGCGAATTGAACACCGTCGAGCTTCGGCATGCGCAGATCGACGACAGCGATGCCGTAACCCCCTTGCAGGGCCTCACGTAATGCCTGTTCACCATCCTCGACCAGGGTGAAAGCAATCCCCATTTTCTGCAGGAAGGCCGTGATCACTTTGGCGGCGATGGCATTGTCCTCGGCCACCAATACCCGGATGTCGGCCAGGGCCGCCGGATCGGCCCCGCCGAATCCACTGCGCTCCTGATTACAGGGATGCGCCGCGTGCACCAGTCCAAGCAGCGCCTCGACGGCATCGACCAGATCCCCGGCGAGAAAAGGCTTGCTGAGGCAACGCGCCGCCGAGCGCTGTATCTCGGGGCGTCGCGCCGCGTAGGTGAGAAAGAGACAGGGACACTGGTAGCCCAAACGCGTGCCGACGTCAATGCGGGCGGCCTCCAGCGCGAACCCGCGCGGTCGGTCACCGATCACCAGAAAGTCCAGGTTCGCCCCGCCCGACGCCAAGGCACTGACATCAATTGGATCAGCCAACCCCAGACACATCACCCCCTCGCGACGCAGCACCTCACAGACCAGGTCGCGGTGCGTTTGGTTGGCTTCGATCACCAACCCGCGCCGTCCTTGCAAGCGCGCCGATGGTGCGGGCGGCAGTGGCAGCACAGCTCCCAACAACGGCAACCGCACCCGGAAGCGGCTGCCCTGACCATCGACGCTCTCCACCCCGATGGTGCCGCCCATCAGGCGTGACAACTCCAGCGCGATGGTGGTACCGAGACCAGAGCCGCCGAAGCGGCGGGTGGTGGACTCATCGGCCTGACTGAAACTCTCAAAGATCTGCGCGAGCTTGTCGGCCGGGATGCCGATCCCGGTGTCCTCGACCTCCAACAACAGATGCGGCTCGCTGATCCCCTCCTCCGCCGGCCGCACCAGCACCCGAACTCGGACTTCCCCTTCCTCGGTAAACTTGACTGCGTTACCAACCAGGTTGAACAGAATCTGGCGGACCCGTAACTGATCGCCCACGACAGTCAAGGGAACATCCGGCGCCACCTGACAGATCAGTTCGACCCCCTCGGCCAAGGCGAGACTCTCAAGCACCCCGCAGACTTCCCGCACCACCGCGCGCGGACTGAAGGGGACCTGTTCCAGCGTGAGTTTCGCCGCATCGATCTTGGAGAAGTCCAGGATATCGCCGATCAGGGCACCGAGCACATTGGCCGAGTTGGAAATGGAGAGCAGATAGTCGCGCTGCTCGGCATCGAGCGCGGTGCTCTTGAGCAACTCGGTCATGCCGATCACACCGGTGAGCGGCGTGCGCAGTTCATGGGTCATGAAAGCCAGAAAATCGCCCTTCGCCTTGTTGGCGCGTTCCGCCTCGTCTTTGGCCCGCTGCACCCGCCGCAGCAGCGCGAACTGATAGAGCGGCAACAGCAACAGGAAGAAGAGGAAAAAGACCGCTTCATAGGTATGCCGCTGCCACTGACCCAGCGCGGTCAAGACCAGGCTGTAGGCGATCACAGACTCGGCGGAGGCCAGAACCAGATGCCTGGTTCCATAGCGGGTCCCGGCCGAGATAAAGATCCAGATATAGAGCAGATAGAAAGGACTGATCGCCTCACGGGTGACAAAGATCGCCAGGCTGATGGCGACGATATCCAGCGACAGGGCGACATAACGCCGAATCGGCCAATCGGGACGGACCAGGACGCTGATGAAGACACCGGCGTTGATCAGGACAAAGATACAAAACAGGGTGATGAAATAGGGGATATCGACCTTGTAATAGCCGGTAATGGCGGCCAGCGAGATATAGCCGGTGCCGAAGGTCCAGACCGCCAACCGGACCAGGGCGGATTGGAACTCCGGGTTTGCCCGCATCCCCTCGGGAAGACCCGCATCACCACGCTTGGACCCCATCGCCATGCTGCGCTACTCCGGCGGCGAACGCCGACACCAGACCGCAAAGAACGGCCCATACGCGGCGACACCTGCTTTTCTCATTCTTAATCACGACCGCCGACACCCCTGGCCTGACCGGGAACGCCGCGGTCAACCGATCCCGGCACCGTGACGGCACGGCGCCGAGGCCCTGTTCCCGGCTAGAACCTGACAAATTTCCACTGGCACTCGGCCCCCAAACTCATGGTATATTAGCCAATCCTTCTCGAACGACAACGACCAAGCACCGACCAAAACCCCGGCGAGCGCGCCTCACCAGGTGCCTGGGGCCGTGTAAATGAGGCCGGACCTGAGAGAACAAGGGGAGAACGCCATGTCCAAGAAACACCCGATTGTCGCCGTCACCGGCTCGTCCGGCGCTGGTACGACCACCGTCAAGCGCGCTTTTGAACACATCTTTTACCGCGATGGCATTACTGCCGCGGTCGTCGAGGGCGACAGCTTTCACCGGTACGACCGCGCCGCCATGAAGGTCGCGGCGGCCAGCGCCTCCGCGGAGGGCCGCAACCTGAGTCACTTTGGACCCGAGGCCAACCACTTCGAACTGCTGGCTGGGCTATTCCACAGCTACGGCGAGACCGGTACCGGCAAAAAACGGTATTACATCCATAGCGACACCGAGGCCGCGGAACAAAACGCACGACTCGGCACCCAACTCACGGCCGGTCAGTTTACCCCTTGGGAAGACCTTCCGGACAGCACCGACCTGCTCTTCTACGAAGGCTTGCACGGGCTGGTCGTCACCGAGGAGGACAACGTCGCTGCCCATGTCGACCTGGGCGTGGGCGTGGTGCCCATCGTGAATCTGGAATGGATCCAGAAGATTCACCGTGACAACCTGGAGCGCGGCTACTCGGCCGAGGCCATTGTCGACACCATCATGCGACGCATGCCGGACTACATCCGCCATATCACACCCCAGTTTTCACTGACCGACATCAACTTCCAGCGCGTCGCCACGGTCGACACCTCCAACCCCTTCATCGCGCGCGACATCCCCACCGCCGACGAAAGTTTCGTCATCATCCGCTTCAAGGAACCGGAGAAACTGGAGGTCAGCTTCCCCTACCTGCTCTCCATGATCAAGGACTCCTTCATGTCGCGGCGGAACAGCATGGTTGTGCCCGGCGGCAAGATGGGGATGGCGATGGAGATCATCCTGCAGCCGATCATCGAACGCATGATGGATGCGCGACGGGTCTAGCGGAGCCTTCCCGCCAACCTCACAGGATCGCGAGCACCGGAGTCCTGGCGGGACGCCGGGCTCGGGACGACCCGGCGGCGCACCCGGATGCTGCCGCCACTTCCAGAGGTGCACGATGATGCAAGCCCACCAGCAACCCCGCCCAAGCCTCTACGAACAGCTTGAAGCCTTACCCGAAGGACTGATCGGGGAAATCCTCAGCGGTCAACTCTACACCCAGCCGCGCCCGAGCGGCGCGCATGTCGTTACCGTGACGTCGTTGGCTGACGAACTCGTGAGTCCGTTCCAGAAAGGCCGGGGCGGGCCAGGCGGTTGGTGGATCGCCGCCGAACCCGAATTGCACTTCATCCACAACGCCGAGGTTGATGTTCCCGACCTGGCCGGTTGGCGCCGCAGCAGACTGCCGCGGATTCCGAACGATCATCGCTTTACGGTCGTACCGGATTGGGTCTGTGAGGTCCTGTCGCCGTCCACCGAAAGCCGGGATCGTCAGGTCAAAATGCCCATCTACGCTCAGTTCCGGGTCGCCTACGCCTGGCTGATCGACCCCCGTGCGCACACCCTGGAAGCCTACGCTCTGGAAGGTGACGCCTGGCGGGAGATCGGGCGGTTCGCGGGCGGCGCGCGGGTGTCGCTGCCGCCCTTCGAGGCGGTCACGATCAGCCTTGATGACCTGTGGGCACTAACCTGAACAGCGCGGGTCGTGCTGAAACACACTCGACCTACTGAATCGCAAACTTCGCTCCCGAAGCCGCCGCGATCAGCCACACCGCCCCGCTCACCTCGCGCCAACGACCGACGAGCGTCTTGACCACCGCATAGACGATGAATCCCAACCCGATGCCGGCGGCGATCGAGAAGGTGAACGGCATCGTCAGCGCCGTTACCACCGCCGGCAGCGTGTCGGTCAGATCATCCCAGTTGAGATCCCGCAGTGCCTGTGCCATCAGGCAGGCGACGAACACCAGCGCGGGCGCGGTGGCGAAGTCGGGCAGCGCCATGGCGAGCGGGGCAAAGAACAGCGTCACGAGAAACAGCACGCCGGTCACCACCGCCGTCAGCCCGGTGCGCCCGCCCGCCTGGATGCCCGCCGCGCTCTCGATGTAGCTGGTGACGGTTGAGGTGCCGAGCGCCGCGCCCAGCATGGCGCCGCCCGAATCCGCCGTGAGTGCCTCTTTGAGCCGCGGCACCGAGCCGTCCGGGCGCATCAGCCCGGCGCGGTGGGTGACCGCGATCAGGGTGCCGGCGTTATCCAGCAGGTCGACCAGGAAGAAGGTCAGCACGATGCTCACCACGCCCAGGCTGAGCGCGCCGGGGATGTCCATCTGCAAGAAGGTGGGCGCGAGCGAGGGCGGCACGGCCATCACGCCGTGAAAGGTGGTCAGCCCGAGCGGGATGCCGGCGGCGGCGGTCGCCAGGATGCCGATCAGCACCGCCGCGGCCTGGCCGCGCGCCGCCAGCCCGGCCATAACCAGGAAGCCGGCGCAGGCCAGCAGGGTCGCGGGGTTGCCGAGCTGGCCCAGGGTGACGTAGGTGGCCGGGCTCGCGGCCACCACGCCCATATGCTCCAGCCCGATCAGCGCCAGGAAGAAACCGATACCGGCGCCGATACCCAGCTTGAGCGACAACGGGATGGCGTTGATCAGCCATTCGCGCAGGCGCAACAGCGAGACGATCAGGAACAACACGCCGGACAAGAAGACCGCGCCCAGCGCCACCTGCCAGGGCACCTGCATGCCGCCCACCACGGCGAAGGCAAAATAGGCGTTGAGTCCCATACCGGGCGCCAGCGCCAACGGGTAGTTGGCATAGAGCCCCATGACGATCGAGGCCAGCCCGGCGCCCAGGCAGGTCGCCGTGAACAGCGCCCCCTGATCCATGCCGGTGGTGGCCAGGATGCTCGGGTTGACCGCCACGATATAGACCATCGCGAGCCAGGTCGTGAGGCCGGCGAGCATCTCGGTCCGGACCGTGGTACCGGCTTCGCGCAGGTTGAACACGCCTAACGCCCCGGTCCCGCCCGATCCACCCAGCCGCCGCGGCAGCCCAGGGTGCGCGTCGGCGCCGCGCGGATCAGGTCACCCAAAGTCGACTGGTCTGTGATCACGCCCTTGAGCCCGATCCGCAACTCGGTGATCTGCCCCGCGGGGTCACACTCCAGCCGCACCCGTTCGCCGCTGCCGGGGCCGAACGCGCGGTCGAAGGCGTCGCGCACCTGCTCGGCGCGCAGGCGCTGGCCAATGCTCGATTCGAAGAGCGTCCGCACATCGGAGGCGTTGAGTTGATCGAGCAGGGCCAGCGAGTGACGAAAATAGGCGTCCGCATCCGCGCCGTAACAGGTTCCGTGTTTTAGCCACTCGTGGCGGTCCAGCGCGGAGAGGGTCCCCGGCATCCGCTGTTCCAGTGCTGCGCGAGTGGCGGGTGTCAGATCCGGGGCGGGCAAACGCTGCCAGTCACCGGATTCAGAGTGCTCCCGCTGCGGCCGATCCACCCCACAGTAGGCGCGGCCGATCGGCTGCGGCCAGAGTCCATGGAGCGAGAACTGCCTGGCATCCGCGCGCGTCGGGGTCTGACCACGACACTCGGGCCGACCCTGGCGCTGTTCACAGAAGGCCGGCTGCCAACTCGCAGCCAGCACGAACTGTTCATCCATGCCGCCGGTCCTGGTCGGTGCGGACACCGGTGCCGATGCCGCGTCCGGTCCCCGCGGGGCATCGGTGACCGCCGGGGCGAGCCGGCCGCACGTCACCTCCACCCACCGCTCCCGCGGGCGCGCGGACGCGATGCGCAGTTGGTAATGCGTCGGCTCCACCCGATTGCGTGCGACGACCACATAGGTCTCGCCGGGCACCAGGCGGACTTGACCCGGATTCTCCTGATGTTTGGTCGAGATCCCCGCGGGGCAGTCCCGCTCGGCGATCAGCCCGGCCGAGAAGGGTTCGGCCAAGCCGACCAGCGGCCAGCAACAGAGCAAGACGGTCAACGGGCGCGACAGGTGCATTGAACGGTCCTCGGATCGGGCGCCTTTGCACCCCTGAAAGGCAGGGATCGCGGGTCAGCACCCGACGATCCGCAAACCGCGATGCTCGCCCAAGTGGCTTGGGGTTGGCAACCCCGCGCGAACACCTGACGCGAGAAACCCGGTCCCCCGCCGGTGCATCCCGCGGACCGTCGCCTGAGCCTCTAGCGGTGTCCGCAACCCCCTGAACTGAAAAGCCGCCCGGCGGGGGAAAACTTTCGTTTACCCCAGCCCGGAACGAACAATCAGTCAGTTGCGCGTGTGGGCTGGGGCGGCGGGCGAAAATTCACCCCAGCGTGCCAGCGGGGTCGTGCAAAAAGGCGGCCGCCAAGGGATCCTATCGTTATCGAGACGATCCTTTGCAGGAGGACCCCATGGCGGCCATTGAACCGAGCTTATTTGACTGGCGCGATGTTGACGCGCGCAGCGACCTGGAGCGGTTGTATCTGGTGCGCGATCATCTCCCGGACGCCCAATTGGTGCACTACCTGGAGGTGATGCGCGGACCGGGACGCGACGACTATCCGGTCGCGGCGATGTGGAACGCGGTACTAGCCGGGGTGGTGTTCCAGCACCCGTCGATCGAGGCCCTGATTCGCGAACTCGGGCGCAATCCGGCGTTGTTGCAGGCGTGCGGCTTCGCGGTCTTGCCCGTGCAGAAGAAACCGGCTGCGCACTTGGTGCGTGATCCCGTGACAGGGAACATGACCGTGGTCTATGCGGCACCGGAAGAGGCCCACTACGCGGTGCCCGACAGTTGGAATTTCTCACGCTTTCTCGCCAACGTCATCGAACTGGAAGAGACGCTGGGGATGGTGACCGGGATGATCACAACGCTGCGCGAACAATTAATGGAGGTTTTGCCGGAGTTCGGGCGCCACCTCGGCTATGACGGCAAAGCCATTGAGAGTCACAGCACCGGACGGGTCAACCGCGCCACCGGGGAGACCTCCGATCCGGATGCCGACTGGGGCAAGCATGAAACCAGCGGGGTCGACGCGCGCACCGGCAAGCCCTGGAAAAAGATCAAGACCTGGTTCGGCTACGGCGTCCACTTGATCGCCGACACCCACTATGAGATCCCGGTGGCGCTGCACCTGACCCCGGCCTCCCATTCCGAACAGGTCGAACTGCGCGTGATGCTCAAGGAGACCTTCGCCGAGACCCCCGAACTGGCCGCGCGCTGCCGCGACTTCAGCGCCGATCGCGGCCTCGACAGTGCCGAGACCAAGGCCCTGCTGTGGGACATCTATGACATCCGCCCGCTCATCGACACCCGCG
>NZ_CAIZIZ010000245.1 GCF_903933125.1 uncultured Lamprocystis sp. | reverse complement strand
GCAACACCGGAGTCTCCGCCGCGGCGTTGCTGAGGCTGTACTTGAGGTCGGCGCGGGCGCCCAGTTCGCGGCGCACCAGCAGATGCCAGCACCGGGCGGCGGGTTCGGCACCATCCCACAGCCACACCCGCTGATGCAGGATCTCAACGGTCAATTCGCCCTTGGTGCTGTCGCGCAGCGTGACGGCCTGCCAGGCGGTCGCGGGTTGCGCGTCCGCCCACGCATCCACGCGCTGCGCCGGGGTCTGCGCCACCGCCCGGGTGGGCGCCCGCCCGCGGCCCTTCGGGGCGGGGACCTGCGGGCGGGGATCCGCGAGATAGACCTGTTGGTCCTTGTGCACATCGGCCATAAAGACCTCGCCATCGGCGTCCAGGGCGCGCAGCAGCGCCGGTTCTTTTCCATCGCCGCCGTCCATTCCGACCCAGGCAAAGCGCACCCCGCGGCGGCGGTTGGCACGGACCATCTCCAGCGCCAACTGCGCTTTGCTGCGCAACGCCCGTGCGCCCTTGGGCACCCCGGCCAGAACACAGCGCCGGGCGTCGTCCACCCACCCTTTCGGCAGATACAGGCGGGTATCGATCAAGGTCGCCAGCGCGCCGCGACTCAGGGCGGTAAACACGCCCACCTGGCAATTATCGACCTTTCCCAGCCGCCCGTTCCATTGCCGTGCCACCCCCACCGAGTGGCGTCCTTTCTTGGTGATCCCGCTCTCATCAATCAGCAGCGCGCTGTCGGGCGTCCCGCCCAGCAGCGCATCGGCATCCCGCGCCACCTGATCCAGCACGACCCGTTCGTCCCACGGGGAGTTTGACAAAAAGTGCTGCAGCGCCTGCTCGTCACTGTCCACGACCACCTCGGCCATCCGCTCCATGTTCTTGCGCCGGGCCAGCATCAGACCACTCAGATACTGCCTGGCCTGGTGATGGACCAGCCGCGTGCGCGACCGAAAATGGCCGGCGTAGCGATCACAAAACGACGCAAACCGTTGAGCGACTGCTTCCACAGGGCTCGTAACATCTTGACTCTTTTTAAAAAAGGGCTGGTTTCGGGAGGCATCGGTTCATCCGCTTGGCTGTTCGCAAGAGCGCAAATCAAGCTCGCATCTTATTCAAATTATGTATATCTTTCATGACTTTAAATTTAACGAAGTAGAATTAAGTGCTGGATTTCAAGACCTGACCCCATCCCTCTGTTTGACCCCATCCCTCTGCTTGACCCCATCCCTCTGCTGCCCGGGTGACACAGTTTGATGGCATGTTTGCTTTCGGTGTCTGGCATCGCGCGAGCCGCCGTCTGCTGCTGGCTCGTGACCCCTTCGGCAAGAAGCCGCTGTACTATGCCCAGGGGCCAGGCTGGTTCGCCTTCGCCTCGGAGCTGCAGGCGCTCACCCGGATGCCGGCAGTCACCGGTGGTCAGCAGCAGCATCTGTGCCGATTCGCCTCGGAGCTGCAGGCGCTCACCCGGATGCCGGGGTTCGACGCGACCATCGATCAGGACGCGCTGGCGTATTTTCTGTTGCTCCAGTACGTCCCCGCGCCCTTCAGCATCTACCGCTCGGTGCGCAAGCTCCTGCCTGGTTCCACCCTGG
>NZ_CAIZIZ010000244.1 GCF_903933125.1 uncultured Lamprocystis sp. | reverse complement strand
TCGCCACTTGCTGCAGTTGGCCCCGTCGAGCGCGGGCAAGGTCTATCTCTTGGGTCATTGGGGCGGCATCGAGATTCCCGATCCCTACCGGCAGGGCCGGGAGGTCTGCGAGGCGGTCTATCACCAGATCGCGACGGCGGTCGAGTTGTGGCTGTTGCGCTTGTAGCGTCTCACGTGCCACCGCTTGACGGATGTGCGTCACTTCGGGCTGTGCCCCCGGCGTCTGGTACCATTGACACTCTGGCGGCATGATTGACATCGACCTCAATCAGGGGCTGACCATCCGGATCGATGAGATGGACGGCGCAGCCGATACAGGGATCGAAGCTATGAATCGTCCGCAGGACTTCCAGCGGTCGCTTGACATCGACCAGGCGATGGCCGACCAGGGCGCGCTCGTAGGGGCCGGCGGTATCCTGGCCATCGCGAGGTCCGGCATTCCATTGACTGGCGACGACACACTGATAATTCGCGATCAGGCCGGACGCGCGATCAAGCCTCACCCAATGGCCCAGCGCCCCGCGCGGCGCCTCGGTGAAACCGAAACCGACCGACTGAGGCCACTGCTGTGGCTGGGTCAAACGGGTGAAGGTCTCGGGATTCCAGTAGGCCCCCGAGCGGTTCCTGAAATAGTGCTGATACCAGTCGGCCATCTGGTCGGCGATGATCTTGGTTTCCAACATCCGGCAGAAAATGCGCCCCAGCGTCGAATTGAGTTGCCCGATGGTCAGCCCCAGGCCGTCTTGCGCGACCGGATTGGTCCAGTATTGCTGGACAGCGCGGCGCACCAGCTTGTCGGTGGGCAGCGTGCCCCGCGCGTGCATCGCCAGGATATGGGCCAGTGGCCCGACCTCCATCGGCTCGCCGTCATAGCGCGGTGACTTGATCCAGGAATAGCGCTGGGATTCGTCGAGCATGTAGCGCGATGCGCCATCGGGCTTCGGCCCGGTGTAGTGGAGTGTCGTCGATCCGACGGCGGGATGTTCGCCTGCGGTCGAACCCTGATACCAGGCATGCGCAACGTTCTCGGTGACCAGGTAGGGGTCGAAGGGGCGCAGCCGCGTGGGATCGCCAGCCCAGATGACGCCCGGCGGAATCAGATAACCGGCGGGATAATCGATGGCGCCATCCTTGAACTCGGTCCTGACCAAGGCCGGATCGGGGAAATCGCCGAAACAGAGAAAATGTCCTTCCGTCGCGCCGATCATCGCCCATTCCCGGTACTGACTCGCCAACAGGCGCACGTCGGGAAGGTAGACCTGGTCGACGAAGGACTTCATGGTGGCGATGGCGGTCTTGATGACCGCCAACCCCGCCGTATTGAGCGACGTCCCGCCGGCGTCTTCGGTGATGCGGCCCGGATTACTGCTCAGGGTGCAGGGCATGCCGCCCACCACCAGATTGGGATGCGGATCCTTGCCGCCGAAGACCGCGTGCAGTTTCACCACCTCGCGTGCCCAGCCTAGCGCCTCCAGATAGTGCGACACCAGTAACAGATTCGCTTCCGGGGACAGTTTGTAGCCTGGGTGCCCCCAGTAGCCATTGGCGAACAGCCCGAGTTGGCCCCTGCTCACCATGCCGTTCAGCTTATTCAGGAGCGTCTGGAAGTAGGCGGCATCGGGAAGCCTGCCCTGGTCGGGCTTATGGCCGGGATTGTTGCTCCTGGCCAGGCTGGCGACAGCGGCTGGACTGGCTTCCAGGGCACTGACGACATCCACCCAATCCAGTGCGTGGAGATGGTAGAAGTGCATGACATGATCATGCACATATTGGGCGCCGATCATCATGTTGCGGATGTAGTCGGCGTTCTTCGGCACCTTGATGCCGATGGCGTGCTCGACCGCCCGCACCGAGGTCAGCCCATGCACCACGGTGCAGACGCCGCAGATACGTTGCGTAAAGGCCCACGCATCACGCGGATCGCGCCCCAGGAGGATCGACTCGATGCCCCGGATCATCGTGCTGGAGCTGAGACCGGGTTTGGTGATGACGCCACCGCCCTGGCCATCGGGTTCGGCATACGCCTGTATCCGCAAATGGCCCTCAATGCGCGTCATGGGATCGATGATGACATTCGGCGTAGTCGCCATGTTTGTTCTCCTATGCAGCGATGGATTGATGCCCTGACAAGCCAAGGCGGAATGGGATTGAGTCAGACGGGACGCAATCAATCGTCATCATCGTCATCCCGACCACGGCCATGACCACGGCCATGACCACGGCCATGACCACGACCATGACCATGACCGCGGTCATCGTCATCGTCATCGTCATCGTCGTCATCCTCTCCCTCGCCGTTGGCCAAAGGGACATAGAATCCTTTCCGGCCGTTGAGATTGAGACGATCCCAGAAATCAGGCTCCGAGCAGCCGATGCAGCCATGTCCGGACATCATGGGAAAACTGGTGCCCTGATTCCATTTGATCGTGGCACAGGCGTTATGCGTGACCGGCCCTTTACAGCCGAGCTTGATCAGGCAGCCCCCACGGCGGGCCGCGGCATCATCGAAGGAGCGTGCTAAAGGGCCATCGTCGTAAGTTTCCTCGCGATAGCATTCGTCATGGACGGTTTCGCCATAGAACATGGTTGGGCGGCGAAGAGCGTCCAGAGAGGGCATGCCACGCGCCAGATAATAGAGAATGATGCCCGTCATCACCTCCGGAATCGGTGGGCACCCGGGCAGGTTGATCAAGGGTTTGCTGATCCCGAGATTGCGCATCAAGTCCTGGATCGAGACCGCGCCGGTGGGGTTGGGAGCGGCTTTCGGCAGTCCGCCGAAGCTGGCGCAGGTGCCCACGGCGAGAATCAATCTGGCATTTTTCGCGGCATCCCGGAAGCGGGCGACGCCGCTGCGTTCGCCGCTGATGAAAAACCCGTTGTCCCATTGGGCGGGGATCGATCCGTCCACCACCAGCACATAGCCGGCTGCCCGCGTGACGGTCCTGAGTTGTTCCTCGGCCTGCTCACCGGCGGCGGCCATCAGGGTTTCCTGATAATCCAGAGAGATCAGGTTGAGGATCAGGTTGTCGATCGTGGTGCCGCCACGGAAGGCGAAGGAGTTCACCATCGATTCCAGGCAGCCCGTGCATTCCTGAAACGACATGTAAACGACTGATGGTCTAGTGCGCGCGGTTGCGGCGGCGGCCAGTTGCGGCACCATGGCTTGCGGCAAGGCCATCAGCGACGCCATGCCCGCGCAGAAAGACAGGAAATGTCGTCGGCTGATGCCAAGTTCGAGCAATCGATGCGCGGTGGCGTCGTCGAGCATGACTTCCCCGTCCGTCGACGCTTGTTCCTGCGCCGAGGTCGATGGCTTCTGTAACGCGGTGGTCATGGCCGTTGTCCTTTCGTCTGTCCCGGCGCAATGGTGCCAATGTGCGTCGTCGCCGGCGGTTCAACACGCGAAACCGCGAGGGCCTGGTCGAGCCGTTTCAACCCCGCGCGCAGGTCTGCCGTATGGGGCCTCAGGATGTCCGGAATCATGGTGATCTCGATGAATTCCGTGACGATGCCTCCTTGCTCGTTGGTGTGAGTCAGCCACCACACGCCGGGGTATTGGGTTTCCCTGACAGTGATCTTGACTTCCGCCTCGATCACGGCGGTCACCTCACCCATCGACAAGGCCTCCTTGAGCGATTGATAGGTCGCTGAGCGCATTCGCGGCAGCAATCTCAGATCAATCACGCTCGGTTGTCCCGATTCAATGAGCCGTCTGAGTGATATCTGAATCTCGCTCAGTACGCTATCGACAATCGATAGATCGTGCGTCTGCCGCATGGCGCAGTCAACACGAACTGGAATATCGCTTAAACTGGTCACATCACTTTACCCCGTATCGCATCAATCAATCCGATTCATTTAGTTCAGCGCATCTCGAAGGCTTCCTGATGGAAGCGTAAGTGTCCGCGCCAGGCGCGGGTCAGTCCGGTACGCAATCGCTTGGCGAATGTGCGCGGACCGCAGAACCAGACTTCGGTTTTGCGCAAACCGTCGTGCAGGGAGGCAAGATGCTCGGCGCTCAGGGTGCTTCCGGCCTGGCTGTCATAGATGTGAAGCGAGACGCCCGGCAGGTCCGCGCACAGGGTTTCGAGGCGCTCAACGAAGGGATCGGTTGCCCGGTTCCGGGTGCTGTAATGTAGATCCGTGACGAGAGCGACGTCCGGCTTGACGCGCAAGGCTTCCAGCCAGGCGATGAAGGGCGTGACACCGATGCCGCCGGCCACCCAGATCTGCCGTGCCTGGGGATTGCGGCGTGGGAGTTCAAAGAAGCCGTAAGGTCCCTCGACCGTCACCGCCTGCCCCACGGCAATTCGCTGTGGCAGCGTGCGGGTATAATCGCCCAGCGCCTTGATCAGAAAGGTCACCCGGCGGTCCCCTTGATCGGCGCTGGCAATGGTGAAGGGGTGATGACCCTCGAAACGATCAAAGCTCACAAAGGCGAACTGTCCGGCGCGATGGCCCCGCCAACGGGGTTCCAACTGACAGACCACCTCGGTGACATCGCGCGCGGGTGTCGAGATCGACACGATCGATCCCCGCGCCCGACGCGTCTGGCCGATGAGACCCAAGAGTGACATAACGGCCGCGCACGATCCCGCCACCAGCAGCACCCCGAGCAGTAGGCCGAGCGGCTGGCTCCAGTAATGGCTTGGTGCCAGCACGGCAACATGAAAAGCGAGCGCGAGGTACAGAAGCGGCATCGCACGATGGACATGGCGCCAGAGGTTGTACGGGAAAAGCTTCAGGAGACTCAGTACGACCATGGCCAGCAGCAGGTAGATGCCGATCTCGCCAAGCTCCTCGCCGACATCACGCAAGTCGTGCATCAGACCGCTGAACTGCACTTCCAGCGGTCGTCCCAGGCGACCGAACACGGATTCGATCAGGTCGTCGCAATCCTCGAGCAGCCAGTGCATCGCGGCAAAGCTGACCGCGAGAATGGCGGTCCATTTGTGCATTCGGTAGACGCGGTCCATGCCGCCGAGCGGACGTTCCAGCCAGCTCGGACGGGTTGCCAGCACCATCGCGAGCGACATCAGGCTGATTGCGAGCAGGCCGCTGAGGTAGAACGCCTGGCTTTGAATGGCCCAGGGCAGAGAGTGGATCCCCTGGCCACTCACACTGAGTGTGCCCACCCAGGCAATGACGAGCAGCGCAATGAAGCCGGTCAGATAGATCTTCATGATGGCATGAGCCCCATTGATTGATGAAATGATGGATCGATGAAATTGGTTGTTACACTCAGGATGCGAACTGAATGACGGCCCATGGGAACTACCGCCCTTCGCCCACCGGCAGCCTGATCTCGGCGCACAGGCCGCCGAGCGTCGGCGAGGGGTGAAAACGGATCCGACCCTGATAGCTCTCGACGATCTCTTGGGCGATCGCCAGTCCGAGTCCGTGGCCGCTGACCTGCTCGTCGAGTCGCAGGCCGCGTTCGGTGATGGCGGCGATCTCCTGTTCCGAACACCCGGGTCCGTCGTCCTCGACGCGAACGACGAGCTCATCTCCCAGCCTTTTCACGCTGCATCGCACCTGGGTTCTGGCCCATTTACAGGCGTTGTCGAGCAGGTTACCGAGCAGTTCCAGCATGTCCTCGCGGTCAAGATTGACCGAGCCAGGGGTGCGGAGATCGAGCTGGATGTCGAGGACTTTCGGGGCATGGATACGCCCGAGGAGCCGCACCAGCGTCGGCAGCTCGACGTCCGGATCAAAATGAATTCCCGCGCCGCCGGCGCCGGCAAGCCGCGCCCGTTTGAGCTGGCGCTCGGCGAGCTGGCGCAGCCGCTCGACCTGTTCGATCAGCGCCAGACGCGGTGCCGGATCGATGGTCAGGCCGGGATCCTGTAATTGCTGACGCAGGACGCTCAGCGGCCCCTTGATCCCATGGGCCAGGTTGCCGGCGGCGGTGCGCGAGCGTTCCAGGCGCTGCCCGAAGCGCAACAGCAGGTGGTTGAGTTTGCGCACCAAGGGCAGGATCTCGCTCGGCACCCGTTCGGTCAGGGCGACCGTCTGGCCGGACTCCAGGCGCTCGATGTCCCGGTAGACGGGGGCTAGGGCGGCAAAGGCCCGCTGCACGACGAACCGCTGCACGAGCAGCATCACAAGCAAACCAGCGACCGCCAGCCCGGCGAACAGCCGGTCGATGAACGCCAACGCCCGGTCAAGCGCAGTGACGTCCTCCGCGAAGGCAAGCGCGAAGTCGATACCATCCAGGTGATAACCGCCTTCCCAGACCAGCAGTCGTTGCTGCTGCGGACCAACGGCACGCCAATGCGCGGAGGTGCCCGGCGGAAGAGGACGGTCGGCCAGATCCTGATCCCAGAGCGAACGCGAGCGGATGCGTTGTCCATCGCGGGTTTCGATGACGAAATAATGCCCCGAATAAGGCTGGTGATAAACCGGGGTCAAGTGCTGATCCCCAACCTCCAGGCGCCCATCCGCGCGCCTGTTCAAAGCCCCGACCAGCGCCTCGGCATCGTGCTCCAGGCGCGCGAGCACGAAGGCATCCGCCGTGCGGTGCAGGGCTTCGTAGCCAATCCACCAGACCGCACCGAGCAGGACAAAGAGGCTGGCGCCGAGTCCGATCTGTAGCCGACCTTCCAGTGATCTCATTGGCGTGGGAAGAGATAGCCTTGGCCGCGCAGGGTCCGGATCCGGTCCCTGCCGATTTTCTCGCGCAGGCGTCGCACATAGACCTCGATCAGGTTACTGCCCCGGTCGGCCTCCAACTCGTACACATGATCCATGATCTGCGGTTTGGAGAGGATCCGGTCGGGATGGAGCATCAGGTAGCGAAGCAGGCGGAACTCGGTGCCGGTCAGCTCATGGGCAGTACCGTCGGCCAGGATCGCCCGCTGCCGATCCTCGTCGAGACAGAGCCCGCCGACCTCCAGACCACGACGCAGATTGCCCGCCGCCCGTCGGGTCAAGGCATGAATGCGGGCGATGAGCTCCTCCATGTGGAAGGGTTTGCCGAGATAGTCGTCGGCTCCCGCCTTGAGTCCATCGACACGCTCGTGCCAGGCGTCGCGCGCGGTCAGCACCAGCACGGGTGTCGTCACCCCATGGCTGCGCCAATGGCGCAGCACCTGGAGCCCGGGCCGCCCGGGCAACCCAAGGTCAAGGAGGATGGCGTCATAGGACTCGCCGGCCCCGAGCGCCTCTCCCGTGATCCCATCGCCGGCTTGGTCGAGGACGAAGCCGGAGGACTTTAGCGCTTTTTGCAGCTCGGCCGCCAACCCGGCATCGTCTTCGACCAGCAGGAGTCGCATCTACTTCTCCTTGCGCTCGATCACTTCGGCCGTCGCGGCCTCGAGAGAGAGCTTGTGGATCGTCCCGTCGGCGGCCAGGATCTTGATTTCGTAACGATAGGTGCCATCTCCACGCTCAAGCTCGGCCTCCACGAGTTGGCCTGGCTGAACGGATTGCGCACTGTCCATCACCTGCGTCATCGGCAGGATTTGGCCGGTCTCGCGCAGTTGCTTGATCTCGTCGTGATCCAGGCGCTCACTGGCCAGGGGACTGCCCATGGCTAACAGCAGTCCAAGACCGGTGGCTGCGATCAGGTGATGTGGTTTCATCCGGTTGCTCCATTTGAAAGCGTTGGTTTGCGCCTGGCGAAGGACGCGGCCGATCGGCGACCGAGCGCACACACAGGCAGGCCTTGTCGGTGCCGTCAAGCCAGGTCGATCGCGAACTGCTCGATTGCTCGAACGACGGGTGCAGTGTGATCGCACAAACTGAACTGCCGCTGAAAACCAGCCTTGATAAGATCAGCCCGCGTCGATTGGGCTGAGCGATAGCGAAGCCCAACGCGGGGACCGTGCCCAACGTTGGGCTCCCAGCACGTCGGACAACCTTGAGCGGGAAGCCCTCCTGCACCCTACGGCCCAGATCCGCGAACGGCTTAACCCCCAGGGGCCTCGCGGCAATGCCCCGCCTGCCGGCTGACGGGAACCTCGACGGGGACATCCTGCAACGGGGTCCCTTGGCACGCCTTGTCCGTAAACTCGCGTATAGCGCTGTAGGCGAGTACACGGTCTTCTTGACCTTGTTCGTGGGCTAATCTCGTCTTCGAGCGGTTGCCGAGGGCGCGGGACCTTGGAGAGGTCTTAGGGTGGTCGTTGAGTGGGCGCGCGCGGAGGCGAGCAGTTGGCGCACATAGGTTTGGGAGGGTGTTGGATTGCAAGACTGTTAGACCCCGGCGCTTTGCGGTTGGCGGCGCTCTAATTCTCGATGCCGCCGTGGGCAAGGTGCTGAACGACCCGCCGACCTTCAGTGATTTCGCCCATGGCGTGCTCGGCCCGACACCGACACCGGAGCAGGAGGCACAATTGCTTCAGGCGGTACAGGATTGGTATCTGCCTTATCACACACTCATCTCGCGCGCGCTCCCGCCCGACCCCTGGGGGCCGGCGCGGCTCGACGCTGTGTCAATGATTTTCAATCGCTTGGCCGGACTCGACATCGGCGGGCCGCCGACCTATCTGATCCCGGACAACATCCAACCCGCCGACGCACCGGTCCGCTACCCCTTCATGTGGAACGCGCCGATCCAGAACCGGACCCAATGGCCGGGCTTCGCCGACAATGGCAACGCGCTCCTGGGTCTGTCGCGTAATCTCGGTGAAGTGTTCGGTGTGTTCGGCATTTTCCATCCGAAAAAGGATGATTGGCGCCTGCTTCAGGTCGATTATCTGGCGAATAATTCAGCCGATTTCGCCGGTTTGGTTGCCCTGGAATCATTCATTGAGAAGATCGGCCCGCCGAAGTGGCCGTGGCCGGTTGACACGGCACTGGCCGCCAAGGGTAAACCGATCTATGACAAGGAGTGTGGTAGCGGCTGTCATGAAATCAAGAAAGGCAAATTCCGTTCACTGGTCGGCAGCACTTGGGCCACCCCGCTCCAGGATGTGGGAACCGACATCCGGGAATGGGGGCTCCTGGGCCGGACCGTCGACACGGGCGTGTTGTCCGGGGCGCCGATTCCTTTGACCCTCAAGCGGCTGCAACCCGTCGATTCGGCCTTCAATGTGCTCTCGACGGCCGTCCTGGGGACGATCCTCCAGCGATCGGTCGCGGATCTCGATACGAAACCGCGCGGCGAGATGGATGCCAGCCTGACCCGGTTGAGCCCGGATCAGGCTTTCCTGTTAGACCTCAAAGGCGCGTTTAACGCATCGCGCGCGGGGGCGGCCAACGCCGTGCCGACCCCCGTCTACGAGGCCCGCGTGATGGAGGGCATCTGGGCTGCCGCCCCCTATCTGCACAACGGTTCGGTGCCCACGCTGGCCGAGTTATTGAAGCCGGCCGCCGAGCGGGTCAAGGAGTTCAAGGTCGGTCCGGCCTACGATACGGTCAATGTCGGCCTGGCCGCCGAGCAGACCAAGTTCGACTTTACGTTGAAGACGACCGATTGCGCTGATCGCAACTCCGGCAACAGCCGCTGTGGTCATGAATTCGGCACCCAGCTATCGCCCGAGGACAAGGCCGCGCTGCTCGAATACCTCAAGATTCTGTAGCCCGCGTCGAGCGGAACGCGACAGCGCGAAACTGGGGACCGCGAAACGCTCCGCGGCCGGCTTTACTCCAGCAGAAGGCCCGGTGCGCCTTGTCCGTATATTTGCTGACAGATCGATAGGTAATAATACGGACTTCTTGACCCGTGTCCGTGGGCTACCTTTGGCGTCGCACGGCTCAGGAGGACGCGGACGTTTGGCGTTGTTCTTAGGATGATCGTAGAGCGGGGCGCGTTGAGGGCCGCAGGTGGCGTTGGTCAGTTTAGCTGGGTGTTGGATTGCAAGACGTGACCTCGGTGCCTGACGCGATAGGTGCACCGGCAGGGGCACCACTCCGGCGCCCCATTCAACTTCCGTCATAGCTCGCGGATGAGTAAGGAGTACCGACAATGAAGACATCTCTAAAGATCGTGGGCGTGCATGGTCTCGGTGACCATCGCGGGGAGCCGTGGCACGAGACCTGGGAGAAGGCAATCCGCAGATCCTTCCCCCAACCCGATGTTGACCTGCATTTCGATTGGATCGATTACGACGACATCTTTGATGGTGTCGATCTAACCGTTTGGCAAACGGCGGCTGCGTTCAGCAAGCTGGTCGGCAGTGCCCTCGGAGAGGCATTCAGCGCCAAGAAACGCGGCCTGTTCGACCAACTCGACCACACGTTGCGTTGGTATGCCGGGTATGTCGTTGCGTGGGTGGAGAATCCGGAGTTCCAAGCCGCCACCCGGGACCGCGTTCTGACAAAGCTGGAGGATGCCCAGCCGGACTTGCTGCTCGCTCATAGCCTGGGTTCGCTGGTCACCTACAACGCACTGACGCACACCGATGCGCGAGCGAATCGCGCGATTACTGCGGCGGTTGCACAACTCAACTATGTAACGCTCGGCTCGCAGATCGGCAATCCGTTTGTCGTCCGCAACCTTACGCAGGGACGGATCGCGTTGCCGCCGATCAAGAAGTGGTTGCACCTCTACAACCCGGAAGACGCAGTCTTCACCTCCCAGATTCGCATGCCGGGCGAGCCCAAGTTCGAGCAGGTCGACGCTGCATTCGATATCGAGGGCATTGCCGACCACGACCCGGTGCAGTATCTCTCCCGCCCCGCTACCATTGACCGCGTGTATCGCCAGGTAGCGGACGAAAAGCGGGTGGCGGATGGCGGGCTTACCATGCGCGCATTCGCAGCCACGCCGCCGCTGGTTCGACAAATCGAGCCGAGACGGCGGGCGCTCTTGGTGGGCATCAACGACTATCCCGACCCCGCCGCACGGCTAGATGGGTGTGTGAACGACGTATTTCTGATGAGCGCGGTGCTTCAGGAATGCCGGTTCGCCCCCGATCAGATTCGCATCTGCCTCAATGATCGGGCTTCCGCCCAAGGTATTCGAGACCGGCTGTCCTGGCTGGTAGCCGACGCGCATCCGCACGACGAACTCGTCTTTTTCTACAGCGGCCACGGGGCTCAACTGGCAACCTATGGCGCGAGCGACGCCGTCGATCACAAAGACGAAACCCTGGTACCCTACGACTTTGACTGGACGCCCGAGCGCAGTGTGATTGACGACCAGATTTTCGCCCTATACAGCCAACTGCCCTACGACACGCGGCTGGTCATGATTTTTGATTGCTGCCATTCGGGCGGCATCCATCGGTCGGGCAGCAACAAAGGCCGCGGCCTTGAGCCGCCGGACGACATCCGCCACCGCGCGATGCGTTGGAATGTCGCAGAGCAGATGTGGGAGAACCGCCCGCTTCAACCCGTGACGCCGAAATTCTCCGACGACCGGGTAGCGCTGCGGCGGTACAGCGGCGTCAATGGCGATACCCGGCGGCTTGGCCGGGCAATGTCGCTGCGCGGAACGACGCAGACCGAATACGACGACCTCGCTGGCCAGAGCAAGTCTCCCGTCGGACCCTACCTGCCGCTCATTATCGAGGCATGCCAGGAAGGGGAGTTGGCATCCGAGTACCGTCATGGCAACGAAAGCTACGGGGCCTTTACATTCAGCCTGGCCAAGACGCTACGCGCCCGCCAGACGCTCAGCTTCGCTGAACTGGTTAAAGCCGCGACGGCGTCGCTCCACAAGCTCGGATACGACCAGACGCCTCAGGTCCTCGGACCCTCCCAAGTCTTGGCCGCCCCGGTTCCCTGGCTTGGCGGCGTCGCGACTGTGTCCAGCAGCAAGCCAAGGGCAAGAACGTCAGCAAAAAAGCCACCGAGTCCGTCAGTTTAGTCTGCGCAACTACCACTTTGTGTTAGAGATGGGCGCAGCAACAATGCAATTTGCCACTGAGCGGGCCGGTGGGCTTGGCCACGAGCGCCTCGCGAACTGCCGACGCGCCAAGGGTGCCCGTGGCTGAGTTGCGCCAGTTGGTGCTCGTGCTGGGCGACCAACTCGACCTCGACGCCGCCGCGTTCGACGGGTTCGACGCCGCCCAAGACGCGGTGTGGATGGCCGAGGTGGTCGAGGAATCGACGCATGTCTGGTCGAGCAAGCCCCGCACGGTGCTGTTTCTGGCCGCCATGCGCCACTTCGCGCAAGCGTTACGCGCCGGCGGTCGGCCCCTGCACTACACCCGGCTGGACGACCCCGCCAACCACGGCAGCCTGCACGCGCAGTTGCACGCCGACCTCGAACGCCTGCGCCCCACCGGCCTGGTGATGACTGCGCCTGGCGACTGGCGGGTGCTCCAAGCCATAAAGGGCGCGGCGCAGGCCCGGGACCTGCCGCTGGACATCCGCGAGGACCGCCATTTCTACTGCAGCGTGCGCGAATTCGCGGCGTACGCGCGGGGCCGCAAGTCGCTGCGCATGGAATACGTTTACCGCGAGCTGCGCAAGCGCCACGATGTCCTGATGCAAGGTGACGCCCCGGACG
>NZ_CAIZIZ010000243.1 GCF_903933125.1 uncultured Lamprocystis sp. | reverse complement strand
GGTGACGGCTGGTGTTTTGGTCGACTTCAGACGATACCGCCGGTCTCCCGCTGCCGCCACCTCCGCAGGAGCCGCCGGCCCTGGTCCAGCCCACCCGTGCACAGCGCCCGGCCTCAGGCAAAAATGGCCAAAGTCGAGGTGAAGTGGTCGCTTTGCCAGGATCATTATTTGAATAGCGTTTTAGCTTTCCATGATCTGCTCCGCTTCTTTTCTTCTTCGTGTCTTTGTGTCTTTGTGAGAGAATCTTCTTCTCCGCGCCTCAGTGAGAGCTACTCAGGAATTGCAGAATGACGGTTGATGTAATGAGCGACGCGGCCGGTGAGCAATGCAGAGTCCAGCCCTTTGCCTTGCGCGACGCTCCGGCCCTGATTGAGGCGGTGTTTCCGGCGCAGAAGGTCTCGTTCGAGGCGCAGCGCGAGCGCAAGGCTGGGGCGGGGCAGACGCTGACTGCACTGGGTTCTTACTGGAAGGGCCGCAAGCCGCTGATCCTGGTAAGGGCCATCGTGCTGGGCAGCCTTTTGCCGCAAACCGATGATCCCGAGCAGGATCTGGAGGTCTTCGAGCAACTGATGGCCTTCGACGAGGGCGGACTGGCACGACGGGAGCCGAAGATCAGTCCGGCCGAGATCGCTCAACGGGTCGCGCTGGAGGACCCCTGGAACTACTTCAGTGCCTCATGCAAGGGCAATCCGCAGAAGAAACAAGAGATCGCGGACGCCCGGTTCCCGCTGGAGTTGGACCTCTACCAGGGGCTCAACATCCGCTGGCGGCGGGATGTCGACGAGGCCGACAAGCTCGACCTGTTGACCAAAGCCCTGGCGACCTGGCCCACCTACGAGGAGCGCGCCGGGCTGTGCAAGCGTCCTGAAGAGATGGACCAGACGGCACTTTATGCCTCGATCTGGCCGGCGGTGAATGCCCACCTTGGGCATCTGGGCATCAATGCACATTCACATCAGGAATTGGTCGAGCAATTAGGTATCCTGCGCTACGGCCACCGGCCGCGGGTCGGCGATACCTTCTGCGGCGGCGGCTCCATTCCATTTGAGGCAGCGCGACTGGGCTGCGATGTCTATGCGTCGGATCTGAACCCCATCGCCTGCATGTTGACCTGGGGGGCGATCAATATCATCGGCGCCTCGCCCGAGAAGCGCGTCGAGATCGAGCGGGCGCAGCGTGAGGTAGCTAACAAGGTCGATCGTATCATTACCAAACTTGGTATCGAGCACGACAGCCAGGGGAATCGGGCCAAGGCGTATCTCTACTGCTTGGAGACGCGTTGTCCGGAGACCGGCTGGATGGTTCCAATGGCGCCGAGTTGGGTCATATCAAGAACGCATTGCGTTATCGCCAAGCTCGCTCCAGATCATGCGAGCCGGACATTTGGTATTGAGATTTTCACAGGCGTTTCTGCTGATGAGATGCAGGCCGCTGAGCAGGGAACGATACGCGAAGGAAACCTGGTCTATGATCTCGACGACAAGACCTACCGTACGCCAATCAAGACATTGCGGGGAGACTATCGTGATGCTGAAGGGAATACAGCAAATAAGCTAAGGCGTTGGGGAAAGAACGACTTCAAGCCGCAGCACGACGACGTGTTTCAGGAGCGACTCTATTGTATCCAATGGATCACTCGTGAAACACTGATGGTCCATCGCCCGACCACATTCTTTGCCGCAATCAGCGATGAGGATCTGGATCGGGAGCGCAAAGTCGAGAGGATCATCGCCAAAAATCTGAAGCGTTGGCAGGGCAAGGGGCTGATACCGGATATGATCATCGAGTCTGGCTACAACACTGATCAGCCTATTCGCGAGCGCGGCTGGATGTATTGGCATCAGCTCTTTGACCCACGTACCTTGCTGATGGCCGGATTGGTAAGCAAAATAGGCAATCAGGCGGTTGATAAGTTCAACCTGAATACACTTCTTGATAACAGCGGCCGGCTTGTTCGCTGGCACTCAACCCCTCCTCACAAAGCAGGCGGGGGCCGCGACCTGCCAGCGAATGTCTTTTCAAACCAGGCTCTGAATACGCTCTTTAACTTTGCTTCGCGTTCGTGGTGGTCCGCTGCGAATGTTCTCAGATACGAGTATCCTGGTGGATTCGCCTTCTCTTCAGTCACCCAGGTTGTGGCATCGAGTGCCCCCGATGCGAGCGTGAGTGCGGACTTGTTTGTTACCGATCCACCTTATGCTGATGCCGTCCACTACCATGAAATTAGCGAATTCTTCATAGCCTGGCTCCGTAAGAATGCCCCATTACCTTTCGACAAATGGACCTGGGACTCCCGCCGCGACCTCGCCATCAAAGGCTCTGGCGATGACTTCCGCCGCGGCATGGTCGAAGCCTATAAGGCCATGACCGATCACATGCCTGATAACGGGATGCAGTGTGTGATGTTCACCCATCAGGACAGCGGCGTCTGGTCCGACATGGTGAGCATCTTCTGGGCCTCCGGACTCCAGGTGGTCGGCGCCTGGTACATCGCCACCGAGACGACCTCAGAACTCAAGAAAGGCGGGTATGTGCAGGGCACCGTGATCCTGATGCTGCGCAAGCGCCCGGCCGGCGACCGTCCGGGCTTCAAACAGCGCCTCCTCCCCGAGGTCAAACGGGAGGTGGACGCCCAGATCAAGCAGATGATGCATCTCAACACCGAGACCGCGGCCAAGATGGGCGCCCCGGTCTTCAACGATTCGGACCTGCAAATGGCCGGCTACGCGGCGGCGCTCAAAGTGCTCACCGGCTACACCAGCATCGGCGGCGAGGACGTGACCGCCTTTGCCCTGCGCCCGCGGCGCAAGGGCGAGACCACCGTGGTGGACGAGATCGTCGAGCAGGCGGCCGAGACCGCCAACAGCCTCCTGGTGCCGGATGGCCTCGACCGCGAGACCTGGGCGGCCGTCGGCGGGATGCAGCGCTTCTATCTGCGCATGCTGGACATGGAGACCACCGGGGCCGCGAAGCTCGATAATTACCAGAACTTCGCCAAGGCGTTCCGCGTCGCCGACTATGCCGCGGTGATGGCGAGCATCAAGCCCAACGCGGCGCGGCTCAAGTCCGTCACCGAGTTCCAATCCCGAGACCTGACCGACCGCACCGAGATCGGCCCGACCCCGCTGGGTGCTCTGATCGTCGCCATTCAGGAATTCCTGGCCGAGAAGGACCCGACAGTCGTGATGGCGAACCTGCGCGACGCCCTGGTGGACTACCTGGACAAACGTCCGGTGCTGATGGACATGGCCGACTTCATCGCCGCCAAGGCCCGCGGCCCCGAGATCCGCCGCGCCGCTGAGGCCATCGCCGGCCGCATCCGCAACCAGCGGTTACAATGAGCCCTGAGAGGTCCTCACGGAGGCACGGAAGAAAGAGAAGAGGTCCTCTCACAAAGACACAAAGGCACAAAGCAGAGAAGAGTATCGTGGTTCTTTTCTTTACTTTTATTTCTTTTCTTCTTCGTGTCTTTGTGTCTTTGTGAGAGCATCTTCTTCTATTTCCTATCGCATCTTCGTGAGATAACTGAAATGAATGAGAATGAAATCGGTATGATCGTTGTGGATTGTGCCGTTAAAATTCATATGCGGCTTGGACCTGGACTGCTGGAGAGTGTCTATGAGGCGGTGTTGGCCTATGAGTTGGAAAGGCGGGGCTTGTTGGTTGAGCGACAGGTGTCGGTCCCGATCTTTTATGATGATATTTGCTTCGAGGAAGGTTTCCGGGCGGATTTGATCGTCGCCCGCAAGGTCATTCTGGAATTGAAATCCATCGAGTGCGTCACGAATGCGCACAAAAAACAATTGCTCACCTACCTGCGCCTGACCGGGATGAAGCTCGGCTATCTCCTGAATTTCGGCCAAGCCCTGATGAAAGACGGCATCACCAGAACCATCAACGGCGAACTCGGGTGAACAGAGCCGCTCACGGAAACACGGAAGAAAGAGAAGAAGTCCTCTCACAAAGACACAAAGGCACAAAGAAGAGAAGACTGTCATGGCTTTTTTCTTTCTTTTCTTCTTCGTGTCTTTGTGCCTTTGTGAGAGAATCTTCTTTCTCTTCTCGTCCGTGTCTCCGTGAGAGAATCTTCTTTCTCTTCTCGTCCGTGTCTTTGTGAGAAAATCTTCTTTCTCTTCTCGTCCGTGCCTCCGTGAGAGAATCGTCTTTCACTTCTCTTCCGTGCCTCCGTGAGAGATCAATGACCATCCGCCGCCTCTCTTCGCGCACCGATCGACTCGACCGCAGTTTCCTGGCCGAGCACCTCCAAGGCGCGCGCGGCTACCGGCGCATCGCCGGCTATTTCACCAGTTCGCTGTTCGAGGTCGCCCACGAGTGGCTGGAGTCGGTGGCGGACGTGCGTATCGTCTGCAACGTGGACCTGACCGCGGAAGACCTGAAGGTTGCCCAGGTGCGCGAGGCGCGGATGCTCGGGCGCTGGAACGAGCGGTCGATCGAGGCTGAATCGCTGATGAACCGGGAACGCTATCAGCGCCTTGATGCCTTCCTGGCCCGACGCGGCCAGGTGATTCGGGTGGCGCCGGACAGCATCTGCGGCTTCGTGCACGGCAAGGCCGGGGTCATCGAGCGGGTCGACGGGCGCCGGGTCGGCTTCATCGGCTCCATGAACGAGACCCGCCACGGCTGGCAGGACCACTATGAAATCCTCTGGGAGGACGACTCCCCCGAGGGGGTGGCCTGGATCGAGGCCGAGTTTGAGTTTCTGTGGAACGCGGCCCGTCCATTGCCGGAGGCGGTGGTCCGTGAGGTCCGCCGCCGCGGCTGGCGCACCGAGGTCGGGCTGCCGGCCATCGAGACCGAGGAGAGCCTGGCCCCGGCCGCGCTGATCGAGTCCCCCCTGTACCGCGAGGGCATGGCCCTGCAACCCTGGCAGCAGGGGTTCGTGACCGAATGTCTGCGCCATTACCACGACCATGGTCAGGTGCGACTGCTGCTGGCCGATGAGGTTGGTCTGGGCAAGACCCTGTCGCTCGGGACCGCGGCCCTGACGCTTTGCCTCTTATCCGAGCGAACGGCGCGTCGCCGCAAACCCATCGTGATCTTCGCCCCGGCCACCCTGTGTGAGCAATGGCAAACGGAGATGATCGACAAGCTCGGGATTCCCTGTGCCCGCTGGCACTCCAGCCGCAAGCTGTGGCTCGACCCCGAGGAGCGGGCGATCTCACCGAGCGGATCGGAGCACATCGCCTGCTGTCCGTTGCGGATCGGGATCGTCTCCACTGGCCTGATGGTGCAGCCATCGAAGGAAAAGGAGGTCCTGACGGGACTGAGCTTTGATCTGGTCATTCTGGACGAGGCCCATAAGGCGCGCTCGCGCCAGGGCTATGGCCAGAAGGCCGGTGAGCCGAACGAATTGCTCGCCTTCATGCACGCGGTCGCCAACCGGGCGGACCACGTCCTGCTCGGTACCGCCACGCCCATCCAGACCCAGGCCGAAGACCTATGGGATCTGGTGCGGGTGCTGCATCGGGGCAGCAACGGCTTCGTGCTCGGTAATGAACTCGCCACCTGGCATAACCCGGAGCGCGTGCTGCCCATCCTCTGCGGCGAGGAGCGGGTTCTGGACCTCAACTCCGGCTGGCGATTGCTGCGCTCACCGTTGCCGACCATGGAGTCCACCAACGAGCCGAATGCCCGCCGGCTGTTCCGCAACCTGCGTGAAGAACTCGGGCTGCGCCGGACCGAGCATCTGGCGGGTGCCTTGCCGTTGCTGTCCGCGGAACTGCGCGACGATCTGGAGACTGAGCTCGAGCGGGTGATCGACGGCGCCGCTTTCTTTCAACGCGAGAACCCTTTCGTCCGTCATGTGGTTCTGCGCAAGCGTGCGACCCTGGAGGCGCAAGGGCTGCTCGATACGGTCGCGGTCAACGTCCATCCGGACGGGGGACTGGTCGAGGACCCGCACCGGTTCAACGCCCTGTTCCAGGCGCTGGCGCTGCGCACGTCGCCGGATTTCGACCGGGCCTACGAGGAAGCACGCGCCTTCGGCCGGGTGCTCGCCAAGCGCGGCAAAGGCGGAGGCTTCATGAAGAACCTGATGGAGCAGCGGGTCTGCTCCAGTCGCGTGGCCGGTCTCAACACCGCAACCACATTGCTCGCGGGGCGTGAGATCGAGGAAGAGACCGAAGACACCGAGGTGGAACTTGCGATCCAGACCGACGCGGAGCGTGCCGCGCTCGTTGGTCTGATCGCCGCCCTGAACGGCATGGACGATGATCCGAAGCTGCGGGCGATTAGGTATTACCTGCACGACGAGGGCTGGCTGGAACTTGGCTGCATCATCTTCAGCCAGTACCACGACACCGCCCGGTGGGTGGCCGACTCCCTGGCCGCGGAGCTGCCGGGCGAGGTCATCGGGCTCTATGCCGGCGCCGAGCGCAGCCGTCTGTATCGGGACGGTCAGGCGGTCGGCATCGCCCGCGAGGCCCTGAAACGGATGGTCGCCGACCATGATATCCGCATCATGGTCGCCACCGACGCCGCCTGCGAGGGCCTGAACCTCCAGACCCTGGGGACCCTGATCAATGTCGATCTGCCCTGGAATCCGACCAAACTCGAGCAGCGCATCGGCCGTATCAAGCGCTTCGGCCAGACCCGCTCGACGGTGGATATGCTGAACCTGGTCCACCAGGGTACGGTCGACGAGAAGGTCTATGAGCGCCTGTCCGAGCGGATGCGCAACCGCTATGACCTGTTCGGCGGTCTGCCGGACACCATCAAGGACGACTGGATCGACGACATCGAGACCCTCGGTGAAAAGATGGACCAGTACATCGAAGCGTGCCGCCAGGCTTCCGGCTTCGACCTGCGTTACAGCGACAGCATCAAGCCCGACGACGCTGTCTGGCGGGACTGTGCGGCGGTGCTGGCGCGCCGCGATCTTGATAACCTGATGCGACAGGGGTGGGGAGGGTGATCGTCTTCTTTCGTTCGATTAAGTAATGAGTTTCTCGTTCCCATGCTCCAGAGTTTGGGCAAGTATTCCTTGTAGGTTGGGCTGAGGAACGAAGCCCAACGAGGAGCCAAACGTAAGGCGCTGAAATGTTGGGGTTCGTTCCTCACCCCAACCTACGGCATTGCGATGTTTTCGGGTTCGGAGCGAATATTTTCACAGTCTCTCCAGCGTGGGAATACCGTCCGGCCGCTCCAGCGGACGGTGGTGCCACGCGAAGGGTTTTTCACGGAGACACGGAAGAAAGAGAGGAAATCCTCTCACAAAGACACAAAGGCACAAAGAAGAGAAAACGTTTGTGGCTTCTTTCTTTTCTTCTTCGTGTCTTTGTGTCTTTGTGTCTTTGTGAGAGCCTCTTCTTTCCCCGGAAGACCTGAAGGTCGCCCTGATGCGGCCCGAATGGACTTGTGTCGCTTATGCGTGAACGGTTCCTAAGCCTGCAACACGCACAAAGGCACCAGCAGTTCAGTCGCACTCAGGCCGCCATGCTGGCCGATGAGCGCACGGGGTTCCTCATAGGGGAGCAACTGGCGCAGGATGCGGTGGTCCCGCGGCAGCAGGCAATAGTCGCCGATGCGCTCGGCAAAGCGCGGATGGGGGCGGCCCCGACCAAAATAGCCGGCGGCGACCAGTTCGGCACTCGGGCAGACGTCTACCAAGGTGCCGAGCGGCCCCCGGCAGTATTCCAGAAAGGCCGACTCGCGCCCGGCGCGCAGGTAGCAGAAGGCGGCACGGGGTTCGCCGCATAGCGGCAGCATCAGGCACTCGGCCAACTCCGGGTGGTCCGCCAGGTCGATCACGTCCGCGGGACCGGTGTCCACCTGGCCGTGATCGGCGGTGACCAGGATCAGGGTATCGGTGCCGGCGGCGGCCGCCAGGAAATCGGTGAGTGCCTGCTCGATCTCCCGCAGGTGAATGGCGGCGGTCGGGCTGTTCATGCCCTGGTGATGGCCGATGGAGTCCAGTTCCGGCCAGTAGCAATAGAGGTACTTGCGCCCCCGATCGCGCCGCAGGGCGCGCGCGGTCTGGCGGAACAGATCGGGCAGATCCGCGTAGCCCAGCACCTGGGCCGGCCCGCTGTGCGCCTGATTGAAATCCGATCCGGCAATGCGCTTGGGGGTGACGATCAGCGACCGGGTGCGGATGCGCTCGGTCAGGGGACGGCTCCAGAACAGCCGCCGCGGGTCGAGGCCGGCACGTCGGTAGGGGACCCCGCCATAGCGCGGTGTTCCGGGCAGCACCGTCATCACGCAGGCGAGTTCCGCAAACCAGGTATACCAGCCGGTCAGGCCATGCTGGAGCGGGCCATCGCCGGTGAGAAAGCTGGGGATGGCGGTGGCCGTGGTGCTGGGAAAGGTCGAGGTGAGTGCACCGCGCCGGTGGCGGCTGAGCAGCCCGTCCGGCGACCGATGCCGCAGCCAGGCATCGCCGAGTCCGTCGATCACCAGCAGCATGAGGTTGGTGGCCCCGGCCAGGTCCGGCGCGGGCAGCAGGGCCGCACCCGGATAGGCGCTGCGTCCGCCCAGTGCGCCGATGATGGAGGCCATCAGGTTGACGATGCCGCCGCCGGCATAATCCGGCTTCAGGCCGGGGACCGGGTTGGTCTGGACGTTCTGGATCATAGGACGTTCAAGGTTTCGACTCAGTCTGATGGCTTGGGAACCGTTCACTCATACGTTGAACAAGTCCATCTCCGGGTTGCGTAGTCAGGGCTTCCAGCCCTGACTGTTCCAGCCCCGACGCCGCCAGGCCAGGATGGCCTGGCTACGCACTTTCACGGTAAAGCCTTGGTCTGCGGTTTTCTGGCGGCCGGGACGACGATCAAGGCCGACAACGGTTGTGTTCGCTTCTTAACTTAGGTTATTTCCGACAATTTGAATACCGGTCAGTGTAGGTGCGACTTCAGTCGCACCTGCGTCCGAGCCGGTGGTGGGTGTGGTATCCGGTGGTCCGGAAATCACGTTAGCGTTGCTCCAGGTGTTCCGGTCCATCGCCCCGCTCCAACCCGGTATTCGACTCGGCCGCACGCCAGAGCACCGGTCGGGAGCAACTGTCCCAGCCCCAGCGCAGCCAGCGTAACAGACGCAACGCCAGCCAGAGGGCCCAACCGAGCATGAGGCCGCGATACACCCACATGGGGACGCTCACCACCGAGATCTCGGGCAGGGCGCCGCTGGTGCGGTCCTGGTACCAGTTCAGCAGGGCGCCGGTCGAACCGTTGCCCATGATCTGCATCGCCGGCCGACCGAGCAGCCCCTGGGAGACGGCGCCCACCAGGCCGATCAAGGCGGCGAGCGTCAGCGCCGCCAGGGCGGCCTGCGTCAGGTTATAGCGCCAGCGCGGGACCTCGCCGCTGCCGCGGCGCCGCAGGCCCAGGGCGAACAGCCAGCCGACCACCAGGACCAGCACCCAGATTTCCGCCAGGCTGAGCCCGATGCCGAGCAGCAGCCAGTCATGCGTCTTGAGCGGCGTCAGCCGGGTGCGTCCGAGCGCGAACGCGAACCCGGTCAGGACCACCAGGACACCCCAGAACACCACCACGGGGCCAATCCGCGGGCCGCTGGTCCAGAGCACCCAGTGCTCCGGCGGCACGCGCAGCGCCAGATTCAGATTGACCGCCGGTTGGCCCAAATCCGGCAGGACCGGTGCGACCCGCGGGCCGGTTCCCTCGGGCACCCGCCAGTGGACCGACACCGACTGTCGTCCCGGTAACAGGGGGATTTCCAGGGGGGCTCCGGCGCGCGGCAGCGGCAGGTCCGTGCCGTTGCTGGTCAGGCGGGTCGGCTCGGCCCCTTCCGGCAAGGTGAGGGGAAAGGTGCCACCCTGGGTTCCGCGCAGCCGCAGCATCAGTTCGTGCTCGCTGGCGCGGCGTCCCAGGGTCACTAGCAGATCCACGCGGTCCAGCGTCAGGGTCCGACCGGGCACGGCCACGGGGCGGCTCAGCGTCAGCGTCAGGGCTTCGCCCGGCAGCGGCCGCCAGGTGGGTAGCCAACGCTCGGCGGGGCTGATCTGATTGATCGGCGCCGGACCGCTCCACTGCAGGTGCCAGCGGGGGCTGAGGTCGAGCGTCCAGGATTCGCTGAGTCGCGGGTCGACGCCGGCCTGGAGTCGTAGCGCGGCGGCGCCCGGTTCGAGGGTCGAGGTCCAACCGGCCGTCGTTTCGCCGGGGGCCAGATTCACCAGGATTTGGCCGTTCTGAACCGGGACGCCCGCGGTCTGGACCGACTCGCCGGGCAGCAGCGCCACCGGCAGCGAGACCGGCGAGCCCGCGGGTGACAGGCGCTGGATCAGCGTCTCCACCCGCCAGTCGAGTGCGATCCGCAGAGTGCGCTCCACCCGCAGCAACGGCGGGAGTACGCCCTGATCCAGCGGGCGCTGATCCGGGTCGCCGGTCGGCGCGACGCGGACCAGGCGCAGCAAGGCGCCGGGCCGGCCGGTCGGATCCAGGCCCTCCAGGGTCCAGCCGGTCAGGGTCGAGTGCAGTTGGCGGGGCGGCAGGGGCAGGGGGATCTCGAGTTGGGCCGCGTCCGGCAGCGGGCCGCTGAGGTCCAGGCGATGGCGCCCCGCCGGCACCGCGACCAGGAGTTGGTCATCCGCCCCACGGCGCAGCCCGTCCAGCGGAGCGCCGTCCAGTTCAACCGTCTGCGGCAGCCAGCCGCCGGGTCCGCCCGGCACCGGGGCCGCCGTCGGCACGGCGGCGTCCAGGATCAGGGTCAGGTGCAATTGCTCCGGGTCCGCCGCCAGTGACAGAGTGGCCAGGTCGACACAGTGCGGCAGGCAGTCCGGGGGGGTGAGCAGGCGGGTGCGCAATTCCTCAAGTAGCGGCGCATCGGGTAGTTCAGCGGCGCCTGCCGGCGCGGCACCGGGGCCGGTCAGGGCGGTGGCGCCCAGCATGGCGGCCAGGATCAGCGCTGCGGTTCCGGCCTGCGCTGTCTGGTCGCGCCGCCGGCTGACCGGGGGTACGGGTGGCGGGGTCGGGTCGTCCGATGTCCCGGCGGCCGGCGGGCGGCCGATCAGACCGGCCATGCGCAGCCCCAGGAGTACCGTGAGCAAGGCGCCGAGCAGCGACCACACCAGGTGCCAGCCGGGCCGCAACACCCACAGGTCGACGGTCTCGGCCGGCTCCACCGGACCGTTCCAGACCAGATCGAAACGATTCCACTGCCAGTCCGGAATCCCCATCCCGCTCTGCACCAGGGCATCCGGGTCCGGCCGATCGGGCGGCGGGGCGGCTGGAGCCCGCTTGGCGACGGTGGCGACGGACTTCATCCGGCTCATGACCCCGTCGTCCGCGTCGTTGCGCATGACTGACTCATCCGCCGCGGGCGCGGGCGCGGCATCCAGCGCGGATTCCGCCTGGAACGGGGGTTCGATCCGCTGTTCGAAGTCCCCGACGAGGCCGCCGGGGGAGGCGGAGTCGGCATCCTGACCCGCCCCCAGACCGACCGCTGGACGCTCGAGATGGGGGAAGAGTCCGGTGCGGACCTGACCGGCGATGAAGGGTAATCCGATCAACACCAGGGACAGCAAACTCAGACGGAAATACCAGTTGACCGGTCCGCGCAGCCGCGCGGTCGCCGTACCCGGCGGGCCCCCCGGCAGCAGGTGCAGCAAGGCGGCGCCGATCAGCACCCCAATCCAGACCAGCCGCGGAGCGTCCGCGACCTGCCAGGTGAGGGCCAGCGCCGTCAGGGCCAGCAGACCCCAGGCGACGCCCCACAGCCGACCCACGCCCAGACTCAGGATCAACACCAGAAACAGATCGAGCAGGGTCCAGCGGCCGATCCAACTGTTCGGCAGATTGTCGGTTCCGGCCGTCGCCAGCAGGTCCCAGCCGGGCGGCAGGTACAGTCGGGTCTGGATGCTGTTGAAGTCGAGCCCCCAGCCGGAAGCCGGCAGCGACCGCGGGCTCGTCTCCTCCCCGCCCTCGATCCGGCTGTCGGCGACCAGATCCAGTCGGTCGCGGCGGACCTCCACGCCGGGAGCCTCCTGCTCGGTGAGGCGCGTGATCAGCCGCGGTGTGCCGTCCACCTGCACCTGCCCCAGGGTGAGGGGCGCCGTCGCGGTCAGCCGCCAACTGCGGGTGAGGGTGCCGGAGATGCGGTCGCGCAGGCTGTAGCCGTCTCCGTTCAGGTCCAGCCACAGGTCCCGCTCCAGGCGCAGCCGATCCGGGCCGGGGTCCGGATTGCCGCGGCGCCGCTCCTCCAGTGTCAGTGTCTGCCCGGCGGCCAGACGATAGGCCGGCAGCTCCAGCCAGTCCGCCGGGACGCCGGATTGACGCGGGTCCACCGCCGGCGGCCCGCCCGCCGTCACCTGCCGCAGGTCGGGCCGGGCGGCAAAGGACCAGATCTCGAATTCCGGCCAGGGGACGCCGGTGTCCGGCCCGGCGGCGGGGCGGGCCAGGGACTGAACGGACCCCGCGACCTGGGACTCCAACTCCAGCACCCAGTGCCCCGGCCGCACCTGGACATGCAGTGTTTCGCCATCGATCCGGGCGGGCAGGGGGCTCTGCACGCGCAGCGGGATCGCTCCCGGCAGCAGCACCGGGCCGATGCCGATCTGACGGGCACCGCCCGCGACATCCAGTTCCAGGCGGGTAGTCACCCGTAACGGCAGGTCATCGTCGATCCGTCGATACACCGTGAGCCCCAGCCGGTCACCGGCTTCGCCCGTGGTCGGGGTCGGATCGGCCAGCCAGAGCCGTCCGTCGGGATCCACTCGGGGGAAGGGGATCGGCTGGCCATCGCGGACCAGGGATAGCAGTCCGACCATCGCCGGCAGGGTCAACCCGTCCGGCGGGCTGGTCCAGACGAACCGGCCGTTCAGGTCATGAGCCCCCGCCGCCAGCCAGGTCGCGGGCGCCCCATCGTGCACCAGCACCGGCAGGGCCTGATCGCCGTCACGCACTTCCTGGGGCCAAGTCTGCGTGTCGCCCGGCAGCGGCACCCAGGTCGGCGCGGCGACCTGCCAATGCTGCGTAAAGGTGCCACCCTGCGCGCCCAGATCGAGCGCCAGCCGCCCCGGCCAGGCGCAGATCCGCGTGCCGTCCGGAGCGGTGCCCAGCGGGCAGTCACGCTGATCCTGTGGATGCAGCACCCAGGGAATCCAGTCATACAGGGCCGGCGGAACCGCCGGCTCGGCCGCGCCGGCCGGAGCGGGGAGCAGGACGAGCAGTGCAAGCAGTGAGGGCAGCATCAGATGCATGGCCGGACTCGCGGATGGGGGGAAGCTGTGACTTAGCTTAGCCGATCAGACTAAAGTGGACCCATGTCCAGGACGGTTTTTCCTTGAACTTAAGCTGCACTGCCGATCTCGATCGCAGTGGTTTGGTGTTGCCCCAGGCGCACACCGGTTTGCAGGGAAATATATCACGTGATATAAAGCCTTCAGTAAATCACGCGATGCTTGCCATGAGTCCCGAGCAGATCCGCCAATTGCGCCAATCTCTGCGGCTGACACAACAGCAATTTGCTGATCGGCTTGGAGTGTCATTCGTCACCCTGAACCGCTGGGAGAATGGGCAGACCCGCCCGTCCGCCTTGGGCGTGGAGAAGCTGCGCCAAGCAGCGGCTGGAGTGCCCGCCGATGCCGGCCCGCCGGCGTTGCCGGATCTCGCGACGTCGTCGCCGCCCACGCAACCTGAGCGCCTGGACTTCCTCGGGGACGCCAACGCATTGCGCGTTCTGGTTGAGGGTGAGCGGTTGTCCTACGGCCACCTGTTCAACCCAGCCTTCGCGACTGAGATCAGCCGAATCGATCCCCTCCCGCACCAACGGATCGCGGTCTACGATAGGATGCTGCCGCAACCGCGGTTGCGCTTCCTGCTGGCCGACGATGCCGGTGCCGGCAAGACCATCATGACCGGTCTGTATGTGCGCGAGAGCATGACCCGCCGCACCTTGCGGCGCGTGCTGGTCGTGGCGCCAGCCGGCCTGGTCGGTAACTGGCAGCGCGAGTTACATCGGCTGTTCCGCCTTGAGCTGCGCATCGTGACCAGCGCCGATGCCAAACAGGGCAACCCCTTCATTGGCGACGGCAGCGACTTGGTCGTGGTCAGCATCGACAGCCTGCGCAGTGCGCGGCTGTTCGCCGCCCTGCGGGACCCGACGGTGACGGCCTATGACCTGGTGGTCTTCGACGAGGCGCATAAACTCGCGTGTCACCGCGATCCCGACGGCGCGATTCGCCCCACCGAGCGGTATCGTTTGGCCGAGGCGCTTGCCGGCGTCCGCGACCTCCCGGACGCCTACCGTCTTCCCTGGTCCGCGCATCACCTGCTGTTGCTGACGGCGACCCCGCACATGGGCAAGCCCTACCCGTACTACGCGCTGTGGCGGCTGCTGGAGCCCGAGTTGCTCAGCACGCCGACCGCCTTCGAGCATTTTCCGCCGGCGTCCCGGCAGCGCTGCTTCATCCGCCGGGTCAAGGAGGAGATGGTCGACCTGCGCGGCAACCCCCTGTATCCGGTGCGTCGGTGCGACACTCACAGCTACGACCTCGGCCAAGGCGAGATCAGCGAGCAGACGCTCTACAACCGCACCACGGCCTACATCAACAACTACTATAACCTGGCGCGCGTCCTCAACCGCCAGGCGGCGCGCTTCGCGGTCTTGATCTTCCAGCGGCGGCTGGCGAGCAGCACCTGGGCGCTACTGTGCTCGCTGCGCAAACGGTTGGCGAAGCTCGATGGCATGATCGAGGCGTTGCGCTCCGGCCACATCCGTGAGGACGAATGGCGCACGCAGCAGACACTGCTTGAGCAAAAGGCTGCCAAAGGCAAGTTGGTCGATGCGCTTGCCGACCAGACCGCCGACGAAGAAGGTAGCCGGCACGGGCAGGAAACGCACGAAGCGGGCGAGGACGAAGCGCTCGGCGCCTTCCTCGCGACCAGCCTTGCCGAGTTGCAGACGGAGCGCGACGAAGTGCGCGGGCTCGTCGGCTTGGCCGAGGCGGTGCACGCACAGGGGCAGGACTCCAAGTTCCAGCGCCTGCGCGAGTTGCTTGCCGACCCGGCCTACCGTGATGAAAAGGTCATCATCTACACTGAGCACAAGGACACACTCGACTTCTTGCGGCGCGGCCTCGAAGGGCTGGGCTTCGCCGGGCAGGTTGCCTGCGTCCACGGCGGCATGGGCTTCGTGAGCCGCGATGCCGAGGTCGAGCGCTTTCGTGCCCCGCACCGGCACGGCGGCGACGGTGCGCGGTTCTTCGTCGGTACCGACGCCGCCGCTGAAGGCATCAACCTCCAGTTTTGCTGGATCCTGATCAACTACGATGTCCCTTGGAACCCGGCGCGGCTGGAACAGCGTATGGGCCGCATTCACCGCTACGGTCAGAAACGCGACCGCGTTGCCATCCTCAATCTGGTGGCGGGAGCGACCCGCGAAGGCCGGGTCGTCAAGACACTGCTCGACAAGCTGGAGGAGATCCGCAACGAACTCGGTTCGGACAAGGTCTTCGACGTGGTCGGGCGGATGTTTGAGGACGTCTCCCTGGCCGATTACGTGCGCCGTGCGGTGGACTCCGACGAGACGGCCGATCGCGAGGCGATGGCAATCGCCGGCAAGCTCACCGCCGAGCAGATCCGGGCGATCACCGCACGCGAGGAGAGCCTCTACGGCCGCGGCGGCGAGATCGCCGCCGAGCTGCCGCGCCTGCGTGAAGCACTCGCCATCGAAGAGCTGCGCCGACTGCTGCCCGGTTACGTGCGCCGCTATCTGGAGCACGCGGCCCCGCTGATCGGTGTCGACCTGGTCGGTGACCTGGGGGCCGGCTTCATGCTGCGGACGCGGCGCCCTGGGGTACTCGAACGGCTGTTGCCGGTGCTCGACTGCTACCCGGCCGCCGCGCGCAATCGCTTTAGCGTCTACCCGACCGCGGACGAGCACGAGGCCATCTACCTGCACCCCGGCGAGCCGGTCTTCGAGCGTCTGTCCGCGCTCGCCGCCGAGCAGGCGGGCGTGGCGGGCCGGCGCGGGGCCATCTTCACCGACCCGGCAAGCGATGCCCCTTATCTATTCCATGTCGCCCGGCTGTCCGTGGTGCGCGCGGCCGATCCCGGCGTGCCGGGCTTGAGTCGCAGCGAGGTCATCGAACAGCGCCTGGTCGGCATCAAACAGTTCGCCGACAACCGCTGTGAGGAGGCGCCAGTCGAGCAGTTGCTGCTGCTCAAGCCAGGCCGCAAGCAGGCCCCGACGAGCGTCGCTTTCTTGGTCCACAGCGACACCTGGCGTCTGGCCGCCGCGGAGTACCTCCAGGGGGAGGTACTCGGTCGGCTGGCACAGGTGCAGGGGCTTACTGCGCAGGCGCGCCTGAGCGAAACCGAAACACTGCTCGGCCTCGCCTACGACTATCAGGAATTGGAGCTGGCGGTCGCACGCAAGGAGTACACCAGGAAGGCTCGCGCCGGCGACCGTAAGGCCGAGCCCGAGGTGGAGCGCATCCGCGCGCAGCAAGGTGCGCTTAAGGAGCGCCGCCGGCAGGCCCTCACCCGGACCCGGCGCGAGGTCGCGCTGATCCAGCCCGGCGCAGTGGAGATCCTCGCCACCGCCTTGGTGCAGCCGTCGCAGGACCCCGCGGACATCCAGGCGCGCGATCTCGAAGTCGAGCGCATCGCGATGGCGATTGCCACCGCCGCCGAAGCTGTCCAGGGCGCCGACGTGCGCGATGTTTCGACCCCATCGAAGGCGCGCCTGGCGGGCCTGACCGACTACCCCGGTTTCGATCTGCTCTCCAAGCGGCCGGGCGAAGAACGCGGCATTGAAGTCAAGGGGCGAGTCGGCACCGGCGCGATCGAGCTGACCGAGAACGAATGGGCGAAGGCGTGCAACCTCCGCGGGCGCTACTGGTTGTATGTCGTCTTCGACTGCGGCACGCCGAAGCCGCGGCTGTTGCGGGTTCAGGACCCATTTCAGAAACTCATCGCCAACGCCAAGGGCACCGTGGTGCTCGGTTATGGCGATATCGCGCGGGTTGCCGAGGCGCTCTAGCAAGAGCGCCCGGCGAAACTCCAACAACAGGTCATCGATATGCTGAACCGCATCAGGATCAAGGGCTACAAGTCGTTGCGCGACGTCGAGGTGCGGCTGCAACCGCTGTCGGTGCTGTTGGGGCCTAACGCGGCCGGCAAGAGCAACTTCCTCGATGCGCTGCAACTGCTGTCCAAGATCGTTTCCTGTCGCACGCTGAAGGACGCCTTCGAGCCCCCGTATCGGGGCAAGCCGCTGGAGTCCTTCTCTTTCGGCGCCGACGGGCTCAAAGGTCTGCTGGCCCAGGATTCGCTGTCATTCGCAATCGAGGTCGATTTCACCCTCTCCGATGCCGTGGTTGAGACGGTCAATCGCGGGGTACGGGAGCTGAAGAGTGCAATCGATCCCAAAGCTGAGCCATCCGATGACGAGCCGGCGCCCAGCGTGATTCAAGAGCGCAACCTGCGCTACCGCATCGCAATCGAGATGCTGCCGCGTTCCGGCATCCTGCGGGTCAGCGACGAATATCTCGCGGCCCTGGACCAGAACGGCGAGCCCAGCGGCACCTGCGAACCCTATCTGTTCCGGCATGACGACCGGCTGCAGTTGCGTCTGGAAGGCCAGGAATCTCCGTCCTATCGGGAACTGTATCTCGACCATAGCATCCTGTCGTTTCCCAACTATCCAGCCCATCATCCGCACATGGTCGCGGCGCGGATGGAACTCGGCAGTTGGCTCTTCTTCTACTTCGAGCCCCGCGAGCGCATGCGCGCGGCCAACCCGGTCAAAGAGGTCCGCCACATCGGCCTGATGGGCGAGGAACTGCCCGCCTATCTCAATACCTTGCGGGCCTTGGAGCCGCGGCAATTCGCCGCGGTCGAGAAGGCACTCAAGACCATCCTGCCGCAGATCGACGGCATCGATGTCGGTGTAAGCGACTTGGGCGAGGTGGAATTGCGGCTGCGCGAGAACGGCATCCTGGTGCCGGCGCGCGTGCTGTCCGAGGGCACGCTCCGCATCCTCGGTATGCTCGCCCTCACCGGCGCCCGGGAGCCGCCGGCGCTGATCGGATTCGAAGAGCCCGAGAACGGCATTCACCCCCGCCGCATTCAATTGATCGCGGAGTTGCTGAAGACGCGCGCGGCCATCGGCAATACGCAATACATCGTCACCACCCACTCGCCGATCCTACCCGACCTGATGGCGGACACCGCGCTCTACATCACGCGCAAGACCAACGCCGGTACCCAAATCGAACCGTTCTCGACCTGGGGCCCGCTGGCGCGCCGCGGACACATCGATGATGCGCTGATGGATCGAGACGACGCGGGGCTGTCGGTCTCGGAGCGTCTGTTGCGGGGAGATTTCGATGACTGAGGCGCCGCCGCGGCGCATCGCCGCCTTTGTCGAGGACTTTGCCCACCGGCAGGTCATTGGTCCCTTGATTCACCGGATTGCGGCCGAGTGCGGTCTTGCGGTCGAATTCGCCGAGGACATTGTCGGCGCGATGGACCTGGAGCGTGCGGCCCGCGACGATGCCTCCCTGAAACACTTCCTCGACGGCTTGCGCGCGGCCCTGCAGAGCCTCTGACAATGACTAACAAACGACTGATCGAAGTCGCCTTTCCCTTGCGCGAGACGTCACTCGACTCGGTGCATGAGAAGAACGTCCGCCACGGGCACATCTCCACACTGCACATCTGGCCGGCGCGTCGGCCGCTGGCTGCCTGCCGCGCGGCGCTGATCGCCACTCTGCTGCCGGACCCCGGCGACGATGAGGAGCGCAAGGCCCTGCTGAAGCGGCTCGGCGGAACGCTGCGCCAGACCACGAAGAAGAAGACGATGCCGAACGGCCGCGTCGAGGACATCGAGGCCTGGGAGACCGAGGGCGGCGTGTTGCACTGGGGCCGCGAGTCCGGGCCGGACATGGACTGGTTCCGCGCGGAAATCCGCAAGGCGTACGGCGGCCGGGCGCCGCGCGTGCTCGACCCCTTTGCCGGCGGCGGGGCCATTCCGCTGGAGGCCATGCGGCTCGGCTGCGAGGTGACCGCCGCGGACATCAACCCGGTGGCCTGGTTCATCCTCAAGTGCACGCTGGAGTACCCGCAGCGGCTTGCCGGGCAGACGCGGCGGCTGCCGGACTTCGCGCTGCAAGACCCGGCCTTCATGACGGCGTATTTCAAAGCCAAGGGTCTGACGCCGGCCGTGGTCAAACGCCATGTCCGCGCGCTGTCTCCCCTCGTCGCGCAACGCGCCGCGGGGATTGCCGGGGTCGAACGCGGCGAGAACCTGCCGCTGTTCCTGGAGCCTGAACTCGCCCCGGCGCTGCTCGATGCCGATCTCGCCTGGCATGTGCGCGCCTGGGGCCAGTGGGTGCTGAAGGAAGCGCGTCGCGACCTCGCCCGCTTCTATCCGACTTACGCCGAGTATTGCGCACTCAAGCCGTATCGAGTGGTGCCGCTGGACTGCGACGAACCGTTGCGGCTGGTACCGATCAACGACGCTGGTGTACCACAGATCGACCTGCTTAACGCCGGTTTCGCCGCCGACTATCTGGACAACCCGACCCAACCGCGCTGGGTCGCCAAGCCGACCGTCGCCTATCTCTGGGCGCGCACGGTGCGCTGTAAGTCGTGCCGGGCCACCGTTCCGTTGCTCAAGACCCGCTGGCTGGCGAAGAAGGACCACAAGCGCGTGCTGCTGACGATGCAGCCGAACGACGACCGCAGCGGGGTGGTGTTCAGTCTCGACGCCAAGGTCCCCGAGCACCGCGGCAACGTCGCACAGCGGCGCGAGCATGACAAGCGCATCGGTGTCGGCACCATGAGCCGGGCTGGCGCGCAGTGCGCGTGCTGCCCGACCATCATGACGATGCAGGACCTGCGTCTCGAAGGCCGTGCGGAGCGACTCGGCGCGGTGATGACCGCCGTGGTCGTGGATGGACCGGAAGCTAAGGAGTACCGCTTGCCGACGGGGCATGAGATCGAGATGGCGGCAGCGGCCGAAGTCGAGTTGGAGACTGCCTTTTCCCAAGTGCCATTTGGGTTGCCGACTGAACCGCTCGCCAGCGCTGAGGCATTGGGGTTTCGCGTGCCACTCTACGGTTTTGACCGCTGGTCCAAGCTTTTCGCTCCGCGCCAGTTGGTTGGCATTGCGGCCCTGCTGGCCGCAACCCGGCAGCTTGCGTCTGAGCTTGCCCTACGGGACTACTCCACTGAACAGCAAGTTGCCATAACCAGCCTCATTGCCACCGTGCTGGATCGCGTGGCCGACCGCGGCAGCGCACTCTGCTCCTGGACCGTCGGATATGACCAGATCCGCAATACGTTCGCGCGATTCGCCCTGCCAATGAATTGGGATTTTGCCGAAACCTCGGTCCTGGCCGACGCCTCGGGCGGTTATCCCGGTGGGATCGAATGGCTCGCCGAGTACATTGAGCACGCCGCGGTTGGCATCGGTGGCATGCCGGCACCTGAGATAGTCCGCGCATCCGCGACCGCGGGATCGCCCGAGCAATTCGATGTCATCCTAACCGATCCGCCGTACTACGATGCCATCCCCTATTCGGACCTGATGGACTTCTTTTATGTCTGGTTGCGGCGCACCCTGCATGGCCTGTCACCGGAACTGGACCGGGCTTTTGCCGAACCCTTGTCTCCCAAATGGAATCACGCCGCCGACGATGGCGAGTTAATCGACGATGCTTCCCGCTTCGGTGGCGACAAGGCCGCATCGAAGAAGAATTACGAGGACGGTATGGCGCGGGCTTTCGGTGCCTGCCACGCCGCACTCAAGCCGGACGGACGCCTGGTGGTCGTCTTCGCGCACAAACACCCGGACGCTTGGGAGACCCTGGTCGCCGCGATCATCAGGGCCGGTTTCGTTGTCGATGGCAGTTGGCCGATCCAAACCGAGCGCGAAGCGAGAACGCGTTCTCTCTCATCGGCGGCCCTGTCCTCGTCCGTCTGGCTCGTCTGTCGCAAGCGCGACCCCAACGCCCGCCCCGGTTGGGATTCGGCGGTGCTCAAAGAGATGGAGACCAACATTGTTCAGAAGCTGCGCGACTTCTGGGACGCCGGCATCCGCGGGCCGGACTTCGTATGGGCGGCCACCGGGCCGGCGCTCGAAGCCTACAGCCGTTATCCGGTCGTGAAAAGGGCCGCGGCGACCGGCGGCCTGATGGAGGTCAGCGACTTCCTGGGCCATGTCCGGCGCATGGTGGTGGACTTCGTGGTCGGACGGGTGCTGACCCGCGGCGCGGGGGCGCCCGCGGTCGGCGAGCATCCGCTCGATGACATCACGACCTACTACCTGCTGCACCGCAGCGACTTCGGCCTGAAGGAAGCACCGGCCGGGCCCTGCATCCTCTACGCGGTCTCGTGCGGGCTATCGGAGCGCGAACTGGTCGACCAATACGGCCTGCTGGCGCGCGGCAAGACGGGCGGGGCGACCACCACCGAGGACGATGCAGACGCCGCCGACGACGACGAACCGTCGGACGCCGGGGGCGGCGGCGGCAAACTGAAGTTGAAGCCGTGGAAGGCGCGCACCCAGCGGGGGTTGGGTGAGGAGTCGCTGCGCGGCCGGCCGATTCCGTTGATCGACCATGTGCATCGACTGCTCCAGTTGTGGGACGCGGCCGACGTGGTGAAGGTGAACGCCCAACTCGACGGCCACGGGCTGCGCCGCAGCCCGTTGTTTGCGCAGTTGCTCCAAGCCTTGATCGAGCAGAGCCGCGCCGAGGGGGTCGCGGACGAGTGTGCGGCCCTGGAGCGACTCGCCAATCACCTGAAGGGCCACGGCAGCGCGGCGCAAGGGGCCTTGCCGCTGGGGGACTGAGGCGCGGCACCGGCCTTGACCATCCTGGAAAGAGCAGTTCTCACACAGAGACACAAAGATCACAAAGATCTTCAACGCGATGTGCAGGTCGAGGAGGTCACCCGCACGGTGACATTTATTCTTCTTTGTGTTCTTTGTGTCTTTGTGTGAGCAATTCCCGAATTGATGAACGATTTCCCGTAGGTTGGGCTGAGGAACGAAGCCCAACGCGCCGCCAACCGTGAGGCGCGGAATTGTTGGGGTTCGTTCCTCACCCCAACCTACAACTGCCTGGGGGGCACCATGGCAAAAACGACGACGCAGGCTTGGCACCAGGTGATGAAGCTCCGCGCCGAGATCACCAGCGCCGAGCTGTCGCAGAAGCAGTTCGCCGCCGATCTGCACGACGTGATGCTGGGGGATAACCCCGGCATCTATCATGATCCGCAGGAGTTCTTTGCGCTCACCTATCCGACCGCGCGGCTGCGCGATCTGGTGCGCGATGTGCTCTGGCGGTTGGCCGGCAAGTCCGAGAAGGCGGTCCGGCAGTTGTACCTGACCTTCGGCGGCGGTAAGACGCACGCGTTGGTCACTCTGGTCCATTTGGTGCGCGACCCCGAGTCACTGCCCGACATCCCGTCGGTGCAGCAGTTTCGCAGCCATTGCGGGCTCGCCGAGGGGTTGCCGCGGGCGCGGGTAGCCGCGGTGGTGTTCGACCACCTGGATGCCGAACAGGGCATGGACGTGTGCGCACCGGACGGCAGCCGGCGCCGTCTGCTGATGCCCTGGAGCGTGCTCGCCTGGCAATTGGCGGGCGACGCCGGGCTCAAGGTGCTCAAGCCGGACGGCAGCGAGCGGGTGACCCCGCCGGCAACCAATGTGATGACGCAATTGCTGGAGCTGGCACGCGCCGAGATCCCGGCGGTGCTGATCCTGTTCGACGAGGTGCTGTGGTTCGCCCGCACCATGGTGGACAAGGACCCGGCCTGGACCGGGCGACTGAAGGACTTCCTGCACAGTCTGACCCAGGCCGTCGCCAAGGTGCCGCGGTGCGCCCTGGTGGTGTCGCTCTTGGCCTCGGACACTACCAAGATGGACGCGCTCGGCCGGCAGATCAGCAAGGAACTCTTCGACGAGATCAAGCGCGTAGCGGACGAGGGCGTGCGGCCGGTGGAGAGCCACGACGTGCCGGAGATCCTGCGTCGGCGGCTGTTCACCTTGGCCAGCTACCAAGATCAATCTGCCTGGCCGTCCCAGGTCTACGCGGCGCTCAACAGCCTTGAGGCCGTCGACGCCCAAACGAAGCAGCACCGCTCGACCGAAGAGCAGCGTTATCTCGCCGCCTACCCCTTCCATCCGGATCTGCTGGAGGCGCTCTACGGTAAATGGACCCAGTTGGAGGGCTTCCAGCAAACCCGCGGCATCTTGAAGACCCTGGCCTCGGCGCTGCGCGATGCGGCGGCCTGGGACACCCAGCCGCTCATCGGTGCGCAGGTCTTCCTGGGCGCCGTCGGGGCCGAGGGGTTGAGCACGGCGGCGAACGAACTCGCCAACATCGCCCAGGTGGAGCAGTACGACGGTCGCAAGCAGAACTGGCCGGCCATCTTGAGCGCGGAGCTGGGGCACGCGGCCAAGGCGCAGGAGGGGCTGCCGGGGTTGGCTGGGCGCGAGATCGAGCAGGCGGTGATGGCGACCTTCCTGCATTCCCAGCCGATTGGCCAGCACGCGAAGACCCGCGACGTGAAGCTCCTGGTCGGCATCGCTGCGCCCGACCCGATCAATCTCGATCAGGGGCTCGCTGCCTGGGCCGACAACTCCTGGTACCTGGACGATCTCTTCACCGGCGAGCGCGAGGGCGGGTTGCCCAAGGTCTGGCGCTTGGGCTCCAAGCCGAATCTGAAGCAGATGCACGCGGCAGCGCGGGCCGGCGTCAGTGACTCCTTGGTGGATGTGGTGCTGGAGAAGGCGATCCAGGACGCCGGCAGACTCACGGAGGGCGCCCGGGCGGCCGGCGCGAAGGTGCACAAGTTGCCCGCCAAACCGGCCGACATCGAGGACGACGGGCTGTTTCACTACGCCGTGCTGGGTCCGGCGGCGGCGTGCGATGCCGGCAAACCCAGCGCTTACGCGCGGCGCTTCCTCGACGAGACCACCGGGCCGGATAAGCCGCGCGCGCAGAACCGCAATGCGGTCGTGCTCGCGGTGCCGGCGCGCGACGCCTTGGCGGCGGCCCGCGACAAGGTGCGCGATTTGTTCGGTTGGGAGGAGGTGCAGCGCCTGCTCAAAGAGCGCGATGATCTCGACACGGTCACGACGACGCGGCTGGGCGCCAACCTCAAGAACGCGCGCGCCGAGGTGGTCTCCGCGGTGGTGCTGGCCTACTGTATCGCGGTGACGGTGAACGACACCAACACCGTCGCTGCCTACCGCATCAACGTCGATAACGAACCGCTGTTCACGAAGTTGATCGCGGACAAGCGGCTGCGCATCGAGACCAGCGCCGTCAACGCCGAGGCGCTGCTGCCCGGTGGACCCTACGACCTGTGGGCGGCCGGCGACTCGGCGCGCTTCGTCAAGGACCTGGTTGGCGCCTTCGCGGCGACGGCGAGCCTGCCGAAGATGCTCAGCCGCGAGGCGATCCTGGAGACGCTGCTACAGGGCTGCGAGGCCGGCCGGTTCGTCCTGCGCAGCACCCGCGCGGACCAGTCGCAACGCACCTTCTGGTTGACGCGGCCGGATGCGACCGCCACCGCGGAGCCGACGCTCGAAGTCGTGCTGCCGGACGCGGTGCTGCTGACCGACATCGACCCGGCCACGCTGGCGCCCAAGATCCTGCCCGGACTCTGGGACAGCAACGAAGTCTCGTGGCCTGTATTGACCGACTACTTCTCCGGTAAGCATCTGGTCAGTGAGGACAAGGGGGGCTGGACCGAGACTCTGCTCGTGCCGGCCGCCGCGGAGGATGCACTCAAGGCGGCGGTTGGGGCGGCGGTGAAGAAAGGCACGGTGTGGCTCATCAACGGCACCGCGAGCCTGCTTGAAGACGAGGTGCCGGCCGGTTTTATCAATGAGCACGCGCGGTTGCTGCCTCCGCCCGTGCCCCTGGCCGCCACCGACCTGCTGCCGGAACGCCTCCCCGCGGCCTGGAAAGGGACCGAGACGGCCGCCGACCACCTCCGCGCCGCGCTGTCGGCCGACCTGGGCAAGGCACTGCCGTGGATCACCGTCCGTCGCGCACTCGATCAGGGATTCAAGTTGGGGCTCTTCGAGCGCACCCTCGACTCCGGCCCCTGGCCCTGCGATCTGGGCGGTGCCCCGGCGGTGCGGCTGCGCTTCGTGCAGGGCATCAAGGAGCTCGGCGGGGCGGGCGACCAGGACGCGGCGGGCGTCAACGGTTCGGCCAAGATCGCAACGGCCACGCTGGAAGCCCATGATCTGGTGGACCTTGGGGAGGCCATCGACGCGGTGCTCGCCGCCGCTATCGGCCATGATCTGCAATGGCGCGTCACGGTGACACTGGACCGCGCCGGTGGGGCGTCCGCTGAGGCGATCGAGGGCATCAACACGGTGTTGGAGAAGGTGAAGAAAGGCTGGATGTTGCAGTAGTGCCAAAGCGGTCGGCGCAATAGATGCAGTCGCGTCCCGGCATCAAGCCCTGGACTTCAGGTCGCTGGCCGGAACAATGGGCCAATTTGATGAATGGCTGATTCGGGTTCGGCAGGCGGCAGCGCTGCTCGATCTGGTAGGCGATGCAGTGGATGGTCTCAGGGGCGAGGTTTCGGACCAGAGAGGAATTACGGTGACAGTTTGAGGAATTACGGTGACAGAATTACGGTGACAGTTTACTAAATACAGTAATTACGGGTTGCGTTCAACGCCCATCCGCATTCAGTGCATTTAGTAAACTGTCACCGTAACCTGTCACCCTAACCACATTTTCTTGTTTCATAATTGTGCCTGGCCCCTTTTCCGGTTCCTTTGTGCCTAACGTAAAGCCTAAAGCGGCGCGCGCCCCTGATGAGCTAGACAATTAGCACGACGCCTGTGGCGCACGCTCGCTTTTAAGGCATGTTAGCTGCTAGGTTTTGGAAGCAGGCGCGGCTTGCGGTGCACAACCTTACGGGTTGATTTTGCTTCGGCTTCGCGTAACGCCTCGCAAATACGACCCAGGTCATGACCGTATTTTTCTGCGTGCTCGGCACGATACTTGCGGATTTCCGCAACAATTGGATCTTCGTTCATAGTTCTGCCCCCAATTCTTCCGGTGAGCACAATATTGGACAAGCAAAGCCGTGCGATTCGACCACTGTTGTTATAACCGCCTTGGTCTGCGCGTTGTTGATATGCTTAAAATTCCACGTGAGAAGGAACTCAATTCCCCCTGCGGCGGCAATGGCGATATGAAGGGCATCTTCTTCGCTGTTTGCGGGCACCGCGCCCTTAGCCAATAGGTCTTCGGCTAATCTCTGTGCTTCGGGCGAAGTTGCAAGAAGAGGAATATTCTCTACAGCCTGCAGCCGCTTCTCCGACGCGGCAGCATCGTCCCGTGAGATTTCTTGTATCACGAGGCTGGAGACAAATAAATCAAATTCGGCCCGCTGACTCTGCCACCATGCTTCGGTAATCGCTTGATGTGCGGCGACTACGACATCACGGCTCGGTCGCGCTACCAAGTAGCTGATAACGGATGACTCGATATAAACAGACTGTGCCATGGCTTAACGGTACTCCGATCTGGCGTTTTCTGGCAGAAAACATTGCCGGTAACCGGCCGGCCGAAGGCAGGTCGGATTGACCGGCGAGTTAGCCGTCAGATTGCTCAATCGTCTGCTTCCTCTTCTTCGATATTTTGCCACCATTGATAATACTGAGTTGCCTTTCCCCAGCGCCCGCGTTGAAGATTCAATCTTGGCTCAGAAACCGCGACAACTAGCGCCTCAAGGATGTTTAACGCAACCTCGGTTGACTCCTGAACACCTGCGGCGTCAATCGATAACGCCCCTTGCTTTCGTGACCCACTGCGTTCCAAACCAAGAGAAACGATTCCAGCGCTCAGAGAGGTGATCTTTCTTGTGGTCTCGTAACCGTCGGAAGAGTCGTTGATTTCCCGCGCCGGTTTGGCCAACATAAACTAATTCATAGTCGGCGTAGAGCGCATAGACGCCCCGCTGGTCGCGAAGATCAACTTGCCGGGCATGTTTGCTCCTTCTTGCAGCACCAAGGAGGGTACCTGCGCTATTTTGACGTCCCCAGTCAACATGTGCAATGGTCCAGTGGAGTCCATAAGTTCGAATGATTGCCATGATGGTCCTTTCTGACAGCTAACGTCAGCTTAAAGCGGCCCCGCCTACTGCGACCTAGCAGAGCTGAGTTGAAGGTTGTGGCGGGGCTCGCTTTTGAAGCTAGTGTTAGGCTTTTTGTTTTTAACCGTGAGGGTAGACGGAAAAATTATGATCGAACCACAAGACATAGAAAATATTCCTTACTCTATACCCAACCATCGGTTTTAGGCCGTTAAATCGAAATACAAGCACGTTAGATTGATCTTCTGTAATAAATTTCGGCGGGGTAACAAGCAAGCTGGTCACAGCGATTTTTTCGTAGCCCAACCCGTGGCAGCAGTTCCAAATTTGGGTGGCCGCCGCCGACCGCGTCCCGTCGGCAAGGCTGCGGGTGGATGCGCTGCGCTTATCCACCCTACAAAACCGGCTCCGCTGTAGGGTGGATAAGGCGCGCCGCTCGGTGTCAGGGATCCGGCACCTCGGTCGCGC
>NZ_CAIZIZ010000242.1 GCF_903933125.1 uncultured Lamprocystis sp. | reverse complement strand
TGTCGTCACGGCCGTCGCCGTGAACCTGATACGCATCGGCGACTGGTTGACCGGTACACCCCTGGCCCCAACCCGTCGCTCCCGGTTTTCCGCCCTGCAAGCGGCCGCGTAAGGGGGGCCGGGAATTCGCCACCAGTGTCCGTTCCTCACCCCAACCTACCAGGCTTGCAGGCATGGGGAGTTGGGATGTTGATTCCAGGGCATCGCCTCAGTTCATGTAGCTGAGCGCCTCGTCCCCCGGATGGGGCAGCCCGGCGATGCGCCAGGCCTGGCGGCAGGAGCCGAACAGCCGGCGCACGGCATCACGATCCATGCCATGGACGCGGCAGATCTGGGAGACCGGGGGGATGGCGCCGTAGGTCAGGCGATGCTCGCGCAAATAATAGATGATGGACCAATGGTCGGGGGTCAGCGGCCCCACGTCATCCATTCTGGCGATGACGCGGGCCATGCCGGGGTTCCAGAGTTCCGCATCGACCAGGAATCCGTCGCCGTCGGTCGGCAACGGGCGCGCCCCGCCGGACACGGGCTCATGCAGATTCGTGTGACTCATGTTTTCTCCACTCCTAAGGTATATTCGTGTATTCTAATTAGTTTTTCAGATGTGCCTGGTAATTCAGGTCACCCTACCGACTATAGCCGAGAAAATTGCCAGGTCAAGGCCCGGTCGATCGGGAGCGCGGGAGCGGACGGCTGCCCACGCGGCCTTGATCATAAACCCGGACATTGCGCGATCGGCACGGTCGTCGGTCCGCACAGCGGACCCTACGGGTCACGGTGTTACCGTAGGGTCCGCTGCGCGGACCGCCCGCGGGTCACGGTGTCACCGTCGGGTCCGTGTGCGGACCGTCTGTGCGGACCGTCCGCGGCCGACCGGAACGATGATCAAGGCCGCCCGCGCCTTCTACCAGGCATCCGCCGCGTCGCGCGGCAGACTCATCGGGTGATGGTCCGGGGGGAATCCCTGATCGCGGTAGTAGCGAAACCGCAACCGCGCCGCCGCGCGCACCGCGGGATCCTGATCGACCGGCTCGCACACGCGCTCAAACCGCGCGAACTCTGCGGGAACCTCGGCGGCAAGGTTGATCAAGACCGCGCCTTCGGTTTGCCGGCCCAGGTCGGTACCGATCAGGATCGGCGTCAGCTCGGGGTCGACCTGGCCAACCAAACCATGTGGAATAAAGCTCTCCTGCCGGTAGGTCCAAAGCAACTGATCCAGGCGCCTGGCGCGCTCGGTCTCCGGACAGTGGATCAGAACCCGTGCGCCGTCCTGATAAAGACCCTCCACCAAGTGGCAGGTCAGCAGGTACCGGTCGCCGGGGCTCGCGGGTTCCAGGGTGTAGAAGTCGATGGTGGGCATTGGGGGAAGTGGATCCTGGTTAATGACGAGTGAAGGATAAATGACGCAACTGGAGGCCGACGCTTACCGTGAAAGTCGCGCAGCGACCCTGTGGGAGCGGCGTCCCGCCGCGATGGGGTCGGGTGTGTCACCGCAGCGTTCGAGATCATCGCAGCACCGCATCGCGACGGGAGGCCGCTCCCACGGGGGCCATTCATCGTCCGGGGTGGCTGATGTTCCTTCCATGGCCGTTAGCCGGCGGCGGTGCCACGTCCGGCTGAAGCCTCGACCTCCGGTGTGGTGCGAACTATAGTGCCGCCTGGGGTTCTTGATCCGACGGAAATCACCTACAATCGTCGTCCAGTCCAAGGAATTTCGGAAATTCGGGGGCACCGCCGCATGACTGCCGGCATCCTGGTTCAAGACGACCGCTTCAGCCTGCTGCTCGACGACACGCCGATCGGCGCCGGGCCCACGCTGGATGGGCGAAGTCCTGCGCTTGCTGCAGGCACTGGCCGTGCGCTACGCCTTCCTGGAGCAACGCCCGGACCCGGTCGCAGCCTTTGCCATCGGCGGCGACCTCTACCGCTGGCTTCATGGCGATCAGCGCCTCCTCGACCGGCTGCTGGCCGACGACCGGTACCCCAGATCCGGAAATTGCTCACACAAAGACACAAAGAGCACAAAGCGCGTAGGATGGGCAGAGCGAGAGCGATGCCCATCC
>NZ_CAIZIZ010000241.1 GCF_903933125.1 uncultured Lamprocystis sp. | reverse complement strand
GATTCCACTTCGCGAGATCGAGCTTAAGCATAAACGCTGCGTGCTTCTGGTATCGGGGGCCGGTCTGGCCGACACAGGGGGCTCGGCACGGGATGCAACGTATCACAGAAATTACGTATCTCGCGCTTGGCGCGGTTTAGTAGTACCCCCCGATAGTGCACGGGGGTGCACTGGCTCGATTTTATCAATGACTTACGGAGTGGTCTAAATCGGACACGGGGCGCGTTGAGGTGCATTTAAATGCACCTGAGGCAAGTTCAGAATTGGACAGGTCCGCCCTCCCCGGGGCTCACCGGTAACGGGGAACGGGCACCGTTGCCAGTTGCTCAGGGGGCCAGGCCGGGGCACGTGCCCGGATCGGTAACACGGGCACTTTGTCGCATGGGTGCGACTCACGGGCGGTTCGTGGGGTCTCTCACAGGGGTCTTTCTTGTTCTTGGGGCTGCAGCAAGGCGTTCCATTTGCGGGGTGTCTGTGTGATGGCAAGCTCCATTTCCCAGCCCATGCAGAACCGATCTAGGACTTCTACAAGGCTCATCTTCGCCTTGTCCGGGAGGTTATCGACCCGCTCGAAGATCATGCTTAGCAGCGCGTCTGCTTCGGTTCCTTCCCGGCTTTGGTCCGGGTCTGACATCAGGCCGGTGGGCGTACAGCCAAACGCCTGGATGAGCTTGTAGAGGGTCGACGCTTTCGGGTCGCCTTCGTCCTGTTCGAGCTTCGACAGATGGCCGATCTTGATGCCCGTGTGTTCGGAGAGCTGCCCTTGGGTCCAGCCCTTCGCTTGCCGAATTCGGCGGATGTTCTGTCCCAGCGACATCGCGTTACCCCGTGAAGGTGAGCGGAGCGCCGTTTGTTGCTCCACAGGGTCAAGGATAAGCGGTCTTTTTGTCCCTCTGCTGTTGATATCCCCCGCGGGGTCAGCGAGAATCCCCCTGTAAGGGCATTGACAGCGCGTCAGGGGGGTATCTTGTCGTCTGGATATACATTATCGGCAATAATGAGTGTAAGCGCAATAATTTAGTAATGTCCGGTTTGTGCAAGTGAGAAATGTCCGCCCGCGCGGCGCGTACCCACCTCAGGGACACCGTTCCCTAGCTGCGAGGCCTGCGCCGTGCGACCGACGAAGACGAGTTTACTCACCATGAGCACGTCCGAACTGGACACCTTGACCGCCATTGAACGGATCGGCGAAGGTCGACTCAGCCAGGTCGCCGCCAGTCAGCAGCTCGGGATCACGCCGCGGCATCTGCGCCGCTTGTTTAGGAGGAGCGCACCGTTTCCAACAGCCTGACCCTGCAGTACGATCGGGTCGTCTATCTGCTGGAGCCGACCGAATTGGCGAAGGGGCTGCGGCGCAACCGGGTCCGGGTCCACGATGACCCGGACGGCACCGTCGCCATCAAGTATCAAGGCGTCGACCTGCCCTACCGCGTCTTCGACAAGGTCCGCCACGTCGAACCGGCCGACATCGCCTCCAACAAACGCTTGGGCGCGGCGCTGCAGTTTGCCCAAGACCAGCAACGCGAGCATCCGGTCACACGCAGCACCTGCGCCCCGACGCGACGCGGACAACGGCGGCTGGCCGAAGAACGCTTCCGGCTGACCAATCCCGCGGTGCTGCAAGGACTGCCCGAGCTGCCTGGCGCGTGAGCGCAAAGGGACATTGGTATGACCAGCGATGAGGGGGTCAGCCGACGGCGCCGATCGGGGGTCAAACGCCGAGCCAGCTCACAGCTACAACTTTTCCTTCATACCGATTAGCGCCAGGGTTTCGCCCCAGGTCCGGTAGATTCCGGAGACCAGCAAGAGCACGCTCGCGCCCGCGATGGCGAAAGGGCCGAAAGCCGCCCCGGCGATCAATCCCGCGCCGCCGGTGATCAGGCTGACGCTGGCGACGAGCGGAACCACGTTGTGGAAGATCCAGTCGATCGGCCCACTAATCGCCCCGAGATGGAGAGTACTCCGAAAACGGATGGCCCTAATTCGATATATAACACCGCCAATCCCCATCACGACGAAAATAGCGCCACTTGGCCAACTGGACTGCCATGGCACCAGCGCGACCATGCTTTGAAGTAGCACGCCGCTGAAGCTGTACAACGCTGGCGTCATTGATGCGCGCGCGATGTCCATCGTTCGGGATGTCGGCAAGCCGGTGCCGAGCGTGACAACAACAAACAGCAACCCCACAAGCGTCGCGCCTGCCGAACCGGTCATGGCGAAGAAGTCGCTCCAACCGCTAAGCATCGGACCACTCCCGGAAATTCGGCGCGATAGTCTGAATCGAGATCCGCCAGATGCACGCCCGAGTCCGAGCATGGCTTCGCCGTTCGCCGACGATCGTCAGGGCGGAAGCTCCACCGTTGGTCGGGGATGCGCTTCGACGCTCGTCGTGCTCCCGCAGCGAGGCGACTATGCGCGAATTTCCTGTCATAGTGACACACCTCGTCAGTGGCTTTTTTGATACGACGCGCAAGGTCGAATACCTCATCCGATGCCAGAGCTGGGCTGGCCGATGCGCCTTGCGATTGTAAATCGCAGCCCGGCGGAATTCGAGGCTCTGCGGCAATCATTCTTACAGGGTTCGCCCGGAATGAAAAACGGGCGCCGAGGCGCCCGTCGAAGGTGTTTTGGTACTGCGATCAGGGTTGCAACTCGATTTCGCCCGGTCGCCACGTCTTGTTGAACCAGGGCTCCAGCGGACCGTAGAGGCGAAGGATCATGAACCAGCCCTTGCCTGGAATCGTCTGCACCCAGTTGTTCTTCATTCCCGGGGGTGCTTTGGGTCCGAAGAAGACATCCACCGAGCCGTCCGCATTGGTCTTGACCCCCTTGTTCTGGCTGCTGACGCTCGGGGCCTTCTGGTCGGTCTGCACCATCGAGCGCGTCTGGTTGTCGTAGACGATCACCGACCAGAAGTCCTTGACCGGGACGTTCGGCGGCAGGCGCAGTTTGTAGGTCTTGCCGCCGTCAAACGGGTTGCCCTTGGCATCTTGCACTGACCAGGGGTATTGCGATCCCCGGCCCACCATCTTCTCCTCCATCGCCGGCGTGACGCCGGTGGCAAAGTAATAGTAGAAGGCGGCACCGTCCAAGTTGCTGACACCGGGCGCCGCCTCGAACTTGTAGCCACCGAAGAACGGTAGGCGCCACGCGCTGTCCGGATAGAAATACGCCTCCTTTGAACGTATCTTGAAGGCAATGGTCCGGGCAGTCACAGCGCCGATGTTCGCGGCGTCGGTCAGGATCTTCTTCATCCGCTCATCGGGATTGAACGGCTGACCCTTGACGATCCCGATCGAGGCGAACAGGCCCAAGGTGGTGGGATCGGAACCCTCCGCCGGCTCCTCCTGGATGACTTGGTTTAACAGGCTCCAGAACGAATAGTCACCCGGTGCGACGAAGTTCGCTGGAATCCCCGATGCATTGACGAATTTCATGGGCGGCGGGTTGGCGGCGTCGGCCAAGGGATAGATCCGCAGGTTCTTCTTGACCGAGTCCACTCCGGGCCGGGTTGAACCGTCCACTAGGAAGGCGCGAAAGACGAGCCAGTTGCCGAAGGTATTCGGCCGCACGACGTGATACCCCGGCGGGATGTCGCCGTTGAATCCAGGCGGTAACAGGAGGTACTTGCCGCCCTCGCCTTTGTCGGCCCCGGTGATGCCAACGTCGGCCACCCACTTGTACCAGAAGTCGTTCACCAGCCCCAGCACCTTGGGCGGAATCTCGGCCACCAATGGTCCCTTGCCGGTGTCGACCCAGATGAAGTTGTAGATCGTGTTGTCATTCGCCGTCAGCTCGATGGTCCTCGGATCGACCAAGTCTTCCCAGATCACGTCGGTCTGGTTGTCGGGTCCGAACTTGCGTATTGAATCGCGCATGCCCGCCTGGTTGACGATCGGGATCGCCAGCAGATAGGCTTGAAGCGCCCGCGAACGGTCCAGGTTGTCGTAGATCTTGTCGACTGTAGCGGCCGACGGGTAACCATAATCCAGGTTCAAGGTCCCGATCGAGGACTCGATCTTGTCGGGCACGGCGACACCCGGCGCGAAGGGCGTCGTCATCTTGAAGCTCTGGGCCGAAGCCGTCGTGGCGATAGCCACAGCGACAAGCGCGCCGAGCAGTGCTTGTTTCATCATCGTCAGACCCTCTCACTCGTACGTTGTGTACACCGGATGCTTCAGCCGCCGCGCAAAATGTGGGCGAGCCAAGTGGGCAATCGCCGGCGAGCAATAATATCCGAACTGTGCTGCAGCAAGTCCGGAACGTTGTCCCCGAGTAAAGGGTTCGCTACGACGCGACTGGTCCCGCGGCTGCGCGCTCGACCCCGTCGCGGCGGGACGCCGCTCCCACGGGGTCGCTGCGCGCGCAACGGCCAGGGTGGGAGGCGGCGTCATCAGGACTTCCAGCCCTGACCGTTCCAGTCCCGATGCCGTCAGGCCAGGATGGCCTGATTACGCACTTTCATGATAAAGCCTCGACCTCTGGCCTGAACCGTGATTAGGGTCCATGGGCAGGCCGATTGCCGTGACCGACACTGATGCCGAGCACGTTGGCCACAGCGCGCTCCTGCCCGTCGCTGGGATGGTTGAGAACGCTCAAGCCCCGCGTGCCTGGATCGCGCAGGACCATCACGGAGCTGCCGCCGCCGTCGAGGTTGATGGCCGTCTTGGCGCCCAGACGGATCATCTCATTGGCCAATTCGTCATAACGCATACCGACCGAATGGCTCGGGCTGCGGCCGTCGACCACCAGAATCAGGAGTCGCGTACGCTTTGCATTCAGCCCGACCGCGGTGCGCGGATGGCGATCCTGGTTCTGTCGCGGCACGCGTTTCCCATGTTCGACGAGCATGACGTTGCCGGCAATGAGTTGCTGCACGTCGTTCGCGGGCTTGCCGATCATCTCGATCGAGACCTGTCCCCTGCCCCGCACGACCAGGCAGGGTCGCTGCTTGTTGCTGCTCGACCAGCGCTTGCGGTCGCTGACCGCCGGTCCGATGACGTTCGCCCAGCCTTCCGGCGCTGTGCGATAGAAATCGCCGTTCACCGCCAGGTCGAACCCTTCGCGGGCGGCGATCCGGGTCGGAGTCATGAGCGTGGTTTCCCACTCGCCCGGCCCGTCCGGGTCGGCGCCGCCGGGGACGACCCGGATGTTCAACCGCGGGTTGGTTAGGTTCACCTCGGCGATGAACAAACGCATCGGCGGATTCTCTCGACGCTCTTGGCGGTAGGTGATGCCGGGAAACGGCGTCTCACCCGAAGACTGGGCCGGCAATGACCCGGCCCAGACCGTCAGCAGGAGGCCGAGGACGGTGCTTGCCAACTTCAACACTGGATGCGTCCATCCTCGATGTGAACGATCCGATCGGCCAGATCGCCGACCCGCGGGTCATGGGTCACCACCACCACCGCGCGTCCCTGTTCGTGGGCCAACTGCGCCAACAGCTTGACCACTGCGCGGCCATTGATCGAGTCCAGCGCGGCAGTCGGCTCGTCGGCCAGCAGGATCGGCGGGTCGCCGGCCAGGGCGCGGGCGATCGCCACCCGCTGCTTCTCGCCACCGGAGAGTTGCCGGGGGAAGTTGTGCAAACGCCCGCCCAGCCTGACCAGTTCCAACAGGGCGGGCGCCTCCGCCAGGTCGTGCCCCTTCAATTCCAGCGCGACCTGGATGTTCTCCTCCGCGGTCAGGGCCGGAAACAGGTTATAGCTTTGGAAGATAAAGCCCATGCGCTGGAGCCGCAGCCGCGCCAGCGCGGGATTGGATAGCCCCGCAACCAGCCGACCCTCCACCCGAACCTCGCCGACGGTGGGGTGCAGCAGGCAACCCAGGATCATGAGCAGCGTGGTCTTGCCGCTTCCCGACGGCCCCATCAGTGCCTGGATCTCGCCCGCGTTGGCCTGAAAGTCCACACCGTCCAGAGCGCGCACGGCGGTCTCCCCGCTCCCGTAGACCAGGGTCAGACCACGCGCTTCGAGCGCCGGTTCGCTCATCGCTGAAAGACCATCGCCGGGTCGATGTCCATGGCCTTACGGATGGAGATGACGGAGGCTAACACACACATCGCCAGGGTCACGCCGAAGAGCCCGATGGCCAGGCTGGGTGGTACCAGAACGAGTGCAGCCCCGGACTCGCTGGCCTTAGCCAGCAGCAACGACACGGTGATCCCCGGCAGGTGACCCAAGGTGGCGCTGATCACCGCCTGACTCAGGATCACCTTGTAGATGAAGGCGCGCGGCGCACCCATGGCGCGCAAGGTGCCGAATTCAGGCAGATGATCCACCGTGGTGGCGTACAGCACTTGGGCGACGATGACCATCCCCACGAGCAGACCCAAGACGGCTGAAACCAGCACCGAGGCGCCGGCGCCCGTGGCGAACATCCAGTAATCGCGGGTACGAGCGGCAAATTGCTCGCTCAGATTGACGTCGGTCCGCGGCAGAATGCGGGCCAGGGCATCCCGCACCCGCAGGGGGTCGGCACCGGGCTCAAAGGTGCCGATGACATAGTTGGTCTCGGACTCGGCAAACTGCGTCAGGTGCTGCGCGGTCCGATACGAGGCGAAGACCCAGGGGTTGGTGGTAAAGGAACGGATACCCTGGGTAAACCCAACCACGCGCGCCCGCTGGCCGCGGATCTCGACTGTCGTTCCGAGCGCGCCGACCCCGAGCGTCTCGGCAAAGAGACGGTCGATCATCACCGTATCCGGCCGCCGCAGATCCTCCAGGTGACCCGCCACGATGTCCCAGGGCCCCGCCAGACCCGTATTGAGGTCCGATCCCACCAGCAGGACGCTCTCGTCGCCTCCGCCGGGCTTCTTCCAGATTGCGAACTGCACCAACAGGGCTTCCGCATGGGCTACACCAGGCACCGAGCGCGCCAGATACAACTCGCGCTCATTGAGCGGCATCGTGATCTCGAAGTTGCGGGAACCCTTAGGAACAACCCAAAAGTCCGCGCGGGTGTGGCGGATCACATTGGTGGCGCTGTCGGAAAAGCCCAGGAAGAGCCCCAACTGCATCGCGATCAGAACCACCGCGAAGCTGATCCCCACCAGGGTGACGACAAAGCGCGAGCGGTCATGGGCGAGGTTGCGCCAGGCCAGAAGCCCGGCCATTCCCATACCCCAGCGATATGCTTGGCCGCGCTTCATTGGGAAAGCTCGAGTACGATAAAGGCATCGACCCGCAACCCCACCGGGATGGCGATCCCCGGCTCCAGGTCGATGAGCACTTCCAGCACGCGGCTGTCCTTGCGCTCCGCGGGATCGTCGGAGACGATTTGCTTACGCCCCATGAGATTGCCGATACGAACAACCTTGCCGGGGATGCGGCGTTCGCCATAGGCGGCGGCCTCAATGTAGGCATCCTGACCCGGGCGCAGTAAATCAATGTCCGCCTCATCCACTTCCGCGCGCACCCGCAGGTGCGACAGGTCACCGACTGCCAGGATGGGCGTATCGCCCATCTCGGTGACCTGCTCCCCGGCACGTCGGAAGCGGCGCAACACCACCCCGTCGATTGGACTGCGCACGAATGACTTCTCATAGACCGCCCGCGCCTCCGCCAGCCGCGCCTGGCCCAGGGCGAGCTCCGCCTCGGCCCGGGCTTGCTCGTCCTCCCGCGCCGGACTGTCGACCACTGCCTGATGGGCCTGAGCGCGCGCGACCTGGGCACGGGCGATATCCAGCGCACTGCGCGCGTTATCCAGATCCTGGCCGCTACCGAGCCGTTTGTCCGCCAAGCCCTGCTGACGCCCTACCTCGCGCTCGGCACGCGCCAGTACTGCCTGCGCCTCGCGCACCGCGGCGGCAGCCTCCTCCCGTTCGGACGGACGTGCCCCGTTGATCACACGATCCAGCGCCGCCCGCGCGATCCCGACATTGGCCGCGGCCGCCTGCACGCGCGCCAGATGGTCGTCATTCTCCAGCGTCGCCACCACCTGCCCCCGGCTGACCGGTTGGCCTTCGTCCAACGCCACCTCGGCCAGCCGTCCGGTCATGGCCGCGGCGACGCGGATTTCCTCCGAAGCAGGTTCAACCCGACCCAGGGCGGCGATGATGGTACGCGGCGCGGGGGCGGGCAAGTCGCGGACGGCCGGTGCCGCACGAGCCATCGCCGTGGCTGTCAGTGCCCATATAAGGATCAGGCACCACCGCAGCGGAAGCCGCGGCAGGAGGGATGTGGAAGGGCTGCGACGCTGCATGGACTCGACTACGTGGATGAATGTCTCCGGTGGTGTGCCGGGTCCGGGCTAGGGTAACCCGAGCGGTCCCTTCCGGTCGATGAAACCGGTACCTGAGGTGAGTAAGGCGCTTCCCCGGATGCGCGCCCTGAAGGCGGGGGTTATGAAACATGAAAACGGCTGAACGCCGCTTACCTCAGGCTGAAGCAGCGTATCGGCGATTTCGGACTGAGATGGACGGCTATCACTGCCCGTCGTCGGCGAGCGGCGGAAACACTTGGGACCAGTCGTTTTTCATTGAGACGAGCACCCAGCCGTTCGCGGGCGCGAGGTCCAGCGCCTTGTCCAATCGCCCGAAGTGGCTGTCGCGGTCATAAGCATATTCGCGCGTCCCGTCGTCGTGATGCAGGACGAGTCCAAGCCTGCGGCCCGGCGCACCGGTCGTCCATTGCAGCATCTGCAGGTCTCCGTCGGAATTGCCGAAGGCCAGGATCGGACGGCGACCGATGTGACGTTGGATACCGACGGGCTTACCTTCTTTGTCATCGACGAAAGCGATCTTCGCCTCCCGCACGAGGACCGGCCTGCCATCGCGCAGTTCGAACCGTTGCGCGATCTGTGAGCCGACGATCCGCTCCGGTGGTACACCGTACACCCGCTCAGCCCAGGGGCGCAGGAAATCCGCCCCGCCCCCTGAAACGATGTAGACCTCAAAACCGCTGGAGCGGAGAAACTCGAGCAATTCCAGCATCGGCTGATAGACCAGCGTCGTGTAGGGTCGCTGGAAACGCGGGTGACGAGCGGTGTCGATCCAGTTTGCCGCGATGGCTGCGAATTCGTCGGTGGTCATCCCCGCGTGGGTGGCCATCAGGAGTTGCATCAGGCCCCCCATGCCGGCCTCACCCAAGGTCGGCATGTCCCCTGCGAGCGCGGCCTTGAAGGGCTGCTCGCTCTTCCATTCGGGATGCTCCGGCGCCAGTGTTTTCAACCGCTCCAACACGAAGGCGAGCTGGGTGTAGACCGGCTGCTCGACCCACAAGGTGCCATCGTTATCGAAGACGGCAATCCGTTGAGCGGGCGGGACAAAGTCCGCGCCTCCCGCTTGGGTGACCTGCGCGACGAAGGCGACGATGGCCCGTTTGGCCGGTCCTTCTTGCCAGGAAGGCAATGGATCGGCGCTGACCGAAGACAGCGAGCAGAGGAGCAAGAAAGCGAGAATCTGACGCATGGTGGACCTTTATCTCTGCCGTCACAAACTCAATTCACCGGCGACGACAGCGTTTCGAGCTGTTTCAGGATCTGAGCCGCCTTGAGCGTCTGGTAATTGATCCCGGCGGCATTCAGGCTGCTGCCCTCCTGGAAAGGGTAGCCCGGGATGGTGTCCAGGAATTTTCGGATGTATTCCTGGGCCGGCACAAAGGTCCAGAGGTTGTCGGCGTACCAGCGGAAGTAGCCCAGTTCGCCTTCCTTCCACATCTTTTCGTAGGGATCGGCCCGCAGATTGATGATAAGCGGCCAGCCGGGCGTCTGGCGCACGCCGGTGGCGATGTTGTCGACGATGGTGGCAAAGTGGATCTTCCAGTTGCCGACCCGGATGGCGTTCAGCTCTCCGCCCTGGCCGAAGTAGTAGATCTCCTTGCGCGGCGGCTGGTCGGTCTCGCCCTTGAAATAGGGTAGGTAGTTGTAGCCGTCGGGGTGAATCCGCCAGGTCTTGCCGTTCGCCGCATAGCCGTCTTTGCTCTCCAGTTTCGCCACCAGATCAGGCACGCCGGCGGCAGCCAGCAGCGTCGGCATCCAGTCTTCCTGGGAAATAATGTCGTTATAGGTCGTACCCGGCTTGATGACGCCTGGCCAGCGCACCACCAGCGGGATCCGAAACCCACCCTCCCAGGTGGTGCCCTTTTCTCCCTGGAAGGGGGTGACGCCGCCATCGGGCCAGGAAAAGGTCTCCGCCCCGTTGTCCGTACTGTAGATCACGATGGTCTTGTCGGCGATGCCGAGATCGTCGATCTTCTGCAGGACCCGGCCCACATAACCGTCGTGCTCGACCATGCCATCCGGGTAGAGGCCGATACCGGTCTTGCCCACGGACTCGGGCTTCAGGTGGGTCCAGACATGCATCCGGGTGCTGTTGTACCAGAGGAAGAAGGGCGTATCGGCCTTGACCTGCCGATCGACGAAGTCCATCGCCGCCGTGTGGATCTCTTCGTCGATGGTCTCCATGCGCTTCGTTGTCAGTGGCCCGGTGTCCTCGATCCGGCCGTCGGCAAAGGTGTGCAGCACGCCGCGAGGCGCGTATTTTTTCCGGAACTCGGGGTCTTTCGGGTAATAGTAGGTCTCCGGCTCCTCCTCGGCGTTCAGGTGGTAGAGATTGCCGAAGAACTCGTCAAAGCCATGTCCGGTAGGAAGATGCTGGTCGCGGTCGCCCAAATGGTTTTTGCCAAACTGACCGGTGGCATAGCCCTGCTCTTTCAGCAGGTCGGCGATGGTCGGACTCCACGCCGGGATGCCGTGCTCCGAGCCCGGCATCCCGATGGTCAGCAGGCCGGTGCGGAACGGGTGTTGGCCGAGGATAAAGGACGCCCGCCCAGCGGTGCAGGACTGCTGGGCGTAGGAATCTGTAAACATGGCTCCTTCATTGGCCAGCCGATCGATATTCGGCGTTCGGTAGCCCATGATGCCGTGGTTGTAGGCGCTGATGTTGTGGACGCCGATGTCGTCGCCCCAGATCACCACAATGTTCGGCTTGTCCACCGCACGGGCCAGGGGGACGAGCCCCAGGACCATGCCGACCGCCAAGAGGGCCAAGGCAAGGGATGCCCGGCCCGGCGGAACATCCCGACCGACCGCCAGCCGGCTCGAACCGCCGCCGCTTCGATGACTCATCTCGCGCTTTCCTCTCTCAGCGTCTGTCGAAAGCAACCATCGACCTGCAGCAAGGTCTGACCTGGCCCCTCGACGTGGGTGATTCAAAAGGTCACGGCACCCTGTCAGCAGCAATGGGGCCAACTCCGATCGATTGCCTCGGATATCAGAAAATTTTGATTTTAATAGGGATCTCTGCGGGCTTGGCACCGACCGGGCAGCTTGCCCAAGCCAGGATCACGACATATCGTCAGCGCGATTGCGACATCTCGTAAGTCACGAAATATCGCTATCGGCTTAGCGTGTGTGCGGCTACTCTATGTGCCGACGGATCGTCGTTGCGGTCCGCCGCGAGCCGCTGGGGTCGGGTCTGCCCCGAGCTTGCTTGGTCCCACCGATTGCTCCCGACGATTGAAGGAGGTTCGCTTGAGTGCTCCGGGTTCGTGCGACTCAACCGTCGAGACACCGATGACGGCAGCGGTTGGCGACTCCAGTTTCGAGGATCTGCTGACCGATCTGGCGGCATCCTTCATTAACGTCGAAGCCGACGCACTCGACGGGCATATCCAGTCAGCCCTGCGTCGCATTGTGCTCTTTCTGGGGATCGACCGGGCCACGGTCGGGCGCTTCGACGACGCGTCCCGGCCTTAGTCCTGGACGAGATCGGCGAGCTGCCCCTGGAGCTGCAGGCCAAGCTCCTGCGCGTGCTCCAGAGCGGGGATTTCGAGCGCCTGGGCTCGCCGACTGCCCGGCGCTCGGATGCACGGGTGATCGCCGCCACCAATCGCGACCTGGCCACCATGGCCCGGGCCGGGACCTTTCGCGCTGATCTCTATTACCGGCTCGGGGTCTTCCCCATCGAGCTGCCGCCGCTGCGCGAGCGCAACGAGGACATCGGGCTGCTGGCGGCCTATTTCGTCGCCAAGCTGGGTCCCAAGCTCGGCCGGCAGATCACCCGTATCCCCGACCGCGCTCTGGCCGAGCTGATGGCCTACGACTGGCCCGGCAATATCCGTGAGCTGGAGAATGTGGTGGAGCGATCGATGATTCTCTCGGCCGGATCGAGTCTGGAGATCAACGGACTCCCGCGCGCGACCGGCGCACGCACGCTGCCGTCGGCGGATTCCGGTCTGGTGGCCATCCGCACGCTGAAGCAGGTGGAACGCGACCACATCCTCGTCGTTTGTCAGGCGTGCGGTTGGCGGATCAATGGCCGGGGCAATGCCGCGGACCGGTTGGGGATTAATCCAAACACCCTGCGCTCGCGGATGCAGAAGCTTGGCATCTTACGTCCGACTGCGTAGTCAGGCCATCCTGGCCTGACACCGTCAGGGCTGGAAGCCCTGACGATGCACGCCGCTGGCCGGGATTACGATCAAGGCCCCCAATCACCTCCCGCTTCAGTTGGACGACTTCGCCGCCGGAAACCAAGCGCGCGGCAACCCCGCCAGGGTCTCCCACTGATAGATGGCCAATCCCAGGATAACGGCCACGGCGCCGGCCCAGACCCGGCCGGGCAACACCTCGCCGTTGACGAGGCTGCCCAGCAGCAGGGCGATCACCGGATTGATCAGACTGATCAGCGACACCGGCCCGGTGTCCAGGTGCTGGACCACATAAAAATAGAGGGCGAAGCCCAGCACCGATCCGCAAACCCCAAGATAGAGGATGGCCGCGGCGGCGCGGCCCGACAACTGATCCGGCCAGCCGCCGTCCGTTAGCAACCACACCAGCAGGAACAACGGCAGGGCCACCATCATGGTGCCCGCGGTGATGGCCAGCGGCGGGCTGTCGTCGCCGATGCGCTTGACCCACACCAGCCCGGCCGAATAGCACAGCACCGCCAGGAGGAGCGCGAGCAACCCGAGCCAGGCCCGGTCGCTGCCCAGTCCGTCCGCGGTACTGAAGACCACCGCGAGCCCCGCCAGCCCGATCAGCATCCCGGCCAGTCGGGGTGCGGTGAGCGCCCGCTCGTTGAGCCACAGTGCCGCCATCAGGCTGGTCACCAGCGGCACCGTACCGAACACCAGCGCCACCAGACCCGAGTGCACATATTGAGCACCCCAATAAGTCAGCGTCATGGCCCCGAACAAACCGAGCCCGCCGGCCGCATAGGTCGCCAGTGCCTCCCGATGCCGCGGAAAGCCCAGCCGCCACAGGAGCAGAATCACGATCGCCAGGGCCAGGCCGATCGCCATACGGGCCGTCACCGCGAAGGCGAAACCCGCACCCAGCGCGCTCCACTGAATGGCCAGCGGCGTGGTGGACCAGATGAGAATGATGGAAAGATAAGCAACAGGAATCGGCATGAGAGGGCCTCCGACGGCCGGACCGCTGGCGCGCGCCAATAAAAAAGCCGCGAAACCCGGTGGGTCCGCGGCCTTGCCCGAGAGCGGATGAAGCGAATCAGCGGTTCATCGTCGCACGGACCACAGGCCACGGCAGCAGCGCCACACGCGCGGGGCGCGGCGGTGTTGCAGGGCGGGGTTGGAAGCGTGCGTCATCATGGCCCGAGTCTCGCAGGGCGTGCGGGCGCTGTCAACGCGGCAACGCGGTTGATCCCGGCCGGGCACTGGTCGGATTGCTCACACAAAGAACACAAAGCGCTTAGGATGGGCAGAGTGTGAGAACTGTTTTTCACTTCGGCCACTGACGCAACGAGAGGGCCAAGGCATAGCGGGTATGCTTACGCTCCCCGGTGCGAACGAGCGCCCCCTTGGCGACCAGGTCTTGGAGATCGCGCGTCGCGGTTGCCCGTGAGGTGCGGGCGATGGCGATATATTTCTCGGCGCTCAGGCCCCCGACGAAGCCCTCCGGCCCGGCGCGAAACAGGCGCGCCAGCACCTTGTCCTGACGGGCGTTCAATTGACCCCGGAGACGGTCGTAGAACTTGGCCTTGCCGATGAGAAAGACCACCCGCGCGCGGCTGGAGTCGAGTGCATCCAGGACGGTATGGGCGAAATAATCCAGCCAATCGTCGATGCGATTGTTCTTGTTCGCCCGCTCTAATGCACTGTAATAGGCTTTCTTGTGCCGCTCAATGGTGTGCGACAAGACGATCAGCGTGGGTTGCCCAAGCCCCTGCGACAGAACCTGTTCCGCAATGGCACGCGCCATCCGGCCGTTGCCGTCCTCGAAGGGGTGGATCGTGACGAAATACAGATGGGCAATGCCAGCGCGTGTCAGGACTGGCAGTGGGTGCTCACCGGTCGAGGCGCTACGTTCCAGCCAGCCGAGAAAGCGGTCCATCTCCGCGGGCACCCGCCCGGCGGGAGGGGCCTCGAAATGGACACGAGGCGCATAAACGGCGCCCGACACCACCTGCATCGGCTCTTCCAGGGTGCGATAACCCCCGCTCTCGCGCAGATCCCGCCGCCCCGCCATCAGCATGCTGTGCCAGGCCCACAGACGCGCATGCGACAGGGGAGCCTGAACGTGCCGATACAGATCCACCATCAACTCCGCCATCCCTGCCTCGGCCGGGGCGATGCGGCGCCGGTCTTCGGCCAGGCCGAATTCGCGCAGCAGCGAGGACTGAAGGCTGTCGCGGTCCAGAAACTCACCCTCGATCCGGGCGGACATCAGCGCCTCATCACCGATCAACTCGACCGTCAGCGCCCGTTGCTCGGCATCACTCAGATGGGCGAAGGCCCCGAACAGGAACCCGGATTCGTGCAGCAGGCGCGACTCCAGGGGCGCGAGCCGCACGCTGTCGTAAGTGAATGCGGGCCAGTCGGGTTGTTGCCAGTTCCAGACCATGAGGCATAGAGGGAGCGGCTATCGCTCATGTTGATGGCGCTTTTTGAGCGATAAGAAAAAATAGTAACCCTCGCCCTCCGGCGGCGCAACGTGCAATGGGTGCGAGGGGGTGCGGTCCAACGTGATGTGGTCGCGGACGATCTTGGTACCCGCGCAACTGACCGGAGGCCGCGGCTTCAGCCGGACGCGGCGCCGCCCGCTCAAGCGTCGACCTCCGGTCGCGTCGATCCGGCTTAGACCCGCGTGCCGGCTGTCATGCATCCTGATTTGCGGATAAAGTCCCCCTACCCTTGCGCTGTTCAACCCACGAGGTACCCCGTGCGCCCCAAGACTGCAACGACCAAGACTCTGACCCGCGCGACCATCGGCGCCCTGCTGCTGGCGATCGGCCTCTCCGCCGCCGAGGAGGAAGTCATCACCGACGGCATCAATGTGGATGTGCGCGGGGTCATCGACCCGGCCCCGCAGCGCGATGCCGATGCGGGCATCGGCCAAGACGTCCAGGATTTCAGTGACGGGACCACCAACGAGGGCGGTGTGCCCGAGGTCTCGGTCGACCTGCGCGACGCCGCGCTGGAGGACGAGCAGAACCTGGGACCGAACGCGCCGGGCTATATCCCCTGAGCGCCTGGACCGGGCCCGGCAACCCGCCGGGCACCCGGATGACGCCGGTCTGATCCACATAAGTCACGCGTCAAGAACAGGTTAATCACGAAACACGATCGTTGTCGTTGTCGTTGTCGTAATCGGATAAGGCGATTTCCGTGAATAGGCATCCCGACTGGGCATGCGCAGAAAGCCTGTTGGGTTGTAGGGGCGAATGAATTCGCCCCTACACGGCGGTAGATCCTTTCCCGGAAATCACCTAAGGCGATTTCCGAAGAACTCCATCCCGCCCTGGCCCGACCTCCAGGAACCGAGGCGACTCGACCGGAGGCCGACGCTTTAGCGGGCGGCGATGCCGTGGGATGCGAGCGCATCCGAGAGGCTGCGATAATCGCGACAACATCCGTCGCTTTCAGAGTCATGAGGACGCGCCACTCGCCGTCCTGCAGCGCATGGGCCGCCAGGGTGCGTGCCTCGGGCCAGATCAGCCAGTAATACGGCACCCGGTGGCGCTTCAGCAGCAGCGGCAGATGGCGGGTGTCCTTGTGCTCATTTGAAGGCATCTATCGTTTTCCTACGGCCGCAGGTTGACAGGGAAAACCCCTAGCGGGTTCCGGGGCGCAGAGCGCCCGAGACCTGCGTGACACCGCTGGAGAGATTGTGAAAGTATTCATATCGTATACTATTTAGGGCGTGCCACCACGTGCCTGGCGGCGCCAGTCGCCGCGCGGTTTCGTCGAGAGCGACCGACGCGGGCGCGATCGGCTGGCCGTCAAAATCCG
>NZ_CAIZIZ010000240.1 GCF_903933125.1 uncultured Lamprocystis sp. | reverse complement strand
ATGTCGTCACGGCCGTCGCCGTGAACCTGATACGCATCGGCGACTGGTTGACCGGTACACCCCTGGCCCCAACCCGTCGCTCCCGGTTTTCCGCCCTGCAAGCGGCCGCGTAAGGGGGGCCGGGAATTCGCCACCAGTGTCGGTCACTTGCCAGTCGCGCAAACCGGCTTCAAAACCATCGGGGGTGTTGGGTGTCAGCGTCGCCAGCGCGCCGGTGACCAGTGTGACCTCATCCAGATACCAGCCGGGGGCGACCTCCGGGCTGCTGCTACTATCGTCCTGGGCGTGGAACAGAAAGCCGATGCGCACCACCTGTCCGGCATAGGCCGACAGGTCGACGCTCGGGCGGCTCCACACCCCGCCGCCGCTGCCGGCGTAACGGCTCAGTGTTTCCCAGGCGCCCGCCCCGACCTTGATCTGCACCTCGCCGTAGTCCGGCCCGGCGTTGAAGCTGTACCACTGCCAGAAGCGCAACCGCGGGTTGACCTCCACCCCCGGCACCGTAAACGCCGGGCTCACCAGCCGTGCGGCATACGCATTGACGCTGCTATTCCACTCCGGATAGTTGCCGGCCAGTACGGTGGCCATGACATGGCGGCCCTGATGGGCCGCGCCCGGCCCGGAGGTTGGTGCCCCCAACTCCCAGGGGCCGCCCTCGCTCGACCAGTCCTGCCAGCCGTCCTCGAAGCTCTGCGCCGTATTCACTTGCAGGGTCTGCAGCGCCCCGGTGACCAGGGTAACGGCGTCGACGTACCAGCCCGCCGCGGTGGTGCCGGCATTGCTGTGGAAGCGAAACGCCAATTGGACACTTTGTCCGGCATAGGCGCTCAGGTCCAACTGCACCTGGTTCCACACCCGTCCGGGGCCGCTGTAGGCCGGCGACAAAGCCGTCCAGTCGCCGCTGCCGGCCTTGATCTCGACTTGGCCGTAGTCCCCGGCGTAGGTCTCGATCCATGACCAAAAGCGCAGCCGCGGGTTCTGCGTCGCCGTCGGCACCACAAACGCCGGACCCACCAGGCGGCTGTCCTGGTTGTCGGCGTAGTTGCCGGACAGTACCGTGCCCGCCGCCCCCGTGCCCTCGTAGGCGCGGTTGCCTTGGGCATTGGGCGCCGGCCCGCTGGTGGGCACACCGACCTCCCAGGTGCCGTAAGTCACGCTCCAACCATTCAAGCCGTTCTCGAATCCTTCCGCCGCGACGGGGAACGTGTCCGCTGCGGCATCACGGGATGCGAGACCTAACAGAGCGAGAGCCAATACGACGACTGTTAGAAGCTCGCGGGGAGTCATGAGTGCTTGTCTCCGGACATGTGTCTCAATCCAACGCAAGGGCGTCGCAGTCGTTCGGCGGATAGCCATAGGTTGCGGGTCGGGCGCTACCGGACACGCGCGGCCTGTCTACCAATTTGAATCAAAGCCGAATCGCCGGGCGATCGGGACTTGTGCTGCTGCGTACACGGTGACTTCTGGGCGCCTTAAGGGCAGTATTTGCAACACACAATCCACAGGAAGGCTAGACCAGGAATTCCATCAAATAAACTGAGTGAAATGCATTTTTTTGACATGACGTCGATCACGTCGCTTGGGGGGCGCTCGCAGCCGATTGGACACGACGATCAGATCATCCACACCGCCCGGAGCCCGGACCGTCGCCGTCGGCATCTGCCTGATCGGGGTTGAAATGCGTGGGATTGTCGTCGCCATCCGTCCGGGTCGACGGTCACACGGGGCAGGCCCGTGTTCGGGATACCAGTGCCTAACTGAGCTTCGCTGTTGTCGCCCCAGGCGTCGTTGTTGCAAACCTGTGCCAGCGGTTTTTTCTGCGCTCCCAGGTCTTCACTTGGCCTGGCCCCGACCTGGCGTCACAGTGAGGTCCCCAGCGGCACCTCCAGCAGCGGATTCGCGATGATGACAGGAGCGTCCGCGCCGGGGCGGTGCCATTCCACCCAAGCACCGTCGGCGTTGAAGAATGGCCGCGCCGCTTCACTCGCGGCAGCGAGAGTGGCGGGACAGGGCTGGCGCTGATAGCGGCGGCTGTCACGGTCATAGAAATAGACCTGACACTCGGGTGCGCCCGCCGCGATACGTGTTTCAAGGTAGGCGACAAAGCGCCCATCGGCGCTGATGGCCGGGTGGTGGTTGTCCAGCGGCGCCCCGGCGTCGTCTTGCGCCAGGCTGATGGGTTCGGCCGGTGTGCCGCCCCACAGACTATCGGCCAGGATGTGCCGCTGGCCCGCCGCGTCCGACTGGTCATAGAGCAGGTCTTGCCCGGCGGCATCGAGCGCGGGGTGCGCCGACGGTTGATCGGCGCTCGCGGTGATCCGCCGCGTCGCGCCGAGCGCGACCTCGTGCAGGAAGATGTCGGTGACCCCGTTGGCATCATCCGCCGTCAGATCGTCGGCGTCGCTCTGGAAGACGATCCAGTCGCCCAGGGTATCCGCCGTGGCGCCGCGGCTGGCGCCGTTGCCGGCCCGGCCCTGGGGCGTGCGGCTGATGAGCGTGAGGGTCTCGGCCAGGAGGTCGAGGCGGTAGATGTCGGCGGCGCCGTTGCGGTCGGCAGGATGGATGGTCTGGGTGGTCTCAAACAGCAGCCACTGGCCTTGGGGGTCGAGCAGGGCCGCGTCGATGACGGCCAGGTCGCCCCCCCGCGCGCCGAGCAGTGCCTGGAGCCAGGCTGGCAAGCCGTCCGCGTGGGCGGCAGCGACGAGGGCCATGGAAGGTGCCGCGGGGTGCAGGGCCGCCGGGGCGGCGCTGGCTGTCCGCTGGGGTGCGCCGGCGACGGCGCAGGTGACGGGGCCGGACCGACCCTGGAAACGGCCCCCGCAGGCGACCCGGAAGCCCGGACCGAAGCGCTGGACTGGGGCCTGGAGTGTGGCGTCCGCCCCGGTCTGGACCGCGACGACACCCCGGGTGGTGATGCTGTGCCCGGAGGCCAGGGTGTGCACGGCAGGACCAAAGGTCATCGGGTTAACAGTCAAAGCGTCGGCCCGGCAGCCGCTCTGCACGCTGTCGCAGGCATCGCCCAGGCCGTCGCTGTCCGCGTCGGTCTGCGTCGGATTGGCCGTCAATGGGCAGGTGTCGGACGCATCGGGTACGCCGTCCTCGTCCTGATCAGGGTTCAGGACGGCGAATCCGGCGGTCACGTTCCGGGGCACGGTGACTTCAGTCAGTTCGCAGGTCGCGCCGCCGCAATCGCCGCTCCAGACGGAGAAGGTATAACCGGGGTTGGCGGCGGCGGTGCAGAGGCTGGTACCACCGTGCGGCACCGGGTTGGGGTCGCAACTCACCGTGCCGCCAGCGCTGGGTTCGGCAGTGGCGGTGATGGTGTGAGCCGGACACGCCGCGGTGGTGAAGCTGAGGTCATCGCCGTTGGTGGTGCCGATGCGATTCACGGCGGTGACCCGGAAATGGTAGAGCGTGTTACAGGCGAGTCCGGAGAGGTCGGCGGTCACGGCCGTGTTGCCCTCACCGGCGCTGATGGTGTCTGGGATGGCAGCCACGGTCGCAGCGTCGCCGGTCGTGAGACCATATTCGAAGCTGACACTGGTGGCGGCACCATTGTCATTGACCGTGCCGTTGAGGCGAGCCGTGTTCGCCGTGATAACGCTGGCGGCAAACGTCGTGACGGTCGGCGCCGTCGCTGGATTCGACAACGTGGCGGCGGCGGCCTCGCTGGAATAGTCGGAAGACCCGGCCGCGTTGGTGGACCGCACGCGGTACACGTAGGTCGTGGCGGCAGCGAGGCCGGTGTCACTATAGCTGGTGACGTTGGCGCCGACCGTGGTGATTGGCGACCAGATGCCGCTGGGACCGGTCTTGCGCTCGATCGGAAAACCGGTTTCAGTGATGCTGTGGTCGGTCCAAGTCAGATCGATCCGGGAGGGTGAAGCGCCGGTGGCGCTCAGATTAGCGGGGGGCGTCGGTAGACTGGCGGCCAGATTGACGATACTGACCGATTGCAGGGCCATGCCCGTATAACTGGTACCCCAGGTCATGGTGTGAAGGCTGTAATCCCAGGTATCGTGGAGGTAGACCACGCTGGTGGAGTCGTCATAGCCGACACCAACGATTGAATGGCCGGCAAGGTTGAGGAGCACGGGGCGCCCGGCGTCGATTTCCGCTTTGTATTGAGCAAAAGAGAAGCCGCCCGCGACGGTGTTGTCGGTTTTCTGGTTATAGCAATCGGTTACCGCATAACCTCGGGCTTCATAGAAGCGTTTTCTGCCCAGTGTGCCGTCCTTGTACCCCCCGCTGCTCAGCTCGGCGCAGGTGAGTCGGGTGGCGGTGCCGTAATTATAAAACTGGGTCGCGCCATCGGTTAAGCCATAGGCGGACTGACTGGTCCACATGAAATCCCCAATGGCCCCCGTCCATTCGTGTTGTTGCCAACCGGAAGTGAGGTAAGGATCCGGGTTGCTGCTGGCATAGGTTACCCAGTAATCATCAATGGAACCGCGGGTAGCGCTGCCGTCCATCCCCGCTTTCGAGGCAATCAAAGGACAGTTTGGGTAACTGCGGGTTCCATCCGACCAGGTCGGCCAGACACTGTTGTTCAACGGCATCACGCCGCCGGCGGTGGGGCCGGTGTAAATATTCGGCCAATCGGCGCGGTCGTAATACCCGGCAATCATTGCGCCGGAAACCGCCGAACATCCAAACACCCAATTGAATGCCGGTACCGTCAAGATGTTGATGCCCGCCGCCCGATCATCGGGCTCCGGCACGTAAACCGCCAGGCGTTCGATGCCAAATCCGGGCGGGGGCGTTGGCGGGCCATTGATCGTATGCTTTTCAATGACCATGCCATCGGGACGCCGCAGCGTATTGATGGAGAAATACGGGGTGGAATCCCTTTGCGCGCTTACGGGCACGGCCACGGTCAGTGATAGAAAAATAACCGCCCGAAAGAAGCGTCGGTGAGGCAGTTGGTGCTTGCTCCATCCCGTCTGACTATAAGTACTTCAAGTGAAATATTTGTAGGCGCCAATAATTGCAAAGCATTGATTTAAAAGAAAGATAAATAATTAAGCGCTCATAGCGAATATATTGATGTACTTAAGTATTCATAACCCACCCCGAGCGAGTTCGTCCTGAAGCGTCCGGTTTGAGTTTAGTCCAAAATGCCTGATAGGGTTGAGATGAAGATCGCATTCTCCGCTGATCGCGAGAGTGATGTTGGGGTTCGTTCCTCACCCTAACTCGATGCCTTGGAGGCCGACCTCGCCGAGCTTGAGCGTGCGCTCATCGCGCGCTTGGAACCCTATCAGGCGGCCCTGGACATTCTGCTGACCCGCCCGGGTGTCGATCTCCTTGCCGTCGCCTAGCTGTTGGTGGAGATCGGCGAGGACATGAGCGCCTTCGGCAGCGCTGAAAACTGGCCAAATGGGTCGGAATCTGTCCAGGCAATCGCGAATCCGCCGACAAGCGCAAAAGCGGCAAGACCGCCAAGGGCAACCGTTACCTAGTGCCTGAAAGAAAACTCAATGTTTTCCGCAGCGCCTATTCGCTACAGCGAGGGAAATTCGCGGCGTGATCATTCATCGCGATGAACACGAAGCATAGTGTGTTCGCAACAGCGCGAGAATAAGAATTACTCTTATTACAGGCAGAATCCGGGCAACCTAGTCCCACCGGCCGTGTTCCGTCATCCCGTTCGTAGTGCTTATGCGGCCAGGCGATGGGGACCACGCTGTCGCTCCCGTTGTTCGACTTCTTGCTGGCGCAGGAGAGCGCCGAGCCGTTGGATATTGCGTGCCACCACCGCTAATGCCACGTAGCGCTTGAAGCCGTCGATGCCATGATCCAGGCAGCGGTCGAGGCCATGGACTTCCAAGGCATTGATCGCGGATTCCACCGCGGAGTGTTGGTGCCGCAAGCGGATAAACTCGGGATCATGTTCGCGTTCGGCTTGAACCAGTGAGAGCTTGCCCTTTTT
>NZ_CAIZIZ010000239.1 GCF_903933125.1 uncultured Lamprocystis sp. | reverse complement strand
TGGTGCGCCGCACCAGTTGGGCGGCGGCGAATTTCGTCAACTCAACCGCAGACCCGGACGCCCTCGTTATTTCCCAGCGGGACTGGGAACGCTTGCTGGATCAACTGGCCTCGACGGCCTGAAATGGCCAAAGTCGAGATACAAGCGCCGGTCGCTGTCCATACCCTGACCCAAGTCGCGCGTGCTGTTCGTTACGGCCTGCGATGGCAACGCGCTCTTTGTGCGGACCTCGTCATCACTGGTGACCAGCAATTCGACGCGCGCGCTGTGCACTCGGTCCCAGAGGTTATTTGTCGTCACCGTACTGGCCGGCTCGCTGAACCGGGTCTCGCCGGTTTGACCGTCATAGGTGACGCGCATGTCGGCGACGTCCATGGTCAGCGATTGGGTATCCGCCGCTGACGCGGACCAGCGACACAAGGATGGCCGGAAATCCACGGGATCTGTCGTGCACATGCCGACGTCGCCACCGATTTGACGCTTGCCGTCTGTCTTGCTCACGCAGCAGATAAAGTAAACTCTAAAATCATAAGGAAAGACCCGCGCGCGGATCGTCTTGCTGACTCCCAGCGTGCTGCCCTGTAATTTGTTCAATGCCATGTTCAGGGTCGGATGGAGGCCGAGTGGAAGCTTCGGCGCGCCATCCTTATCAGTGTCGCTCGACACAACAAATAGATCAGTTGTCTCGCAGTCGGTGATAAGCGCCAGAGTTTCGGGCTTGATAGAGGCATTTGCGCTGTGCCCAGATGTTGTGGTTGCTGATACCTCGCAGACACTAGATGCTGCGGTTATTTCGTCACAGCGCAAATGCCTCTGATACCCGCAGCCTTGACATCCTCGGAAACGATTCCGCTGACGAGTTTGATATCTTCTTTGAGGAGGTCTTGGAGGGCGGCTGGGGTCTTTTGCGCAACCGTGCGATTCTGCGTATAGAAGCCTTCGCCGAACGTGCCCCAGGAGACCAGCACATCACCGCGCAGCCAGCGCTGGCCGACCGCTGTTTTTGCCGCCGCGGGGAGGCCGGTGAGCTCGCTGGCGGCAGCACCAGGTTTGGCCGTCGGGCTGTAGCCGAGTGGAACCCTGGTGCCGATCTTTGCCTTGCCGGTGCATTTGGCGGCATCATCCAGCAGCGAACAGGCGAGAACGTTAAGCGTTCCTTCGAACTCATCGAGTGCGATGTTGCGGCAGGCGCCGCTGCGGCTGGGCCGCAGCTCGCGGGCCAGGAACTGCATCGCGTAGCGGCCGTTTTCCTGAGTCCGGGCCTGGGCTTCGGCCAGCCGATAGGCGGTGCGGGCGGACACCATCACCTGGATGATCCCGGCGAGGAGGAAGAGTCCGAGCACCATCGCGACCAGCACTTCAATCAGCGACAGTCCGCGCGGGGGCCGCGGCGACCGACAGTTCCGTGCCTGGGTGCGGCCGGGTCGACTCACCTGTGCTGTGCGGGGAGGACGGATCATCGGCATATTCCCCAAAGTGAACATCCGGACTCGTTGCGACCTGACGTCGGTTTAGCCAAGGCCGTGCCTGCTAAAGCACCGGCAGGCGCGTGCAGACGCGAAAGGCTGTGTTGACCGGCGTCTTGCTTTTAGACACGCTTCTGGGATCGCTGCGCGAGTCATCCCAGCGGACGATGATCTCGCAGTTTCCGACACCGCAGTCTCCGGCCGTCTTGCAATCGATCTCCATCGCATTGTCCGAGTCCCTGGTCAGCCCATCCACCGGTTTCGATTTCGCGCCGGGTGCCGGCAGCGGTAATCCCAACGCACAGAAATCCCGCTTCCAGCGGCTGAGTGGCGTTGTTTCTTCGCCTTCGCCTTCGCCTTCGCCTTTGTCCTCAGCCTCGCCGCAGGTCCCTTGAGGGATGGACGCCTGCAGGTCCGTGAGGAGCGCGGTTGGGTCCGCACGCACCCGATCGATCACGTCGGTAATGGCGAAGCTGGCAATACTGCGAAATCGGCTGCTGTCGTTGGATTTCAAAACAGAGACTTGCAGGGCGGCGATTCCGAGAAGTCCGACCGCGAGCACGATGACTGCGACCAGGACTTCCAGGAGTGAGAAACCCTGGCCATAAGGGATCAGCGCAGGTTGATGGCGCGACGGACGCGCGGGTCGCTGTTTCCCCCAGGAAGACGGGTGCGACGATGCGGCAACGGGCAGGCTGCGGGCGTCGGAGCGCGATAAGGCCTCTGGGCAGTTCGACATCACCATCGTCCATTTTGGATCTGGAGAAAGTCAGGGAATACCTTTCTTATCAAAACTCTACCTCAATCCGCCAGGCCGCGGATCCAATTTCCGACGGACTTTCACGAAATTCGGACGGACGGACAGAGCGGGCAACTCAAACCTCGACTCAGCCAACGGCGGTTGAATCGATCAAGGGCGAAAGGCTCATTGTTGCGCTGTTCTTGATGAAGTATACAGCGGTAGGCGGTGATCTTGTGTGAACCAGAACGCATGCCGACATGCTGGTCGATGCCGGTGTGATCCGGTCAGTCTCTTGCGGCGGCGTCGCGTACTAAATCCACCGGCGGGGGCGCAACTTCAGGTGCGGTACCAAGTCGCATCAGTCTTCATCGCACCGTCTACCGGAGGGCGGGGAGCACCCGTAACACCAAAATTGGCGGAGAGAGAGAGTCCGCGGACATAGGGCTTCTTGCCGTCAACGCAAGCCTAATTTAAGCTATTTTATCAAAGTGTTAAATCTTGTGACATCGATTATCGTCCGCCGCAATCCAAGCATGGTTTGTGGGTAGACAGAAACCGCGGCACTATAGCAAGCACCATTCTTCGGCTGACGGATCGTCAGATCAACAACGCGGGCAAGCCGCTTAACGACGGTAGCAACCTGTGGATTTACTCCACGGGCAACGCGCGGAACCGGATATTCCGCTCGTCTACGAGGGGGCGGTCGGATGGACTGCAGAAGGCATGTCTGTCTCGGACGGGAAATCCTGCTCGCCTTGTCTCGGGCACTGATAAGTCTCGACAAGATACAGTGGCCGGCCCTTGGTCTCGTTAAACATCCGTCCGAGATACTCACCAAGGACGCCGATGGCCGCCAGTTGGACGCCGCCGAGGAAAAGGATGGCAACCATGAGGGACGGATACCCGGCGACGGGGTCACCGTAAAGCAGTGTCTTATAGACGATCCAGCTTGCGTACAAGAAGGCAGTTGTCGCCGTGACCAACCCGACATAGCTGGCGACCTTCAGCGGGGCTGTGCTGAAGGAGGTAATCCCCTCGACGGCGAGCCCCCAAAGCTTGTGGTAATTCCACTTGGTTGCCCCGGCGCTGCGGCGGTCGCGATGGTAGGTCACGGCAGTTTGGCGATAGCCGATCCAGGCGAACAGGCCCTTCATGAAGCGATGCTGCTCGCGCAGTCGGCAGAGTGCATCGACGGCGCGGCGGCTGAGCAAACGGAAATCACCCGTATCCTTGGGGATCTCGATCGGGCTCATGCCCCCGATCACGCGATAGAAATACCGAGCACTTAGCCTTTTCAGAAAACTCTCGCCGTCGCGCGACAGGCGCGTCGCGTACACCACATCGTAGCCCTGGCTCCAACGTGCCATGAGCTCGGGGATCAACTCGGGCGGGTCCTGAAGATCGGCGTCGATAATGATGGTGGCCTCACCGCGACTATGATCCAGTCCGGCCGTCATCGCGATCTCCTTGCCGAAGTTCCGGCTGAGATTCAGGACAGCCACCCGTGGATCGGCAGCACGCTGACGGTAAAGGATATCCAGGGTGGCATCGCGACTGCCGTCGTTGACGTAGATCACCTCGGCGGTGACGCCAAGTGCGTCGATCACGGACGCGAGACGTCGATGAAGCTCGTCGAGCACCTCGGCCTCGTTGTATGCGGGTACGATCACGGAAAGCGTTGGCGGCTCCTTGACCGGGGCCACGCCGTTCGGAGCGGATAAAGTGTAGAGCGAATCGGGATACTCAAGGCTCATAGCGCATCGCTCTCGTGAAAGGTCCAGACACTATTCAAGATGAAATTGAGTAGAAAGACAATTCCGGTGGCGACCACCTGGACGAGGAGGTAATTGAATCTGAGACTGTCAACACCCGCGTGGACAACTAGTGTGTTCAACAGTCCGGTGGCAATTGCAATCAAAGCAAATTTAGGTCCAGAGTCACGATGTTGCTTCGTGCTGTTGAACGTATAACGATAATTCAACAAGTAGTTCACGATGGCGCCAAGCGCGAAACCGACTGTCGTTGCCGCGACGGCATCAAGTAGGCCGATTTCGACCAGGAGCACTAGTGCCGAATAATGCACTAGGGTTCCGATTGCTCCCACGATTCCGAAGGTCGCGACCCTATGCAGAATTGTCGTGATCGATTTAAACATAGTTCGTTCTTCACGGACTGAATCCTGAAGCCTCGCGTGTGCATTCAAACGCCTCGAGTTGCCGACAGCCGGGGCGCGGCGTGCTTGATACTACTCTCGGGAAGACGGGGGAATTTATTTGCAGACTCCAGCATGCGTGTCATAGCTGAAGGCGCTTATTGGTTTGTCCGGGGCGATCAATACTACATTTAGTCCGCGGCGTTGATGTGAGTATTCAACGCCGTCAACCTTAATAGATGATCGATCCCCGGATGTATTTCCGGCGCTCTCTATCGCGACCTCCCGCCCGAAAACGCGGGTTGTATGGTTCAGGGCGCGCTGACCGAAATCTTCGTGCCGCATAACGCCGTTCTCAATGACTGTAAGGTAAGAATCCCGGAACCCCATACGATCGATTCCGTTTCCGGTCATGCGCAACGCATCGACAAATGCGGGGGGCAGCGAAGCAGATGCTTCGTCTTGGGCGGCAATCAACAAAGCGCAGTCCGATCCGCAACCGACGATCAACTGCTCGGGATTCGGCGCCGACGCTCGCGCAATCTGGTCGGCGGTATAACGAATTGCAGCGGAGTCGACAGTGCGCTCGGGGAGCATCAGTGCCCAATCGCCGATGGTTAAGAAAAATCGACCTGGAGCGCAGACATCCCAGCCGGAAGGATAAATACCGAGAATGTTGCGCGTCGATGCGGCGCCGCGCGCCAGTTGCTCTCTGAACGCGTTCTCCCAAGCACCGAGGTCAAGGTGAGATCTTGCACTGTAGACCGGGATAACGGGGACGCCTCGCGGTGCCCCAAGCAAGACGGCTCGATTCACGGCAGATTGCTTTTTTTCCCAAGGGCCATCCACATGGATGGCGTCAGAATCGCTGAGTAAGGACTTGAGCGTGGGTCCTAACTCGTCATACACCTGCTCCCGAGCGAACGCACTGCTAAGTGCGGCGCGCAGCGGCATCAGGTCGATGAATTGGACGAGGCACAAGATCGAGAGAAGCGGAACGGCAATCGGACGGGCACGTCGCCAAATGACAACGAGTGCGCCGACAAAAAGCAGATAGGCCACCGGCCAGAAGAAGCGTCCGCTCGACCGAAAGACGCCCAGCGCGTAATTAATGTGTTCCGGCAGCGTGAAGGCGACGATGACGCGGTCTCCGAACGTGACCGGCAAGGAGATGGCAAACAGGGTCATTACGAGCATGTAAAGCATCAAGAAACGCGTGCGGTGCAAGATTGGAGAAAGGGTGTGGTCTCTAGAGAGTGTGGCGTACACGAGAAGTCCGCACGCGATTATCAGTATCATCAATCCGCCGACACCCAGATACTGGTATCCTTCGTATTGCCCAGGGCCTCTCGGCAACGAGGGTAAAAAATAGGATGAGTCCCCCGGATTAAAAGGCGCATTGAGATTCATTGACCAATATCCGAATCCCGCGCTGCCCGTGGAGTCGAGGAAAAAATAACCAAGCAATGCCATCTCGCCGAACAGCAGTAGGAGTGCCATGAATACGCTAACGATCTTGGTTCCAAGGCGATTTTGAATGGTGCTGTCGGGTTCAAAAACGATGGCTCCGATGGTCAGCGGTAGAATTATGATCGTTAGATAAAAGTGGATTGCGGCGGAAAGCAATATTATTGCAATAACTTGTGCGCGGATGCTAATTTCTCTTGCGCTTGACGCCGGAGGGAAGTACAGGCCGATTGCCCAGAGAATTAGCCAGTGTGCCATCAAGGTGTCGTGGCCCCACCGTGTTAATAGTGGTGGGTAAAGTAGAAACAGCAACGCCGTTGCGATCGCAAATGCGCGGTTCTTTGAAATTCTAAATCCCAGGAGATACGCAAAAAACGACTGCAGTACAAAACACAGCGCATACCATGGTCCGATATATTGAAACTGTTCCGGAAGAAACGAGTTGAGCGGTTTTAGGGCGAGAGCAAGCAACGGGTTTGAGTCGGTAAAGACGATCGGAATGCCGATGGGCCAGGCGATCAGCGTCGTGGTCGTGATCGGAAACCGCCAGGTGTCGAAACGGAAGGCGTGCCACCCCGTAAAGTGCTGGCCGAGATCGCCAACCATCAGCCAGGCAACATTGGTCGGATCAAGGAGCGATACGTCGAATATATAAATAAACGCCAATAAACCCAGCAGGATCGGCGCGAGGAGGTCGAAGAGTGGGATGCGGGCGGCGATTTTCTTGAAGTCGAGTGTAAACGGAAGCATTTCACACAAAATTACTGTTTCTTGCTTTATACACGTAAAGGGCTCCGGCGCGACGCTTAACTACTCAATAATTATAGCAAAGAAATCTGGTTTAAGCACACTGTAGTACCCGTTTAGAGGCATTGGTCATAAATCCGGCCAAGACCCAGCCTAAGGATTGGTTAATCGCCTGCGGGGGAGTGGCAGGACCCGCGAAATTGCGTACCCATGGAAGTGCAAACCAACCGAGGGTAACGGAACATGATCGAAGGTCCTGCCGGGCGCGACTGTAGCGCAGACACGGGGAACCCGATCATCCGCTCAACGCCCGTTGTTCGCGCAGGTGCTCCAGCGGATGCCGCTACCCCCGCCGCCAGCGCGCCGACGACCCCGCCCACCCAAGCCGCTCTCGCTCCTGCCGATGGCGGCGTAGCGGGGGGTGGCCGGAACGATTATGAAGGCCTGTTTAGACTCAGCAGTTCTGAAGTCTCCCTTTACAACCCTCGACCTAGAGGTTGACACGGCACTGTGGCTTGCCCAGGTCTGCAAGAACGCCACCGACGTTGCGACCCTGGACCGGGCGCTTGAGGGTGCGCAGCGGATCACCACCCCAGCTAAGACGCTGGAAGATCGGTACGCCAAGCTCCTACTGGCCCAAGGTGCGCACCCGATGCAAGCCGCTTTCGGCAGGATCGACGCGGCGAATATCGAGCGGCACGCTGAACGGGCACGCGAGCGCATTACATGGAACGCCGTTGCCCTGGCGGTCTTTGGCTCATACGAAGCCGCCGAGGCCCCCACACCCCGCCCGAGCAGATGCTTCAAGCCACCTCGCCCGCCGTGCTGCCGGATGGCGATCATTGGCGCTGGACGCCGTTGCAGTTGGTGGAGGTCTTTGCGGGCTCGGTCAACCCGATCACCCTCAGTGAAGTCATCGCGGAACTGCGGTACTGGCGATGGCTCTACCGGGTTCGACGCCATGCTCGCGCGACCCGGTATCCGGGGGAGCTTTGGGACGACGAGACGCTGCTTGTCCAGGCCCGCCATGAGTATGCCGAACGCCTGTTGCGCGAACTGCGCCCGGTTGACCGCGCCGAGGCAGTCATGGTCGCCGCGGCACTGGACGAGTTTGAGTTTGACTCTGAGCGGCTGATTGCGATCCTGCGGCATCTGATTGACCGGTCGCCTTTTCCGTAACCGTTACGGGATTGCCCGGCCCGCGTGTCAGAACTCGCCCACAGTTGTGACATGAGCGACACCCTTGATTCCGCTCAATTCATCCAAGCAGGATGAACCCCGCGCACGGGGACGACCCCCGACGTTATCGGGTTGGTGGGAGCACGGGCGGCCCTTCGCCAAGGATCGGCGCTGAACGCAGACCTCTGGACGCGCTTCCGTGGCAAGGTATGGCGATCATGACCATCCCCTTTGTCCGGGTTGACGGGCAAGACCGCGGTATGTGATACGCATGGTATGCGCAGTACGCACAAGGTACGCGGCCCGCTCGCCCTGGAGTTCGGTGCACTGGCCTACCGCTCAATGGCTCTCGCTCAGTTCCAGCCGCCGTTCAACCCGGTCCAACCGCCGCTTGATCTCGTCAATGTCGGACTTGCCCGCGTAGACCGCCGCGGTCAGTCCCGCCAGTTGTTGCCCCATTGCGGATAACTGAACGCTGTTGCCGGTGACTTCCCGCTTGAGGTCGGCAATGTCTGCCCGGATCGCGCGCAGCTGCTCAAGGACCAGACTTTCAATCTCTGCGGTCATGGCATGTTCCCCTCGCGTAGTTGGCGGACTCTCGATCCTACCGCTCAGCGGCCCGACGAACGGCAAAACCGCTCAGACGAATGCGCGAAGGGGGGCCAAACGGGGAGACTAACGGGGCGTATTACTGTAAGCGGCTGATAAGCAAGCCAGTTTTCCAAAAAATGGCGGAGAGAGAGGGATTCGAACCCTCGATGGGCTTTTGACCCATACTCCCTTAGCAGGGGAGCGCCTTCAGCCGCTCGGCCATCTCTCCAAAAAATCTTCGAACCAACGCGGTGCCCACTGCTTTGCGACGGCCGTCTCCTTGTCGGATAAGGTCCCTGGGGTCGGCGGTGGATTCCGGAAGATCGGAACCATCGCCAACCGGGCGAATCGGACTCGCAAGATACGAGTCCGACATTATAGCGCGGTTAGAGTTCGCTTACCAGTTACTCTGGCGCGGCGGCCTCATCGCCGGTGCCGGGCGCGGGCCCGTGACCAGCTTCCGCTTGCTCACGTTTGATGCGTTCGTAGATCTCCTCGCGATGCACGGCGACGTCCCGCGGGGCGTTGACGCCGATGCGGACTTGGTTGCCTTTTACGCCAAGGACTGTCACGGTGACTTCGTCACCAATCATAAGGGTCTCGCCGACCCGGCGAGTTAAGATCAACATTGTTGCTTTCTCCCTTCGTTCCTTTATCCGACATACGTGGTGCGCCCGGACGTAACCGCGGCAGTCATCCGCGCCGGGTTGCGCGGGCACCAACCACACCCAGACCAAGCAGGGGGCGCACTACCCCCACTTGGGATTCTAACAATAGCTTAGGCTGAGCCCAAGCGTTTGCTGCAATTCCATGACATCTCTCAGTCAAAAAGATGCGTTTAGGCCATAAAAGCGTGACGCGCTTCCCGCACCGCCCTCGCCAACGGCTCAGGCCGCCTGATGCGCGCGGTCGAGTTCAAAGGCGTCGTGCAGGCAGCGCACCCCGAGCTCCAGATATTTTTCATCGACCACGACTGAGATTTTGATCTCGGAGGTGGAGATCATGCGGATGTTGATTCCCTCGCGCGCCAGGGCACCGAACATGGTGCTGGCGATGCCGGCATGGTTGCGCATCCCCACGCCCACCAGCGAGATCTTGACGATGCGCTTGTCGCCGAGTACCTGGCGTGCGGACAGCGTCGCGGCCGTCTTGTTGAGGCAGTCCAGGGCGCGGTCGAAGTCATTGCGATGCACCGTGAAGGTGAAGTCGGTGGTCGTCTCATCCGGCGCAATGTTTTGGACGATCATGTCGACTTCAATGTTGGCATCGGCGATCGGCCCGAGAATCTTGTGGGCGACGCCAGGCTGATCCGGCACGCCCAGGACGGTCAATTTGGCCTCGTCTCGGCTGAAGGCGATGCCGGCGATCTTGGCGTCTTCCACGGTGTCTTCCTCAAATGTGATCAGCGTGCCCGCGCCCTCGTCGAAACTGGAGAGCACGCGTAATGGGACCCGATATTTCCCGGCGAATTCCACCGAGCGGATTTGCAGGACCTTGGAGCCGAGGCTCGCCATCTCCAGCATCTCCTCGAAGGTGATGCGATCGAGCTTGCGGGCCTTGGGTTCGACGCGCGGGTCGGTGGTGTAGACGCCGTCCACATCGGTGTAAATCTGGCACTCATCGGCTTTGATGGCGGCGGCGATGGCGACCGCTGAGGTATCCGAGCCGCCGCGCCCGAGTGTCGTGATATTGCCCTGCGCATCGATGCCCTGGAACCCGGCGATGACGACCACCCGGCCGGCATCCAGGTCGGCGCGCACGCGGGCGGCGTCGATGTCGCGGATGCGCGCCTTGTTGTGGGTGCTGTCGGTGAGGATGTGGACCTGCGCGCCGGTATAGGAGCGCGCCGGGCAGCCCTGGGCATCCAGCGCCATCGTCAGCAGGGCGATGGTGACCTGCTCGCCGGTGGAGAGCAGGACGTCCAGTTCCCGCGGGAGCGGTTGCTCCTGAACCTGCTTTGCCAGCCCGATCAGCCGATCGGTCTCCCCGGACATGGCGGAGACCACGACCACGACCTGATTGCCCTGGTCGCGCCAGCGCTTGACGCGGTCAGCGACGGCGCGGATGCGCTCGCTGTTGGCGACCGAGGTGCCGCCATATTTTTGTACGATCAAAGCCATCAAAATCTCTGCTGCAACGGGAAATGAGTCATGCTAGAAAACCTGATTGTGTGGTGCGCTGATCCTGGAGGTCAGGCCAGCCGCTGCCGGACCCAATCCTCCACCAGCCCCAAGGCGGCCGGCAGACCCGCGGGGTCGGTCCCGCCGGCTTGCGCCATGTCGGGTCGACCGCCGCCCTTGCCGCCGACTTTGGCGGCCACTTCGCGGATCAGGTCGCCGGCTTTGAGCCGATCGGTCAGGTCCTTGGTGACGCCGGCCGCCAGGCTCACCTTGCCGTCCGCCGTGCTGGCCAGGACGACGACGGCGGAGCCGAGTTGATCCTTAATCTGATCCAGGGTCTCGCGCAGCGCCTTGGGATCGACGCCGTCGATCCGCGCGGCCAGGACCTTGATCCCGCCGACCGCCACCGCCTGGGAGGCGAGATCCTTGCCGGCTGAACTCGCCAGCCGCGACTTGATCTGATCCAGCTCCTTTTCCAGGGTCCGGCCGCGTTCGATGAGGGTTGCGACCCGATCGTCGAGGTCGTCGCGTCCGCCCTTGAGCAGCCCGGCCAGGCGCAGCACCCGGTCCTCATCCGCCTCGACCCAGTCCAGTGCGCCGGCGCCGCTCATGGCCTCGATACGCCGTACCCCGGAGGCGATGCCGCCTTCGCCGACGATCTTGAACAGACCGATGTCGCCGACGGCCTTGACGTGGGTGCCGCCGCAGAGCTCGGTGGAGAAATCGCCCATGCGCAGCACCCGCACCTGGTCGCCGTATTTCTCGCCGAACAGGGCCGCGGCGCCGGTCGCCTTGGCGTCCTCCAGATCCATGATCCGGGTCTCGACCACATGATTCTTGCGGATCTCGCGATTGACCAGACGCTCGATCGCGAGCAATTGCGCGCGGGTGACCGGTTCGAAGTGCGAGAAGTCGAAGCGCAGCCGCTCCGGGCCGACCAGTGAGCCCTTTTGCTGTACATGATCACCCAAGGTCTGACGCAGGGCGGCATGTAACAGATGGGTGGCCGAGTGGTTGAGTGCCGTGGCGTGACGCCGCGTGTCATCCACCTGCGCCGCGACGCTGTCGCCGACGCTGAGCTGCCCGATGACGACCCGCCCCAGATGATAGATAACGCCCTCGGCTTTTTTCTGGGTATCGGCCACTTCGAAACGCCCGCTCTCACCGGTGAGCCAGCCGCGGTCGCCGACCTGACCACCGGACTCGCCGTAGAAGGGGGTGAGGTCGAGGATGACCAGTCCGTCCTGGCTCTCATCCAGCGCATCGCAGGACTGGCCGTCCCGATAGAGCGCGACCACGGTCGCGGTTTCATGCAGGTAGTCGTAACCGCAGAACTCGGTTTGGCCTTGGATGTCGATGGCGACGTCCTGGCCCGCTCCGAACTGACTGGCGGCGCGGGCGCGGTCCTTCTGTGCATCCATGGCGCGCTCGAAGCCCTCCATGTCGAGTGTCAGGCCGCGCTCGCGGGCGATATCTGCGGTCAGATCCGTGGGGAAGCCGTAGGTGTCGTAGAGTTTGAAGACCGTCTCACCGGGGATACGGCCGTCGGCGAGCCCGGCGATGGCTGTTTCGAGGATACCCATGCCATTGGCCAGGGTCTCGGCAAAGCGCTCCTCCTCCAGTCGCACCAACCGCTCCACTTGCGCCTGGGCGGTGCGCAGTTCGGGATAAGCGTCGCCCATTTCGGCGACCAGCGGCGCGACCAGCCGATAGAAGAAGGGTGCGGTGCAGCCGAGACGATACCCGTGGCGGATGGCGCGGCGCATGATGCGGCGCAGCACATAGCCGCGACCCTCGTTACCGGGGGTGACGCCGTCGGTGATCAGGAAGGCGGTGGAGCGGATGTGATCGGCGATGACGCGCAAGGATTGGTCGGCGGGGTTCGCGCACCCGGTGATGGCGGCGGCGGCGGCGATCAGCTTCACGAACAGGTCGATATCGTAGTTGCTGTGCACTCCCTGCATGACCGCCGCCAGGCGCTCCAGGCCCATGCCGGTGTCGACCGAGGGCCGGGGCAGGGGTGTCAGGGTGCCGTCGGCGGCGCGGTTGAACTGCATGAAGACCAGGTTCCAGATCTCCACGTAACGGTCGCCGTCCGCGTCCGGCGAGCCGGGCGGCCCGCCGGCAATCGCCGGGCCATGGTCATAGAAAATCTCGGAGCAAGGGCCGCAGGGACCGGTGTCGCCCATGGACCAGAAGTTGTCCGCGGCGCCGCAGCGGGAGAAGCGTTGCGGGTCGACCTTGATCTCGTCGAGCCAGATGGCGGCGGCCTCGTCGTCTTCGGTATAGACGGTGAACCACAGCCGCTCGGGCGGCAGGCGCAGCACGCGGGTCAGGTAGTCCCAGGCGTAGTGGATGGCCTCGCGTTTGAAATAATCACCGAAGCGGAAGTTACCCAGCATCTCGAAGAAGGTGTGGTGGCGGGCGGTGTAGCCCACGTTCTCCAGATCGTTGTGCTTGCCGCCGGCGCGGACACAGCGCTGTGAGGTCACGGCGCGGGTATAGGGACGGCGTTCGCGGCCAAGGAAGGCGTCCTTGAACTGGACCATGCCGGCGTTGGTGAACAGCAGCGTTGCGTCATTGGCTGGAATCAGCGGGCTGGAGGCGACCGGCTGATGGCCCTGTTGCGCAAAGTAGTCGATGAAGCTGGCGCGCAGGTCGGAACTGGTGGTCATGAAAGCTACTCGAATGGACCGCGGAAGCGGATCGGTCAGTCGTGCCGACGCAGGAGGCGGTGGATCAGCTCGGCGGGAAATCCGCGGCTTTCCAGAAAGCGCCCGCGCCGACCCTGGTCGGCATGATCGGTCGGTGGGGCCGGCCCAAAGCGCCGGTCGTGGGCCTGTGTCAGCAAGGCCGGCCATGCGTCATTCATGGCGTGCAATTGGGGGTCGATGGCCGCGTCTGAAAGGCCCTTGTCGCGCAGTTCGGCGCGGATGCGCAGCGGACCAAAGCCTTTGCGCGCCCGCTCGGACACATAGACCTCGGCCAGCCGGGCCTCGTCGAGCGCACCTTGCGCGATCAGCCGGTCCAGTGCCGCGGCAATGACATCGGTCTGGTATCCGCGGGCCGCCAGCTTGCGCTCAAGCTCCAGCCGGGAGTGCTCACGGGTGGCAAGCAGCTTGAGCGCGCGGGATTCGACCTCGACCGTCGCCGCGGGCGTCGGCGCGTCATCCGACGCGGTCAGGGCCTGCGCGCTCAGGGTTCGAGCTCCGCGGCCTCGAGCGGGTCGGCGACAGGCGCATCGTCGGCTGGGCGCGGGAGCAACTGCTCGCGGATCCGGGCCTCGATGGTCTTGGCCAAATCCGGATTTTCACGCAGGAAGATCCGGGCATTGTCCTTGCCCTGGCCGATGCGGTTGCCCTGATAACTGTACCAGGCGCCGGATTTGTCGACGATGCCGGCGGCCACGCCGAGGTCGACGATCTCACCCTCGCGCGAGATGCCCTCGCCATAGAGGATGTCGAACTCGGCCTGCTTGAACGGCGGCGCGACCTTATTCTTGACCACCTTGACCTTGGTTTCGTTGCCGATGACCTCGTCGCCCTTCTTGATGCTGCCGGTGCGGCGGATGTCGAGGCGCACCGAGGCGTAGAACTTGAGGGCATTGCCGCCGGTGGTGGTTTCCGGGGAGTTGTGAACTGCAACGTGATCGACGAAGTAGCTGTGGTTGCCTTCGATCTCCAAGTCGAAGCGGGTGCGGTGGCGCGGCTTGGCCGGACGCAACAGCTTGCTGGTGATCTGCATGGGTGCCGCGGCCAGCCGCGTCCGCGCGGCTAAACGATGGCCGTTCAGGTGGGCGTCGGACTGGTCCGGCTGCCATTGGAAACGCCCGCGCAGGCCGGGGTGTAACTTGTAGTCCAGCGAGGGATGCAGGAAGGGCGCAATCTGTTCCTGAAGTTTGTGGGTACGCTCGCCGCTGAACAGCAGAGCGCGTGCCTGCACCGTTGGGCGTCCCATTCCAAGCTGATCAAGACGCTCGGCAAGACGTTCTTTGTCTTCCATCGACAGACTGACGCAACCGATCTCGGCCTTGCCGTGGCCCCATTTTTCGAAGCTACCCGAGAAGGTCCCATCGTCGCCATACCAGACGGCGACGGCGCGGGCATCCAGCGCGGCCAGCATCGAGTCGCTGACGCAGCGGCCCCGCTCGCCGTAGGCTTGACGGTGCAAGACGGCAAATTGCGCCATTGGGATCGTGTCGAATCCGATCCCGTTACCCGTCGGGCCGATGTCGTGTGAGAATGGGGCCAACATGTCGCGCTTCCATTCACAATAGTCGCGTTGGCGGTCGCCGTGACCAACGCGAAAGGCCACATTGTGTTCCGAGGCGAACCGCAGCGAGCCGTCACCCAGCACGCCGCCAAGGATCAACTGATGCTGGTCCTCCGTCAGGTCATAGTGCCGGATCGCCGTCATGACCTCATCGCCGACTTGGAGTTCACCGGCCGGGCGCTCACCTCGCGGGGTGAAGATTTTGTGGTTGGCGGTACACGTGAACTTGCGTCGACCGGACCCGCCTCCGGCGGCCACTTCGAACGACAGCCATTCTTCGGTTTCGCCGTTGCGGAACCAATTGATGACCCGTTTGGGTGTAATCAAACCGGTCTGCGGGTCCATGGACAGGACCTCGATCGCGCGCCGCTGGTTGACGATTTTTCCGATTTTCTCGGTCGAGCCGTCAGCCAGGACGACGCGCGCGTGATAGTCGAAGCAGCCAAACATCACACCGATTTTCATCCTGATTTGATTGATGAAAATCACCAGGCAGTTGGAGCGATTGATGTTGCCGGTGAGTTTGCGCAACGCCTGGGACATCAGGCGCGCATGCAGCCCGACATGAGAGTCGCCCATCTCGCCTTCGATCTCGGCCTTGGGGGTCAGGGCCGCCACCGAGTCGACCACCACGAGGTCCACCGCCCCGGAGCGCACCAGCATGTCGGTGATCTCCAGCCCCTGTTCGCCGGTATCGGGCTGCGAGACCAGCAACTCGTCGATGTTGACGCCGAGCTTCTGGGCATAGCCGGGGTCCAGCGCGTGTTCGGCATCCACGAAAGCGGCGGTGCCGCCGAGCTTTTGGATTTCGGCGACCACATGCAGGGTGAGGGTGGTCTTGCCTGAGGATTCCGGCCCGTAGATCTCGACGACCCGGCCGCGCGGCAGTCCGCCGATGCCGAGCGCGAGATCCAGGCCGAGTGAGCCGGTGGAGACCACTTCGACGTTGCGCACGGCGCCTACGTCGCCCATCCGCATGACCGAGCCCTTACCGAATTGCTTTTCGATCTGGGTCAGGGCCGCGGCCAAAGCCTTTTTGCGATTCTCGTCCATCGGGTCTCCGTTGGTCCGGTCCGGTCGCCGGGTGCGCCCATCACGCCGGGGGAAAATGTCCAGGGCCTGGAAAGTCGGGGATTATCGCACAGCGCATTCACGTCCGACAGAACTTGAGCCTGGGCGTTCAGCCATCTGAGCGGCTCTGACCCGCCAGCCGCTCGATCAGGCCTTCCAAGGCGAACCGCACCGCCTGATGGCGCACCTCATCGCGATCACCGGCGAATTGCAGGCGCCGCGTCCAGGGTGGGCCATCCGGAATCGACCAGGCGAACCAGACCGTCCCCACGGGTTTGTCTTCACTGCCGCCGCCGGGTCCGGCGATGCCGCTGACCGCCACCGCCACCTGGGCCTGGCTGCGTTCGAGAGCCCCGGCCACCAGTTCCAGGACCACGGGTTCGCTGACCGAGCCGCTGGCCTCCAGGGTCGGGGCACGGACCCCCAGCATGGCCTCCTTGGCGGCGTTGCTGTAAGTGACGAAGCCGCGATCGAACCAGGCGCTGCTGCCGGCGACGTCAGTCACCACCTTGGCGACCCAGCCTCCGGTGCATGACTCGGCCGTGACCAGGCGCAGTCCGCGGGCCATGAGCAGCGTCCCAAGGCGGGTTGCGAGAGCATCGAGTCGTTCAGTCATTATGTTCAGTGTCCTTCAGCGGTCGCAACTGCACAAGCACCGGGTTGAATTGTAGCAGCCCGCCTGGTGCCGGGGCCGGTCTCGCGTGATCGCAAGGGGCGGCCGGCCCGGCCCGGTCGGCAGCGCCGGAACCTGCGTCCTGGACGCTCCGGCAATCGCCCAAGGTGCAGGTTTTCCCCTTGCGGCATCGGTGGGGTGCCGTCTAACCTGCCGGGCAACCGGCCGCGGCAGTCTCCCGCGCCCTATTCTACACATCGCGCGGCAGTCAGTGCCGCGCCTGCTGCCGGAGTGCACCTTCATGAACGACCTTGATATCCTGGTGGAACACAAGCCATCACCCGCCAAACTCGACGTTCTTGGCGTGGAAGGCTGGCCCCTGTGGCGTCGGGAGCCGGCGATCTTTCCCTGGCGTTACACCCAGCAGGAGACCTGTTATGTCCTGCGCGGCCGTTTTCTGGTGACCCCCGAGGGCGGCGTGCCCCAAGAGTTCCGCCGCGGCGATCTGATCCGCTTCCCGGCTGGACTCGCCTGTACCTGGGAGGTGCTGGAGGCGGTGGAAAAACATTACCGGCTCGACTAACCCTGAGGAGGACCTGACCGATGAATCCCCTCTCGCATTTCGACCCCGATGACCCTTACCCCGAGAGCGACGGCGAACCGATGGCGGAGAACACCGAGCAGTATGAATGGTTGGTGAAGATCAAGGAGAATCTGGAAATTCTCTTCGCTGCCGATCCCGCGGTTTTCGTCGCCGGCAACCTCTTCTGGTACCCGGTGCCCGACCGCCGTGTCACCGGTCCGTTGGCCCCGGACGTGATGGTTGCGATCGGCCGCCCCAAGGGGTTTCGCCGCTGCTACAAGCAATGGGAAGAGGGCGGGATCGCTCCCCAGGTGGTTTTTGAAATCCTTTCGCCGGCGAACAGTGTCAAGGAGATGGCGGATAAGCTGGCCTTTTACGATGCCTACGGGGTCGAGGAATATTACGTCTACGATCCGCCCACCAACACCCTGGAGGTCTGGCTGCGCCAGAGCGGGCGGTTACACCGTGTGTCGCACCTCAAGGGCTGGACCAGCCCGCGGCTTGGGATCCGTTTCGCGTTGAGCGGCGCATCGCTGGACATCTTCGACCCCCAAGGGCGGCCGTTCCGGACGTCGGTGGAGCTGGCTGCGCACGCCCGGCAGGAACGTGCACGTGCTGATCAAGAGGCGGCGCGCGCCGAGCGGGAGGCTGCACGCGCCCTGCGGGAGGCCGAACGCGCTGACCAGGAAGCCACGCAATCGCGGCAGGAGCGCAGCCGCGCCGACCAGGCCGACGCTCGGGCCGAGCAGGCCGCCGCTCGGGCCGAACAGGAGGCGGCACAGGCGCGGCAGGAGCGGGAGCGCGCGCAGCAGGAGCACGATCGGGCGGAGCGTCTGGCCGCGCGGCTGCGCGCCCTGGGTATTGAGCCTTAGGCGATTTCCGTCAATCGCCGTAGCCTCACATTGTCGTCCCAAATCGTCCGCGACCAACGGACTGCATCAACTGGAGAGAGACCAATGCCGACGATTGGCACCCCCTTTTCCGCCACGGCCACGAAGGTGCTGTTGTGTGGCGCCGGCGAGCTTGGCAAGGAAGTCGTGATCGAGCTGAAACGCCTGGGCGTGGAAGTCATCGCCTGCGACCGCTACGCCAATGCCCCGGCGATGCAAGTGGCCGACCGTGCCTACAGTTTCTCCATGCTGGACGGCGCGGAACTGCGGCGCGTGATCGAACGGGAGCGGCCGGATTACATCGTCCCGGAGATCGAGGCCATCGCCACCGAGACGCTGGTGGCTTTGGAGGCCGAGGGTTTCACCGTCATCCCGACCGCCCGGGCGGCGCGCCTGACCATGAACCGCGAGGGGATTCGCCGCTTGGTTGCGGAGGATCTGGGCATCCCCACCTCGACCTATCGATTCGCCGATACCCCGGACGACTTTGCCGCCGCGGTCGAGGCGATCGGTCTGCCCTGCGTGGTGAAGCCTATCATGTCCTCGTCCGGTAAGGGCCAGAGTCTGGTGCGCACCCCTGATGCGATCGGTCCGGCCTGGGACTATGCGCAAGGTGGCGGGCGCGGCGGCGCCGGACGGGTCATCGTTGAAGGCTTCATTCCCTTCGACTATGAGATCACCCTGCTCACCGTGCGTCATCGCGACGGCACCAGCTTCTGCGAACCCATCGGCCACCGTCAGGAGGACGGCGACTACCGCGAGTCCTGGCAGCCGCAGCCGATGAACCCGGACGCGCTGGCGCGGGCGCGGGAGATCGCCGGCCGGGTCACCGCAGCTCTGGGCGGGCGCGGGATCTTCGGCGTGGAGTTGTTCGTGCGCGGCGATGAAGTCATCTTCAGCGAGGTCTCACCGCGCCCGCATGATACCGGTCTGGTGACCTTGATCTCGCAGGATTTGTCGGAGTTCGCCCTGCACGTACGCGCCATCCTGGGGCTGCCGATTCCGGAGATCCGCCAACTCGGCCCGGCCGCCTCAGTGGCGCTCCTGGTCGAGGGCGAATCCGACCGCCCGCGCTTCGGCAATCTGGCTGCCGCTCTGGCGGAGCCGGGCACCGACTTGCGCCTTTTCGGCAAGCCCGAAGTGCGCGGGCGCCGCCGCATGGGTGTCGCCCTGGCGCGCGGTCAGGACATCGCCGAGGCCAAGGCCAAGGCGCTGGCGGTGGTGGCCCGGGTGCAGGTGCGCCTGGACTGAGCCGAGCAACGAGCCACAAGTAAGTTAAACAACGAATACAATCGTTGTCGTTGTCGTTGTCGTTGTCGTTGTCGTTGTCGTAATCGGAGAGGCGATTCAAGTCAGGCATGAGCAGCCCGCTGCCGATCGGGTTTCGATTCGCTCCGTCGCTTGGGCGTACAAAGTCGCCAAGCGTTGGAAAGGCTTGGAGCACCATGCACGGGGACCGACAATCATCGTTCCGGCCAGAGTTGGGACGTCGTGCACTGGAGGTTGAGGCTTTCGGACGAGGGCCACGCAGACGCGATGTCGACCGGCTAACGGCCATGGAAGGAACATCAAGCCACCCCATGAAAGTCCCCCGTGGGAGCGGCGTCCCGCCGCGATGCGGTGCGGCGGTGACCGCGATCGCTGCGGCTGTGCGCCCGGCCCCGTCGCGGCGGGACGCC